>JBDTXR010000135.1:0-19886 GCA_040006075.1 Byssovorax sp. | reverse complement strand
GGGTGAATCCGCAGCACACGATCATGGCCCTGGCCTCGGTGTGGGCCGAGAACCTGGTGAGCTAGGTTTGCGCGAAGGCGATTGACACCGGCCGAGGGCTGCGTCGAAGTAGCGGCATGGGCCTCGATCCGAGCTGGAAAAATCGCGCTGTTTCGCCTGAAGATGCGCTCGCCTGCGTCGCGAGCCAGCAGCGGATCTTCGTTCAAGGCGCGGCGGCGACGCCGACCGGGCTGCTCGAGGCCCTCTGTCTGCGCCGCGAGCTCGAGGGCGTGCGGCTCTATCACCTCCACACGGCCGGACCGTGCCACTTCGCCGATCCCGAGCACGAGGGGCGATTCCGGTCGATCTCGCTCTTCACCGGCCCTCCGCTGCGCGAGGCGGTCGCCGCCGGGCGCGCCGATTTCATGCCGATCTTCCTCTCCGATATCCCCGGTCTCTTTCTCACGGGCCGCATCCCGCTCGACGTCGCCCTGGTGCAGCTCTCCCCGCCCGACGCTCATGGCAACTGCACGCTCGGGACCTCGGTCGACGCCGCCCGCGCCGCGGTCGACTCAGCGCGCTTCGTCGTCGCCGAGATCAACGAGCAGATGCCCCGCACCCACGGGAACACCGCGGTTCGCCTCGACAGCCTCCACGCCTTCACCCTCGTCAACCGGCCGATCTACGCCGCCGAGGCCTCCGCGCCGACCGAGGTCGAGGCCCGCATCGGCGCGATCGTGGCCGACCTGGTCGACGACGGATCGACGCTGCAAATGGGGATCGGCGCCATCCCCGACGCCGTGCTGCGCCGCCTGGGGAACAAGCACGATCTCGGGATCCACACCGAGATGTTCTCCGACGGCGTCATCGATCTCATCGAGTCCGGGGTGATCACCAACAAGCGGAAGAAGGTGCACCCCGGCCGCTCGGTGACCAGCTTCGTCAACGGGACGCAACGGCTGTACGACTTCGTCAACGACAACCTCCTGGTCGAGTTCCACGGCTGCGACCGGACCAACGACACCAGCTTGATCCGCAAGAACGACAACGTCGTGGCCATGAACTCGGCCCTGGAGATCGACCTCACCGGCCAGGTGTGCGCCGACTCGATGGGACACAAGGTCTTCTCGGGCATCGGAGGACAGATGGATTTCATCCGCGGAGCGGCCCTCTCGCGCGGCGGCAAGGCGATCATCGCGCTCCCCTCGACGGCGGCGCGAGGCACGGTGTCGCGCATCGCCTCGGCCCTCAAGCCCGGCGCCGGTGTCGTCACGACCCGCGGCCACGTGCACTGGGTCGTGACCGAGCACGGCGCCGTGGACCTGCACGGCATGACGCTGCGCGAGCGCGGCGCGGCGCTGATCTCCATCGCCCACCCGGACTTCCAGGCCGAGCTCCGCCGCGATCTCAGCGAGATCCGCCATTTCTAGCGTGGTTAGCTGAGGAGCGTTTCGCTCAGCTTCCACAGGCGCTCTTGCGCGGCCTCGTCGACGGCGTCTTTCGAGGCCAGCTTGATCTTGCTCTTCTCGAAGTACTCGCCGCTCACCTTGGAGAGCTCGGGCGCGGTGGCCACGTGCATGGAGCACGCGGCGCCCTGCTCGGGGGTGAGCAGGAAGAGGTGGAACAGCTTCACCAGGAGCTTCGGATAGCTGCGCGCGAGCTCGGTGGCGACGACGCCCGGGTGGACGGCGTTGACCGTCACGCCGGTGTCTTCGAGGCGCCGGGACAGGGCCTTCGTGAAGAGCACGTTGGCGAGCTTGGACTGGTTGTAGGCGGCGGGGCCCGAGAACTTGCGGCGCTCGAACTGGAGATCGTCCCAGACCATCTTCCCGTTGTAATGAAGGTTGGACGAGAGCACGACGATGCGCGAAGGGGCGCTGGCCTTGAGGAGCGGGAGCAGCTCTTGCGTCAGCAAGAAGGTGCCAAGGTGGTTGACCCCGAACGTGGACTCGAAGCCTTCGGCCGTGGTGGCGCGCGAGGTGAGCCACACCCCGGCGTTGTTCACGAGGAGGTCGAGCCGGGCGTGCTTCTCCTTGAAGCGCTTGGCGAAGGCCCGGATGCTGGCGGTGCTGCCGAGATCCAGCGCCTCGACCTCGACGTCGGTGCGGCCGGTGGTCGCGGCGATGTCGTCGCGCGCTGCGCCGGCCTTGGCGACGTCGCGGCAGGCGAGGATGACGGTGGCGCCCTTCTGCGCGAGGCCGCGCGCCGTCTCCTTGCCAATGCCCGTGTTGCTGCCCGTGACGATACAGACTTTGCCTTGCATTCGAATCCTCGCGGCCAGGTGGGACGCGGCACGCTACAACCTCGCGGGCGCGGTGTCCGTGAAGAAGCGTGAACCGCTGCCCGCGCCGGCGCCGGTCGGCGCTCGCCCGACGGCGCGCGCAATCACCGCCGATCGACGGTCTCGCCGCGCATCCGGGCCACCACGGCGCCAATCTCGGTGGCGATGTGGACGAAGGCCGAATCGCGGCCGCGCGGGTACTGATCGACGGCGCACCCGCCGCGGGGGAAATGGATCCGATCGGCCGGATCCCCGGCGATAGCGTCGCTCGGGAGCTGCTGGAGCTTGGAGAAGGGCTCTCCGGCGAAGTTGAGCGGGTGGAGGATGATCGGGATGACCCGGGCCTCGCCTCGGTCGTGGCGCTCGACGGCGCGGAGGAGCTCGCTCTCGTAGTAGTCGTCCGAAGCGATGTAGTCCTGGCTGATGAGCAGCAGAATGACCTGCGCCTCGGCGAGCTGGGCGGCGACCCACTCGGCGCGATCGACGCCGGGGGGGACGTCGCGGGAGTAGGTGAAGACGGCCTTTCCGCTGCGGCGAAGGCTCACGACGTGCTTGTGCAGCTCGGCGCGCATCGGCTCGTCTTCCGCGGTACCGGAGATGAACACGCGCACCGGCTGGCCTGGAGTCGTCTTCAGGTGCGCGGGCGCGGGCGCAGGTCGGAGCAGATGATCGGAGTACGCCTGATTCTCGGGCAGATTGTCGACGTCGGGGCGAAAGCCCATCACGTTGGGGGCCGACCATTTGCGTGGGGTGATCCGCGCGTGAAGCGCGCCCGCTCCGTCGCGCACGATCGCTCCGAAGCTGTAGCCATGGCCCGCAGGAACGCCCACCGGCATCCGGTCGCCGTGCGCCGATCCCGCCACCACCCGCAGGAACGAGGTGCCAGCGCCGCTCCGCAGCTCCTCGGCGTTGGCCACGTGGACATGGCCGGTGAGCAGCGCGTGAGCGTGCTTCTTCAGCCAGGGCTCGATCTCCGGTTGATCGAACAACCACCCTCCGCCGAGCGGGTGGTGGCCCAGCGCCAGGACCAGCTCGCCCTCTTGCATGTCCGCGAAGGCCAGGCCGATTTGCCGCATCCCCACGCGCAGCTTGCCCTGATCGTCGTCGCCCGCGGCGAGGAGCGAGGTGTTGAGTCCGACCAGGCGCACCGCGAGCCCGCTCGGGGCGATGAAGCGATGAACCCAGTGGAGCCGGTCGTCGGCCGTGGCGCCCACCGGCGCAAAGCCCCCCGCAAAATCGAGGTAACGCGCCATGCGCCGCGCCAGGAGCGCGCGCGGCTCCGGGTCGGTGAGGGCGTCGTCGAGGCTCTTCGTGCCCTCGCGGAGCGCCGTGACGAGCTGCTTCACGGCGTCGTCCTTGTCGGCGCCGCGATCGACGTCGTGGTTGCCCGGGACGACGAAGATCTGCGCCGGCGTGACGCCCGCCGCGGTGGCCACGCTGCGCAGCCACGCGGCGGCGCTGTCGTATTCCGTCGACGTTCGACCCGCGCCGGTGTTGGCAATGTCACCCGTAACCAGCACGGCGTCGATCGGGCGCTCGGGCGGCTTCCCGCGCTGGAGGCCGATGTCTCTCACGATCTCCGCGAGGACCATGCTCTGGTCCCAGGCATAGGCCCTGTCGCCATGGCCGGTGTGGATGTCCGAGAGGTGGATCCAGCGGAAGAGGGTATCCATCGTTCGAGGATCGTACCACGCTTTCTCCCGAGCCGGGGCGCGTCGCCGACGGCGAAGCGCGCGGCCGATCGTGGGTCACGTCGCGGAATATCGTTGATCTCCTGGCTCGATCCAGCGAAGATGTAGCGGGAAATCCCTGCAATCCCTGCGCCGGTCGCGACGAGGAGACAACCAATGAAGACCATCCACTATATCACCGTCGGCGCGCTCTCGGGCCTCCTCGGGGCGAGCTTCGGCGCCGGAGTCGGCTGCGGAGGCACCGGCGAATCGGCGGGGCAGGGCGGCGCCGGTCACACCGGCATGGCGACCTCCACCGGCCCGACGGGAGGCGCGGGCCAGGGCGGAAACTCCACGACCGGCACGGGCGAGGGCGGCTCGGTCGAGTTCGACGCCGGGCTCAACGACTCTGGCCTGGATCCGGACAGCGCCTGTGCGACGCAGAGCTCCACCGCGACGCTGGTCAAGAAGCCGGTCGACATCATCGTCCTCATCGACAACTCCGGCAGCATGACCGAGGAGATTGTCGGCGTTCAGAAGAACATCAACACCAGCTTCTCCACGATCCTCGACGCGAGCGGGCTCGACTACCGCGTCATCCTGGTGTCGCGCCACGGCAAGGCCACGGCGGGACAGTCCATCTGTGTCGAGGCCCCGCTGAGCGGCATTCCCGCCGGCGGTTGCAACCCGCCTCCCGCCAAGCCGGTGAACAACCCCGGGAAGTTTTACCATTACAGCACCGAGATCGCGAGCAACGACTCGTGGTGCAAGATCTTCTCGACGTACACCACGCCGGACGAGTTCAACCTGGCGCCCAACGGCTGGTCGGAGTGGCTCCGCCCGGAGGCCTACAAGGCCTTCATCGAGATCACCGACGACCGCGTCACCTGCGGCGCCTACAACGACAAGAACACCGCGGCCGGCGGCACCGCCACCGCCGCCAAGTTCGACGTGGACCTCCAGGCGCTCTCGCCGATGCAGTTCACCGACTCGACCACGAGCATGCGCAACTATCGCTTCTACAGCATCGTGGCCATGGCCTACAACAACCCTCCGACGGCGCCGTATTTGCCGATGGACCCGGTGATCACCGGCAAATGCCCCACCGCGGCGAACCCGGGGACGGGCTACCAGGCCCTGAGCGTGCTCACCGAGAGCTTGCGTTTCCCGCTCTGCGACACCACGTCGTACGACGTGGTCTTCCAGGCCATCGCCCAGGGCGTCATCGCCGGAGCGAAGGTATCGTGTGACTTCCCGGTGCCCGACGCGCCCATGGGCAAGACCATCGATCTCGCGAGCGTCGTCGTCCAGTACACCCCGGGTGGAATGGGCAACGCCGTGGACTTCACCCAGGTGGCCGACGCGGCCGCGTGCGTGCCGAACGGGTTCTATCTCTCGACCGGCACCATCCACCTCTGCCCCGCCACGTGCGATGTGGTGCAGAAGGACTCGAAGGCGGCGATCAACGTGCTCTTCGCCTGCGAGGGCGGCATCAACTAGACTCGGTGTCATGCAAGCCCCGACGACTGCTGAATAGCCGCGACCGCGAGGGAGCGGGCTCGGGGCGGCAGGGGGTTGAGACCCATTGCAGTGCCCGCTCCCTGGCGGTCGCGGTTATTTGATCGTGGTCGGTGATCTGGAGCCTCGACAATGGATACGACATTCAGCTTCCAGGTCCGGATCCTTCTGTGCACCCACTGCGGCGCTCCGCTCCAGGCGTCGGTGGCGGGTGGGCAGATCTCGTGTCGTTATTGCTCGGCGGTGAACCAGCTCTCGATCCGCGACGATCGGCCGGCGTTCGCCTCGCCTCAGGCTCCGATCTCCGAGCAAGAGCGGATCAACCGGCTTCGCGCGCAGGACGGTAAACCGCTCTTGCCGCCGCCCAGCTTGCAGGCGCTGCTGCCGAACGGGCAGCTCCCCGCGTGGAAGGTGCAAGAGGCTCTGGCGGTGTGGCAGGCGACCCGGCAAGAGCTCCGGGTGACGGCGAATTTCGAGGCGGCCGAGCGGCTGCTGTTCCTGACGATGGTGCTCTCGCAGCACTTCGTCGACCAGACCGACCGGCTCCGCCAACGAGCCATGCTGGAGAGCGCGCTCGAGGTGTTCACGCTCCCGCGGCACCGGCAGGTCATGCGCGGGTATCTCTGCCGGAGCGCCTGCCGGCTGGGCGATCTGGAGGCCGCCGAGCAATGGCTCGCCCCCTGCGACAAGCAGTCGGACGATCTCGAGACCGACAGCGAGTACCGGTATTCGCGGGCCTTCATCGATACCGCCAAGGGCGATTGGAACGGGGTGCTCCACGCCCTGGGTGGTCGCTTTGAAGACGTCCCGATCCAGGACGCCATGGACGCCGTCTGCTCGGTGCTGCGCGCCAACGCGTGGGAGCGGCTCGGGCAAATGCAAGCTGCGGTGAGCCTGCTCCAGCAGGCCATGGAGAGCCAGGGCGCGAGCGGGCGACAGACCATTTCCCGGGTGATCGCGCTCAACGCGTCAATGCGCCTCTGCCAGCAGAGCTACCCTGTCGCCGAGGGCCAGCACGCCGTCGTTGCCGGGAAAGCCGCGGCCGACGCGGTGAGCGGCGGGATCCACAAGCCGTTCTTCGTGATCGGTGTCCTCTGCCTCTTCGCCTCGGCCGTGTGCATTGTCCTGACGCTCACGGATCTGATCTTCGATGCGCCGAGCGGTGCTGCATTTGGCTGCGGGATCGCGCTGGTGACGCTGCTGCCCATGGGGCTGATCTTCGGCGGGATCGGCTATGGAATGGGCAAGGCCGCGGCCCGGGCCGAACGGCTCCGGGTCCACGGGATCGTCGGCACGGGCCAGGTGATGGGCGCGCAGCCGACCGGGATGGCGATCAACAACGTCCCGCAAATGGCGATCCGGATGCAGATCCTGCTCCCCGGCCGGCCTCCCTACGAGGCCACCACCAAGATGCTGATGTCGGCCGGGGTGGTGCACGCCTTGGTCCCCGGAGCCTCGGTGCCCGTGCGGGTCGATCCAGAGAAGCTGTCTGACGTGCTGATCGAAGTGCAATAGCTGGATCGAGTGGATCACGCTCGATCTCTCACCGTCGCGCGAGGGCCACACACCCTTCGCCGTCGATCTCCACCACACGCTCCTTCAACAACCGTCCCACAGCGCGCTTGAAGGCCTTCTTGCTCAGGCCAAACAACCGCCGGATCTCCTCGGGGCTCGATCGGTCCCCGAAGCGCGGAGCGCCCGGTTTTCCCAGCACGTCCAGGATCCGCTGCGCGTCGCCCTGCACCTCTTCGTGGGCGTGGCCGCGGAGCGAGAGCTCGACCTTTCCATCGGGGAGAACGCTGGAGATCCGGAACTTCGCTGCGGTGCCGCGGGCGAGCTGGTGGGGCTCGCTCGCGGGGACGAGGCCGACGAAGCGCTTCTCCAGGATCACGAAGAGGCCGAGCTCGGGCTCGTTGCGCCAGGCTTCTCCGTCGACCCACTCGTCGAGCTCGAAATTGCCGTCGTCGCGCAGCATTTCGGTCACGCGCATGGTGCCGGCGAGGCGGCCGGAGTCGTCGAGGTAGAGGCCAATCGGGTGGCGATCGCCGACGAAGACTTCCCG
Source organism: Byssovorax sp. (assembly GCA_040006075.1). Lineage (GTDB taxonomy): Bacteria > Myxococcota_A > Polyangia > Polyangiales > Polyangiaceae > JANYGI01. Next base: position 12,376 of record JBDTXR010000135.1, on the reverse strand, counting down.
GGTTTGCTCGGCGTGGGGGACGAGCAGCTCTTTCATCAGGCCCCAGTCGCAGAAGGCGCCGACACGGCCGACGTCTTTCACCGTGAGGAACGTGACCTCGCCCAGGGTGATTTGCGGCGGATTGGCGGTGGCGATCGGGCGATCTTCCGAGTCGAGGTAGATGAAGACGGCGAGCTCGTCACCCTCCTTGGTGCCGGCGGGGACCTCGCTGCGAGGCAGGAGGATCGTCGGGGCGCCCGGCGAGAGATCGGCGGGCTCGGGCGCGAGGAAGGCGCCCGGCGGGGCAAAGCGGCGAACCGGCAAGGTCACGACGCGGCCGAGGATGTCGTCTAACGGCATGGCGCGGGACTCTGGCATAACGCCCGGGCCGCGTCGTCGTCGAATCTCGGCGGCTGCCGGTTCTGTCCCTCCAGCGCTGGAGATCGTCGCAGACACTCGGTCTCGGAGGGTGCCATGAAGAGGGCGCGGTGATCAGCGGGTGAGATCCGCGAGCAGCGCGTCGACGGCGTCGGCGCGGAACCCTTCGCGGATCTCGCCGTCGATGCGGATCGACGGGCCCAGGCCGCAGCGACCGAGACAGATGATGTCGACGAGCGCAAAGGCTCCATCGGGGGTGACCTGGCCGGGCTCGACGCCGAGGCGAGCGCCCAGGGACCTGAGGACAGCCTCGCTCCCCTGACGACGGCAGCTCCCGTTGACGCAGACCTCGAGCGTGTGCCGGGCGGCGGGCGGCGTCCGCACCATCGCGAAGTAGTCGGCGATGTTCGCGGCGTCGTCGACGGGCACGCCGACGCGCAGCGAGATCTCTTCGAGTCCTTCGGGTGACACCCAGCCCGTCGCGCGCTGGAGCGCGCGGAGCGAGGGGACGAGCGCGCCGGTGAGGTCGTCGCCGCGGCCCTCGAGGAGCTGGGCGAGCGTGATTTCGAGTCGATCGGGGAAGCGCATGGCGGGCGTGGAGCGCGTGCGAGCATAGCAGAGGCGCGCCCGCGCTTCACGCCTCGGTCGGGAACGCGCGCGAAGCGGACGATGGCCCCGGGCGCGGCGATGGCGGGCTTGCGCGCATTTCGCCGGGAATTGCCGCCAAAGCAAGGCGATCGAGCGCCGAGGCCAGGCGGTCATCCCTCGCGTCGGGGCGGAGCTTTCTCCGGTTATCCCGTTTTTCAATGCAATTGGCGCCGTTCGGCCTTTAAGATACCGGTACGTTGAGGGCGCTCTTTCCGAGAGCAGGAGGCACGCATGCGGCTCTGGCACTGTGGACTTGGTTTCTCGCTCGCTGTCGTGGTCGGCCTCGGGTGCTCGGCGGCCCCCGCGAAGCCGCCGGGAACGGGCGGGGCGGGCGGCGGGGGGAGCACGAGCACGGCCACGGGCGCGGGCGGCAGCGGAGGCGCGTTCACCACCGGGCCGGGCTCCGGCGGCTCGGGCGGCGCCGAGAGCTGCGCGACCTTCAGCGCCGCGGCCAAGCAGGCTTCGGCGGCGATGCTCTTCGTGCTCGATGGCACGGCGAGCATGGGTCAGCAGGGCAAATGGGGGACAGCGCAGCTCGCCGTGGTCCAGGCCATCGACAAGAACGTCTTCGATACGATGTCACTCGGTATGCTGGTCTTCCCCAACCCGCAGACGGTGCCCGGGCCCGACTGCATCTTCAATTTCCCGGTGGCCTGCGGCGTATCGGGTCTTCCCCAGGTGCCGATGACGCTGGCAGGCACCGACAAGTCGACGGCGCCCACCGGGATCCGCCACGATATCTACCAGTATCTCATCGCCCATGGGCCCGACACCATGGATGCGTCGGACTCGTCGCCCATCTACGACGCGCTCAACAGCTCGTACAAGTACCTGAAGCAGGTGCCGAACGTCGACAAGCGGCTCGTGGTGCTGATCACCGACGGCGGGGGGAGCTGCACCTCGGTGGCCGTGCCGTCGCGCCCCGCGTACATGGATAACAACGGCTGCGCCGACTGGGAGCAGCCGCCGGTCCTGGCCAAGTTCATCAACGATACTCGCCTCGACCCCGCGGCGCCCATCAACACCTTCGTCGTCGGCGTCCCCGGCTCCAACAGCCATGGAGAGAAGCAGGGATCGTACGATACGCCGCCGTACAGCATGCTCCTGGCGCTGAGCTCCTACGCGGTGAACGGGTCGCCCGACACCCTCGATCCGGCCTGCGATCAGGCGACGGCGTTCACCCAGGCCGGCACCGATCCGGCGAAGCCGTGCCACATCGATCTCTCCAACGGCGCGAACTTCAACGCCGACGCGCTCGCCACGGCGATCACCACGATTCGCGGCAAGGCGCTGGGGTGCCTCTACAATTTGCCGGATCCGCCCGCGGGAAAGACCATCGACCTCAAGCTGGTCAATGTCGGCGTCACCCTGGCAGGCGCCAAGGCCACCATCCCGAAGCGCTCGAATCCGGCCGACGCCTGCGCGATGGACGGTTGCTGGGATTACACCGGGATGCAGCAGGTCCAGCTGATCGGGAAGACCTGCACCGACGTGACCGCCGCCGCCGACGCCAAGGTGGATATCACCGTCGGCTGCGCGACCATCATCAAGTGAAGTGAGGCGCCGGCCGCTATCGCCCGGCCGGCGCTCTGACACCCTCTCTCGCTCACGCCGGTGTGGCCGTCGCCAGGGTCGGCGCCGGGGTGATCTCCCGCGGCTCCCCGGCGAACTCGGCGCGCCAGCTCCCGCGGGTCCAGCGGTAGCCCATGACGAGAGCGCCAATCGCCGTCTCGATCACGAAGCCGATCCAGCCTCCGAACGCGCCCCAACCCATCAGGCGACCGAGCACGAACGCGGTCCCCGGGATCGCACACCACACGATCAGGGTCCCGGCGACAGCCACCCAGCGCACGTCCTTGGCGCCGCGGAGCGCGCCGCGGAGGATCATGTTCACGGCGTCCAGGGTCTGGAACACCGCGGCGACGAGGAACAGCCGTCGAGCGATGAGGATGACCTCGGCGTCGTCGGAGAACCCGCCGGCGATCTCCGCTCCGAAGAGGCCAAACAGGACACCGCAGATCGTCATGAACCCGACCCCGAGCAAGAGAGCCGCCCGCGCGGTGCGATCGGCCTCGTCGAGGCGTCGGCGCCCGAGCGATCGCGCGACCAGCACGCTCGCGGCCTCGGCCACGGCCACGCCCGGGAGAAACGAGGCGCGGATGGTGTTCATGGTGATCTGGTGAGCCGCCATCTGGATGGCCCCGAAGCTCCCCAGGATCGCCGTGAAGGTGGTGAACGCGGCGACCTCGAGGCCGAAATGAAGCCCCGTGGGCACGCCGAGGCCCGCGACCTCGCGCATGGCCGCGCGCAGCGTGATTGACGGCCTGGGCTGCGATCGCCCTTCGCGGATCACCAGCGCGAGGAGCACCGCGAGCTCCAGCATCTCGGTCGCCGCGGTGCCGTAGCCCGCGCCGCGCGCGCCCAGCGCCGGTAGCCCGAACCGCCCGTAGATGAGGCCGTACGCGAGGGCAGCGTTCACCAGGTTGCCCGCGAGGCCGACGATCATCGGCGTGCGCGCGTCGCCCATGCCCTGGCGATACTGGATGAGCGCCGCCACGGCGCAGGTGCCCACCGCTCCTGTCGATCGCGCCTCCAGGTAATCCCGCGCATAGGGGATCATCTTCGGATCGACCTGCAACCATTGGAGGACCGCGCCGAGGTCGCGCGCGGCGAAGAAGAGAATGAGTCCGGCGGCGGCGCCGAAGACGATCCCCGCGTGCGCGTAGCGGATCGCGTCGCCGCCGCGCCCCGCGCCCACGGCGTGCGCGGTGCGGACCTTCACGCCGCGCATGAGCCCGAAGACCATGGAATAGCCGAGGTACAGCAGCACCGTGGCCATCCCCACGCCGCCGAGCGCCGCCGGCCCGAGCCCTCCCACGAGCTTGGTGTCCACCAGGCCGAGCGCCGTCTCGCCGAGCATGCCGGCCGCGATCGGCCAGGCGAGATCGACGAGCTCACGCATCGGCGTGCGCGCCATCGGCCCAGGCGGGGCCGATGGACTCTGCCCTTGCTGTCGCTTCCCGGTATCGAGGCGGGGGCGCCGCCAACCTGCCAGTAGAGCCAGGCCCGGGGCGACCCAGCGTTTCAATCGATACGACCACTTCATCGCCGCTCTCCACTTTCCAAGGAGCCCCTCTCCTGGTCTCTGCCAGGTGTCTCGGGGCTCCAGAAGAAAGGAACGACGACCTGGCTAGCTCTCCGCCTCGTAGGCGACGTTGGCGCCGACGAGGGCCGTCGGGCGACACATGGTCGGGACGGCCGCGGCGGCGCGCGCGCTGAGGGTGGTGGTGGAGGTCGCCATCGCGGCCACGATGACAGGCTCTCGCGGCGTCGTCAAGGCAGGCCTCGCGCTCTTCTCGGCGTGCGCGCGCGAATCACGGCGGCGCAGCATATCGTATCTCCGTCGCCAGATCCTGGAAGAAGGCCCTCCTCGGTTCGAAGTGTCGGCGGTGGAACATCCGCGCATTTGCGCGGACGAAATGGGCCTTGGCGCGCTGCAGGGGAGTAGCATCGCAGCATGCGTCACACCCACTCGACTCACCGGCGGACCCCACCGACGTTCGACGAGCTCCTGTCGCAGGTGCGCGATCTCCCGAAAGGCTACGAGGGGCACATCCTCGAAGGAGCCATGTTCGTCACCGATCCTCCGTCGGTGGCGCGCGCCCACACCTTGGCCGAGATCTCGGCCATGGTCGTCGCCGGCTCGTCGCTCGGCGATCCGGTCCCCGACGCGTGGGCGTTCCTCTGCGATGTGGAGATCGCCATCGGCGCCGAGGGCATCGTCACCGCCGACGTGGCGGGGTGGCGCGCGGGCGCGAAGGAGCTGGCCTCGGCGGTCACGCCGGTGCGCCTCGTCCCCGCGTGGGTGTGCGAGGTGCTCGGCGGCGGGTCGCGCGCGTTCACCCTCACCGCGAAGCGCCGCGCTTACGTCGAGCTCGGCGTGAGCCACCTGTGGATCGCCGATCCCGAGGCCCAGGTGCTCGAGATCTTCGAGAATTGCCGGGGCAAATGGGTGCTCACCGCCGCGCTGTCGGAAGAGCCGCGGGTGTCGGCGCCGCCGTTCGAAGACCTCCACTTCGACGCGTCGGAGCTCTGGATCCCGACGCCGAGCCGCCGGATCGGGTCGTCGTCCCCCGCATCGAAGGGCCATTAACGACGAGCTCGCGATGAGATAGCCTCGCGAGCTCTCCTCCCATGTCATCTGCCTGGCCGGTCGAGGTCGTCCCTCTCAATCCTGTCTCCTGCGCCAGCGCCTTGTGGCGCATGGAGGGATTTCTCCGCGTCACCATCGTGGTCAAAGCCACGTTCGGCCTCGTGCCCGACGGCCCCGCGCGGCTGATCGCGCCCGAGGAGATCGTCGCGCGCGATCGCTTCCACGACAAGAACCCCACCGCCAGCGTCGAGGCCGCGCGCGAGGTCGCGCCGTACCTGCCCAAGGCCGGCGTGGTGCTGGTGGGGCACGCGTACGCGCCGAGCGGCCGCCCCGTCCCGGCGATGTCGGCGCGCCTCTGCATTTTCCGCGAGCGCGCCCTGCTCGACAAAACGGTGCACGTCTTCGGCGATCGATCCGCTGCAAATCCCGGGAGCCCGCAGCCATTTCAGCGCATGCCGCTCCGCTACGAGCGCGCCTACGGCGGGCCGGGCGATGCCGCGAACCCGATCGGTACCGGCGCGGCCCCGGGCAGCGCGCTTCCCAACCTGGTCGATCCCACGGACGCGCGGCGCTGCGCCGGCGTGGGGCCGATCGCGGCGAGCTGGCCCGCGCGGCGATCGCTGCTCGATCCCGCGGCGCGCGCGCAGGTCACCGAGCGGATCCCCGATCTCGGATCGAGCTTCGCGTTCGGCTACTTCCAGCCGGCGCCGCTCGATCAGCAGCTCGACACCATCGAGGGCGACGAGTGGATCATCCTCGACGGGCTCCACCCGGCGCTCGCGCGGGTGAAATCGCGCTTGCCGCAGGTGCGCGGCGTGGCCCGCGCGATGAGCGGATCCGGCCCGCTCCAGCCGGTGGAGCTCACGGCCGATCAGCTGGTGATCGACGCCGATCGCCAGGTTTGCTCGGTGATCTGGCGCGGGCACCTGGTCGTCGCCGAGGGCGAGGCCGCCCTGCCCTCGCTCCGGGTGTACGCGGGCGTCGAGATGCCGGGGCGGCCGCTCGCGTGGCCGGTGGCGAGCCCGGTCGCGGAGATCGCGAGCGCGCCCGAAGTCCCTGAAATCGAGGCGATCGACGACATCGAGGCCGTCGAGGACAGCGACGACGAGGGCGGGCCCAACCGGACGTCGAAGCTCACGGTCGCCGATCTCGAGGCTCACGCGAGGAAGGCCGTCACCCCGTTCGCGAAGAGCGCGACGGCGCCCGCCGAGCCGCCGCGGCAGGTGAGCCTCGCCGGCACGCCGTGGAGCCACGCTGCCGCGCCGGTGCCTGTTTTCCAGGGGATCCCCGACGAGGCGACCACCGTCCCCGAGGTGCCCGCGCCGCTCTCGGCGCCCGCGATGATCGCGCCGCCGGCTCCGATCTCGACGCCGTCGTCGTTCGAGCGCGAGCCGGAAGAGGTCGACACGACTGCGATGATCTCGCTCGCCGATCTCGAGGCGCACGCGCTCAAGGCCGTCGCGCCGTTCGCGATCGCGCAGCCCGCGCCGGCCTCTGCGCCGCGCTCCACGACGCTCGCGGGGACGCCTTGGGGGCCCTCGGCGCCGCAGAGCCCTGCGCGCGAAGGCTTCCCCGACGAACGGACCCACGTCGACGCCGCGAGCCCGAACGCAGCCTCTGCGCCGCCCGCGCGCCCGCCGCCCACGCGCGGCGACAAGCCCGCGGTGCCGATCGTGAACCCGACCTCGCTCGTCGCGGTGACGGTGCCCTGGCAAGTGCGCCCGCCGAAGGACTCGCTCACGATCGTCGTGAAAGGGACGTTCGACATCGTGGCGAACGGCGCCGCGGTGCTGCGCGAGGAAGGCGAATTTCCCATCGGCGACGTGCACCTCGACGACGATCCGGAGAAGAGCCTGGCCCACGGATCCGACCTCGCGATCTTCAAGACCAAGGCCGACGTCACGCTCACCGGCACGGCGTACGCGCCGCCGAGCGCGGGCGGATCGACGCCCGCGATGCAGGTCGAATTTCGCTTCGGCACCGGCGCCGAGGGCTTCGTGCGGCGGGCCGCGGTGCTCGGCGATCGCCACTGGCAGAAGGCGCTCCTGGCGATCGCGCCGACGGCGCCGGAGGCCTTCGAGACGATGCCGCTCACGTGGGAGCGCGCCTTCGGCGGACCGGCGTTCGAGGCCAACCCGGTGGGCGCCGGCCACAAGGGCAACGCAGGCAAAGACGGCGTCGCGCGCCTGCCGAACCTGGAGGATCCCGCGCACCTGATCCGCTCGCCCGGCGACGCGGCGGCGCCGGTGTGCTTCGCGCCGATCGCCATGCTGTGGAAGGAGCGCTGGTCGAAGCTCGGCACCTACGACCGTCGCTGGTTCAAGCAGCGTTGGCCTTATTTCCCCGAGGATTTCGACTGGGCCTTCTTCCAGATCGCGCCCCGGGCCCAGCAGCTCCCGTACCTCGTCGGCGACGAGACGTTCACCGTCGTGGGGATGCGCCCCGACATGCCGCGCCTCGACGGGCGCCTGCCCGGCCTGCGCGCGCGGTGCTTCCTGCAAATGACCGAGGCCGCGGGCGCCGACTTCCGCGAGCTGCCGCTGGCGCTCGACACCGCCGCGCTCGACGTCGACACCCTGAAGCTCTCGCTCGTCTGGCGCGCGTTCGTCGAGGTGAGCGACGAGGAAGCGCCTGAAATCGAGGCGATCTTCATCGCGCGCGAGGACCTCGACGCCGAGCCGATCACCCTCGCCGAGGCCCGCGAGCAGTACCTCGTCGCCGCGACGCCGAAGCCGCCCGAGGAGGACGAGCCCGAGGGCGAGACGGTGACGATCGCGCCGCCGACCAACGATCGGTCGGCGAAGGAGGAGATCGCCGAGGCGCGCGAAGAGGTGCGGAAGAAGCTCGAGGCCGCAGGCGTGCCATTGCCGGACGACGACGCGCCCATGCCTCCGCCCGCGGCGCCGGATCCCGTGGCGATCGCCGCGTCGCTGCGCGCGGCGGGCGCCTCGGAGGAGAACATCGCGGAGGTGATCGCGGCGATCACGCCGCCCGTCGACGAGCCCGCGACCGAGGAGGCGAGCGCGCCGACGCCCGCGCAGGTCCGCGCCAGGGTCATCGAAATGCTCGCCGCCGGTGAGGCCTTCGACGAGCTCGATCTCGCCGGCGCCGATCTCGCCGATCTCGATTTCACCGAGCGCTCGCTCGTCGCCACGCTGCTCAAGGGCGCGAACCTCGCGCGCTGCTCGTTCGCCGGTGCGAAGCTCGAAGGCGCGGTGCTCGCGCGCGCGGATCTCACCGACGCGCGCCTCGGCGGCGCCGATCTCTCGCTGGCCGATCTCACCGAAATCAAGGCGCAGCGGGCCGATTTCACCGGCGCGAAGATCGACGAGGCCGACTTCTCCGGCGCCGATCTCGGGGGCGCGATTTTCGTCGAGGCGCACGGCGCGTCGCCGCACTTCGAACGCTGCAACCTCGCGGGCGCGCACCTCGACGGCGCGAACCTGGACGAGGCCGACTTCACCCGCGCGAACCTCGACGGCGCGACGCTCGACCAGGCCTCGCTCCCGCAGGTGCGCCTCTACGAGGTCACGGCCCACGGCGCGTCGTTCCGCGACGTGGTCATGCCCGGCGCGCGCGTCGAAGGCGCGAAGGCGACCAAGGCGATCTTCTCGAACCTCGCAGCGCCGGGATCGATCTGGGAGCGCGCGCTGCTCAACGAGGCGACCTTCCTCGGCGCCGTCCTCCCGGGCGCGAGCTTCGCGCGCGCGACGTGCCTGAAGACCGTGTTCTCCACGGCAGATCTCACCGAGGCGCGCTTCCGTCGCGCCAAGCTCGGCGGCGCGTCGTTCCTCCACACCAACCTGATGGCGGCCATCTTCGAGCGCGCCGATCTCACGCTCGCCGATCTCCGCGGAGCCAACCTCCACGCCGCCGAGACGTGGAAGGCCAAGCTCGATCACGCGAAGCTCGACGGGGCGATCGTCACCGGATCCAAGCTCGCATAGGAGTCTCGTGATCACCACGCGCGAACAGTTCGAGGCCGCTGCAGCGGCGGGATCGCTCGCCGGCGAGACGATCGAGCGCGTCACCATCGACGGCTTCGAAGCGCTGGCGCTCGACCTCTCGCGCACGGTGCTCCGCGGCGTCTCGGCCCGCGGGGTCAACCTCGGATCGGCGGTGCTGATCGGCGCGCGCCTCGAGGGCTGCGACCTCACCGGCGCCGATCTCCGCAGCTCGGTCTGCATCGATCTCGACGCCTCGAGCCCGAGCGGCGCCGCGCCGAACGTGCTCCACGGCGCGAGGCTCGACGACTGCGTTCTCTCGGGCGCCAGGCTCGATCGCGCGATCCTCACCGAGGCCGCGCTCTCCGGCGCGGTGATGCTCGGGACCCGGCTGATCGAGGCGCGGCTCGAGCGCGCGCTGCTCAACGGCGCGGTGCTCAACGACGCGTTCCTCGATCGCGCCGAGCTCGGCGGCGCCACGCTCGACGAGGCGATCTTGCTCCGGACCAGCCTCCGCGGCGCGCGCCTCCGCGAGGCCTCGATCCGCGACGTCGATCTCTCGGAGGCCATCCTCGAAGGCGTCGATCTCACCGGCGCCGATCTCGCGCGCTCGACGATCCTCGGCGCGAGCTTCGAGGTGCTCGGGATCCCGCGGAGCCTCGAGGACGCCGAGGCGGTCGGCGCGCGCTTCGGCGCGGCCGATCTCCGCGGCACCGTGCTCCGCGAAGCCCGCCTCGCGGGCGCTTTCCTCGAGAAAGCCAACCTCTCCGGCACCGACGCCGAGGGCGTCGATCTCGGCGGCGCGAGCCTCTCCGGGGCGATCCTCACCGGAGCGCGGCTCGCGCGGGCCAACCTCGAGAGCGCGCGCCTCCTCGACGCCGAGCTCGATCGCGCCGATCTCACCGACGCCAACCTCTCGAAGGCTTGCCTGCTCGGCGCCTCGATCGAGGACGCGATCCTCGCGCGCACCCGCTGGGACGGCGCCGATCTCGACGGCGTGACGTTCTCCGGCGCGGGCCTCGCAGGCGCGTCGCTGGCGGGCGCGTCGCTCCCGCGGATCAACCTCGACGGCCGCGATCTCACCGGCTGCGATCTCCGCGGCGTCGATCTCTCGTTCGCCTCGATGCGCGGCGCGAACCTCACCGCGGTCCGCTTCGAAGGCGCGCGCCTTTCGGGCGTCGACTTCACCGGCGCGGTGTTCCACGAGACCCAGCTCGAGTCGGTCGACCTCACCGGAGCGAACCTCGCGGACGCCGATCTCTCGACGTCGCGGCTGATCGAGCCGCGCCTCGAGCGCGCCGATCTCCGCGGCGCCAAGATCTTCAAGGCCGATCTCGAAGGCGTCGATTTCACCGGAGCCCGCCTCGTCGGCGCGTCGATCATCAAGGCCCTCCTCGAAGGCGCGAAGGCGACCGGGATCGAGTTCACCGGCTGCGACCTGACCGATTCCACCTTCGACCAGGCCGACCTGCGCGAGGCCAACCTCGCCGGCGTCCGCGCGGCTCGCGTCAGCTTCGTCGGCGCCAAGCTCGCCTTTGCCAACCTCCAGCGGATCCAGGCTCCATCGTGCGATTTCAAGGGCGCCATCCTCGATCAGGCCGACCTCCGCGAGGCCAACCTGGCCGAGTCGTCGTTCGACGACGCCACGCTGCTGAAGGTCGTCGCCGACCGCGCCAACCTCCTCGGCTGTCGGCTTCGCCGCGCCGATCTCCGCGGGGCGAGCTTCCAGAACGCGGTGCTCAAGTTCACCAACCTCGCCCACGCGCACCTCGAGCAAGCCGACCTCGGCGGCGCCGACCTCGAGCAAGCAAACCTGCACCGCGCGGCCCGAGAAGGCGCTAATATGAGAGGCTGTAACCTCAAGAACGTCTCGGAGACCGACCCCGAGCTCGCCCTCGCAGAAGACTTCGATCCGAAGCGCGTGCGGGGTTGAACAGGAGAGCGCTCGCATGAAAACGACCCGGGCTTCGCGTCCTCGATCCGCCGCCGCGCTCGCGTTCGCGCCCTCCACCGAGCCCGCGGTCATCGAAGAGGTCGGCGAGCGCCTCCGCGTGCGCCGCAGCGGAGACGGCGCCTCGCGCGCGGTGGTCGACGCGCGGCTCGCGCGGATCCCCGGCTACACGCCCACCGTCGGCGACCGCGTCATCGTCAGCTTCGGCGAGGCCGAGAGCTACGTCATCGCCGTCCTCCACGCCGCCGCGCCCGAGGCGCTGGTGCTTCCCGACGGCGCGCGCGCCGAGCTCGACGGCGGCCGCCTCGAGCTCCGCGACGCCGGCGGGCGCCTCCTCGTTCGCTACGAAGACGGCCACGCCGAGATCGCCGCGCCCACGGGCGATCTGCGCCTCTCCGCACCCGAAGGCCGCGTCGTCATCGAGTCGGCCCTCGACCTCGCCCTCCGCTCCGGCCGCGACGTGAGCATCGAGACCACCCGCCGATTCGAGGTCTCCACCGCGGCCGACAGCCCCTCTTCAACCCGCCTCACGCTCGACGCCAAGCGTGCTGCGCTCACCAGCCCCAGCGTCGAGGTCACCTCGAAGAGCGCGCGCCTCGCCACCTCGCGCGCGACGGTGCTGGCGCGCTCGATCGCCGTCACCGCCGAGAGCCTCGCGCAGACGGTGGTCAAATACGAGCTCACCGCCGAGCGCCTCGTCGAGAAGACCAGGGACTCCTTCCGCGACGCCTCGGATCTCGCGCAGACCCGCGCTGGCCGGCTCCGCACCATCGTCAAGGACGTGCTCTCCATGCACGCTCGCCGCTCGGTGCTGGTCTCGACCGACGAGACCTCGATTGACGGCAAGAAGGTCCTCCTCGGCTAACCGCGCCTCGCGCGTCAATCCCCTCGTCCCGACTCGATAGCACCCCTCGAACGGAGCTCACCCGCGATGCCTCTCCCTGCAGCAACCAAGGCCGGCGGCCAGGCCCTGGCGGCCCCCGACACCTGCTACATCCCCGCTCCGCCGCCGCCCGCGGGGCCCGGCGGGATCCCCACGCCGTTCCCCAACATGGCGAGCATCAGCGACACCGACAAGGCCACCACCAAGGTGCTGATGAGCAACAAGGGTGTCGTCGTCGAGGACTCCGAGGTTCCCCGCACCTCGGGCGACGAGGCCGGCGTCAGCAACCTCCCCACGCCCAAGGGCCTCATGTCCCAGAAGAACATGGGCAAGGCCATCTTCAAGACCTACAGCGGCAAGGTCAAGGCCGAGGGCAAGGGCGTCGTCACCCACACCGCGACGACGGCGCACAACGGCAGCGGCAACATGAACATGCCCGC
>JBDTXR010000134.1:0-19926 GCA_040006075.1 Byssovorax sp. | reverse complement strand
CTGGTAGATGGGAGATCCCGCGGCTCGTGGCCCCGGCCCCGCAACCGATGGATCGGTGCATTCGACACGAGCGCTCCGTTGCTGCGTGGCGACCCCCTCAGCAACGGACAGGCCAACCGACTCGGCCCCCCGATTTCCCCTCGGCTTCCCGGTTTGCGCGCGCCGCGCTGTTTTTCACGCGGTTCACGTGGCCCGGAGCGTGGTGCAAGAACGCCACGCCCGAGCACCTCTGCCCCGTGGCCTCTCGTCATCAGGCGTATCCCGACCGCCATTTTCCGGGATTTCTCCTTACCCCGGCGGCGGGCCGCGGGAACGGAGCTTGCCAGGGCGGCCGCCCATGAAGACGGACAAGCGCGAAAAATCCCCGAAGATCAACGAGACCGCCAAGGACAGAGCACTGGACCCCTTCCGCGAGGATCCGGAAGGTACCTACTTCACCACCGATCAGGGCACGCGCCTCACCACCACGGACGACTCGTTGAAGGTGGGCTCGCGCGGGCCCACGCTGATGGAGGACTTTCACCTCCGCGAGAAGATCACCCACTTCGATCACGAGCGGATCCCCGAGCGCGTGGTGCACGCCCGCGGCTCGGCCGCTCACGGCTATTTCCAGGTCTACGAATCCGTGGCAGACCTGACCCGCGCGAAATTTCTCCAGGATCCCGCCGTGAAGACCCCGGTGTTCGTCCGCTTCTCGACCGTCGTCGGCTCGCGCGGCGCGGCGGACACGGCCCGTGACGCCCGCGGCTTCGCGACCAAGTTCTACACCGAAGAGGGCAACTTCGACCTCGTCGGCAACAACATCCCGGTGTTCTTCATCCAGGATGGCATCAAGTTCCCGGACCTCATCCACGCGGTGAAGCCCGAGCCCCACAACGAGATGCCGCAGGGCGCCTCGGCGCACGACACGTTCTGGGACTTTGCCTCGCTGGTGCCCGAGACGACTCACATGCTCATGTGGGTGATGTCGGATCGCGCCATCCCTCGCAGCTACCGGATGATGGAGGGCTTCGGCGTCCACACCTTCCGCTTCGTCACCGCCGAGGGAAAATCGCGCTTCGTCAAGTTCCACTGGAAGCCGCTGCTCGGCATGCACTCACTGGTCTGGGACGAGGCCCAGAAGCTCGCCGGCAAGGACTCCGACTTTCACCGGCGCGATCTCTGGGACGCGATCGAAGCGGGGGAGTTTCCCGAGTTCGAGCTCGGGGTGCAGATCGTCGAGGAGGAAGACGAGCACCAGTTTGCCTTCGATCTGCTCGACGCCACCAAGCTCATCCCCGAGGAGCTCGTGCCGGTGCGGCGCATCGGGAAGATGACGTTGAACCGCAACCCCGACAACTTCTTCGCCGAGACGGAGCAGGTGGCGTTCATGGTGCAGAACGCCGTCCCCGGCATCGACTTCACCAACGATCCGCTCTTTCAAGCGCGGCTGTTCTCTTACCTCGATACGCAGCTCCTCCGCCTCGGCGGCCCGAACTTCGCGCACCTCCCGATCAACCGCCCTCTCGTCCCCGTCCACAACCACCAGGTCGACGCGGTGGCGCAGCACCGGATCCCCACCGGCCGCGCCCAGTACCAGCCCAACTCGCTCGGCGGCGGCTGTCCGATGATGGCGCCCGAGAAGCTCGGCGCCTTCGTCCACCACGCCGAGAAGGTCGACGGCCACAAGATCCGCGAGCGGAGCGAGAGCTTCAAGGATCACTACAGCCAGGCCACGCTGTTCTGGAATAGCCTGTCTGCTCCCGAGCAGAACCACGTCGTCGCCGCCTTCCGCTTCGAGCTGGGCAAGGTCGAGCGCCCCGAGATCCGTCAGCGGGTAGTCGATCAGCTCGGCCGCGTCGACGGCGGCCTGGCCATGAGAGTGGCCCAGGGGATCGGCGCCAAGGTCCCTGGCAAAGAGGTCCTGTCCGCCAAAGGTCCCGTCAAGAAAGGGAAATCGGTCGACGCCTCACCGGCGCTCAGCATGGAGAGCACCGTCAAGGACACCATCAAGAGCCGGAAGATCGCCTTCCTCGCGGCGGACGGAGTCGACGGCAAATCGCTCCTTCATGTGAAAGACGCGCTCACCGCCCAGGGAGCGCACGTGGACGTCATCGCTCGTGCCCTGGGGACGATCAAGTCGGCCGACGGCGACGAGATCCCGGTGGACAAGAGCCAGCTCACCGTCGACTCCGTCACCTACGACGCCGTCTTCGTCCCCGGCGGCAAGGCCAGCGTGGCTGTCCTGAAGACGCAGCGCGCGGTGTTGACCTTTCTCCAGGATGCGTTCGCCCACTGCAAGGCGATCGGGGCGATCGGGGAAGGCGTCGAGCTCCTGGGAGCCGCGCACCTCGACGGGATCGATCTCGCCGACGCGAAGTCCGCGAGCAAGGTCGTGTCGAGTCGCGGCGTGGTCACGGTACATGCCGCAGCGAAGCCGATCGGCTTCGAAAAAGCGCTGACCGAGGCCATCGCCCAGCACCGTCACTGGGACCGCGAAGAGGCCCAGTGACCGCAGGGGAGCCGACCAATCCACCGCGGATTGGTCGGCTCCCGACCGTGCCAATCAACAAAACGAGGATTGAAGAGCCGGGAGGACATCCGCTCTTCGATCCTCGTTATTCGGTCTCGGTCTCCGCCGGGCTGTCCCGGCGGCGCTCAGCGCGGCGCGTGCACCACGCCGACTTCCACGGCGTCCACGCGTCGATCGTAGCCAAACGAGACGGCCATATCGTCGCCGATCGCGCCGCGATCGCCGCGGGACGAGGTCGAGATCCGGTCGGCGGACATCCCGGCGTTGACCAGGAGCGCCTTGACCCGCTCGGCGCGACGGAGGCCAAGTGCCTTGTTGTAGGCGTCGGTGCCGCGCCCGTCGGCGCGCCCCACGAGGGCGAGGGTGATGTCGGCGAGCTTCGGCTGATTGAGGCAACCGGCGAGGGCCTTGAGGACGATCTGATCCTGCGGGATGGGCTCCGCCGAGTCGAACTCGAAGTGACTCTGGACCAGACCGCACTGCTTGGCGACGTCGTCGCCGATGGTGATCCCGATGTACCGCGCCACGCCGTGACCGGGATCCGGGAACTCGACCGTGTACTGATGATCGGGGCCGGGATCAGGCATCTTCGGATCGTGGACCGACTGCGTGGGCGCCATCGGCGCGGCACAGCCAGCCAGGAACGCGCCCAGAATAAACCCACCAGCGACCAGGAAAGACTTCTTTGCGTTCACGGCACAACCCTCCACCGCATCTCCCGCGTCGCGCGGCGCGGAGCGCCGGGTCACGGAGAGCAGGACTTGATGATCTTATTTGGGGCGCGGTGGGATTGAGCTCCTCACCGCGTCTCACCCGCGAGCAGCATTGCACCGGGTGTGCCGCGCGCTCGGATTTCGTGCGTCCGGCGCTTTCTCCCGGGATTTACCGCTCTCCGTCGTCTCCGCGCGCCGACGGGAGCCTCCACGGAGCGCCCGGGCGCGCGCTCGATGCGGGGCGAACGTGCCCCGTGTGGCGTCCTTGCTCCGCGACGGCGGCCGATCCCACCGGCACCAATGAGAATGGCGCCCCCCGGTGAAGGAGGGCGCCATTTGAGAAGCGAAGCAAGGGAGCGAACCCGATAAGCCAAGCCAACGAAGCGAAGGAAAGGAAGCGAAGGAAAGGAAGCGAAGGAAGCGAAGGAAGCGTCGTCGAAGAAAGTTACTGGCGGACGCTCCGAGGCTCTTCGCAAGGCCGGTGCCAGCGCGCTGATCTCCTCGATTCACGGCCCATTTTGCGAAATCCGACGACCCGACGGGTGCCCGCCATGACATCTGGATCATGTGGGCCGCCCGGCGTCGGGGCAGAGATGTTCACTCCAGCATTTCCACGTGATAAGAGGCCGGCGTGGGGAACCCGCTCAGCCAGGACCTGGCCTCGCTCAAGATCCAGCGCGACGTCGATCCGGACCGCAAAGGCCCGGGCCGCTTCATTCTCGCGGCCGTGCTGGTCGCCGGCGCCGCCGCGGCTGGCGTCGTCACCTACCCGCGGCTCAAGGGCGAGGTCTTCAAGACCGAGATCGGGATGACGGAGATCGCCTTGATTTCCCCGGCGCAATCGTCGATCACGGTCACGTCCACCGGCTACGTCGTGCCCCAGATCGTCGCCCGCCCCGGGGCAAAGATCCCGGGCCGCATCTCCAGGATCACCATCAAGGAGGGCTCGGTCGTGAAGACCGGCGACGTCCTCGCCGACCTCGAGGACGCCGATCAGAAGAGCCAGATCGCCTGGGCCGACGCGCGCGCCGCCGCCGCACTGGCGCGGGCCGAGGCCTCGCGGGCCAACATCGCCGAGCTCACCCAGCAGATCGGCCGCGAGAAGGAGCTGGTCGAGAAGGGCGTGAACGGGGGCGCCAACCTGGGCGACATGATCCTCCGGCAAAAGGCCCTGGAGCAGTCGGCGCGCGCCGGCGACGCCGAGGTCCGCGCCGCCCAGAGCGAGGTGACCAGCCTTCGGGTCCTCCTCAAGGACCGCACCATCGTCGCGCCAATCGACGGCACGGTGCTCACCAAGCCTCCCGAGGTCGGCGAGCTCGTCGGCCCGCAGGCGCCCCTGGTGGAGATCGCCGATTTCCGCTCGCTGGTGGTCGAGACCGACGTCCCCGAGGCCCGGCTCAACCTCGTGAAGATCGGCGCCCCCTGCGAGATTGTCCTCGATGCCTATCCGAGCAAGCGCTATCGCGGCTCGGCGGTCGAGCTGGGCAAGCGGGTCAACCGGGCCAAGGCCACCATCGTGGTCAAGGTGAAGTTCCTCGACGCCATGGAGAACGTGCTCCCGGAGATGGCCGCGCGGGTGAGCTTCCTCGCCCAGGAGCTCACGGTCGAGGCCATGAAAGAGCCGCCGAAGCAGGTGGTGCCGGCCTCCGCCATCGCCGAGCGCGGCGGCGAAAAGGTGGTCTTCGTGGTCGACCAGGACAAGGTGCGGATGGTGCCAATCACCGTCGGCGCGGCGATGGGCAGCGGCTTCGAGCTCACGAGCGGCCCGCCGCCGGGCACCAAGCTCGTGAGCCAGCCGGCGAAAGAGCTCTCGGACGGTCAGAAGGTCAAAGAGAAAGAGAAGGAATGATGGCAGAGGAAAAGGCCCCCAGCGCCAAACCGATCGTCGAGCTCCGCGGCGTCGCCAGGACATTCTTCCGCGGCAAGGAGCCCATCGTCGTCCTCGAGAACCTCGATCTCGAGATCGCCGAGGGCTCGTACGAAGCGTTGATGGGGCCCTCGGGCTCCGGCAAATCGACGCTGCTCAACCTCATCGCCGGCCTCGACCGGCCCACGCGCGGCACCGCCATCGTCGCCGGCAACAACCTCTCGACGATGAGCGACGGCGATCTCGCGACGTTCCGCTCGCGGACCATGGGATTCATCTTCCAGGCCTACAACCTGATGCCGGTGCTCACCGCGGCCGAGAACGTCGAGCTCCCGCTCCTCCTCACCAGCCTGGGCGGCGCCGAGCGGAAGAAGCGGGCGCAAACGGCCCTCCGCGTCGTCGGCCTGGAAGACCGGATGGGCCACTATCCACGCCAGCTCTCGGGCGGGCAAGAGCAGCGCGTGGCCATCGCGCGGGCCATCGTCAACGATCCGCAGATCATCGTCGCCGACGAGCCGACAGGCGATCTCGACCGCAAAAGCGCCGACGAGATCTTGAACCTCCTGGAGACGCTGAACACCGAGTTCAAGAAGACGATCCTGATGGTGACCCACGATCCCGCGGCGGCCGAGCGGGCCAAGATCCAGAGGCGGCTCGACAAGGGGAGGCTGCTGTGAACCTGATCACGGTCGCGGCCCGCAACGCGCTGCGGAACAAGTTCCGCACCACGCTCACGGTGGTCGGCGCGGCGGTGGCGGTGCTGGCCTTCATCATGCTTCGAACGGTGCTGTCGGCGTGGAACGTCGCCGCCGACTACGCCGCCAAGGACCGGCTCGGGACCCGCCACAAGGTGAGCTTCGTCCTGCCTTTGCCGAAGAAGTACATCGACACGGTGCGCGCCGTCCCTGGGATCAAGCAGGCCTGTTACTCCAACTGGTTCGGCGCCAAGAACCCCAAGAACGACAACGACTTCTTCGCCTCGATCGCCATCGACCCGACCTGCCTCGACGTCTACGACGAGATGCTGATCGAGCCCGATCAGAAGGCGGCCTGGCTCGCGGACCGCAAGGGCGCCATCGTCGGCGACGTGCTCGCCAAGAAGCTCGGCGTCAAGGTCGGCGACCGGGTCACCCTCACCGGCACCATCTACCCTGGAGACTGGCAGTTCACGGTCGACGGGATCTACAAGGCCGCTCGCAAATCGGTCGATCGCTCGCAGTTCATGTTCCACTGGGAGTACCTGAACGAGTCGATCCCCGAGCGGCGCCGCGACAAAATCGGCTGGATCACCTCGCGCATCGACGACCCCACCAAGGGCGCGGCGATCAGCGCCGAGATCGACCGGATCTTCGACGAGAAAGACGTGCAGACCGCGACGATGAGCGAGCGGTCGATGAACCTCTCGTTCATGGCCATGCTCTCGGCCATCCTCACGGCGCTCAACATCGTCTCGGTGATCATCCTCCTGATCATGATGATGATCCTCGGCAACACCATCGCCATGGGGGTGCGCGAGCGAACGCGGGAGTACGGCGTGCTCCGCGCCGTGGGCTTCAGCCCCCGTCACATCGGGATCTTCATCGTGGGCGAGGCCGTCACGGTGGGCCTCCTCTCGGGGCTCGTCGGCGTCGCGCTCTCCTATCCCATCGTCGAGCTGGGGATGGGGCGCTTCCTCGAAGAGAACATGGGCAGCATGTTCCCGTACTTCCGGATCGAGCCCACGACCATGATCCTCGCGGTCTTGCTCACGGTGGGACTCTCGACGATCGCCGCGATTTTCCCGGCGTACCAGGCCTCCAAGCTCTCTGTCACCGACGCGCTCCGGCGCGTGGCGTAAGCCGAGGATCACCACTCATGATCTTGATGATCCCCCTCGCCTACAACCTCCGGAACCTCACGGTCCGGCTCTCCACCACCATCGCTGCCGCGGGCGGCCTGGCCCTCGTGGTCTTCGTGTTCGCCTCGGTGATGATGCTCTCCAATGGCATCAAGAAGACCCTGGGGCGCTCCGCGCAGCCCGACGTGGCCATCGTGATGCGCAAGGGCTCCGACGCCGAGCTCTCGAGCGGGATCGAGGAGACGCAGGTCGGCCTGATCCTCGCCGGCCGCGAGGTGAAGAAGCAGCCCAATGGCCAGCCCGACGGCGTGGGCGAGGTCTCGCTGGTGATCCTCCTCGACAAGCTCGGCGCCGACGGCGTCTCCAACGTGGCCATCCGCGGCGTCCCCGACAACGTGATGACCTTCCGCCGCGACGTGAAGATCGTCGACGGCCGCGCGGCCCAGCCCGGCACCGACGAGGTGATCATCGGCAAGGCGATCCGCGGCCGCTTCAAGGGCCTGGATCTCGGTCAAACGTTCGAGATGCGCAAGAACCGTCCGGCCAAGGTGGTCGGCGTCTTCTCCGACGGAGGATCCTCGTTCGAGTCGGAGATCTGGGGCGATCTCAACACCATCCGCTCCTCGTTCGGCCGCGAAGGCATGGTGTCGAGCGTGCGCGCCCGCCTCCAGGATCCCACCCAGCTCGACAGCTTCAAGCTCCGGATCGAGCAGGATCCGCAGCTCGGCCTCCTGGTGATGCGCGAGGCCGAATACTACGAGAAGCAGAGCGCCGGCACGAGCCTCTTCATCACCGCCATGGGCGTGATGATCGCCATCTTCTTCTCGATCGGGGCGATGATCGGGGCGATGATCACCATGCACGCCTCCATCGCCAACCGCCAGCGCGAGATTGGCACTCTCCGGGCGCTCGGCTTCTCGCGCCTCAGCATCCTCACCTCGTTCCTGATCGAGTCCATGGCCCTCTCCCTCCTCGGCGGGGCCGTGGGCGCGATCGCCGCCCTGGGAATGGGCTTCGTCCGCTTCTCGACGATGAACTTCGCGAGCTGGTCGGAGATCGTCTTCACCTTCGAGCCCACCCCCGGGATCTTGCTCTCGGCGATGCTCCTCGCCGCGGTGATGGGCCTTGTCGGAGGCTTCTTCCCGGCAGTCCGCGCCGCGAGGATGAACCCGATCCTCGCCATGCGCGGAGCCTGAAAGGGAGCGTTCTACGCTGATGCGGGGTCCGGCGGAACAACACCAGAGGTTACCGCCGGACTCGCACGGAGACGCAGACGGCGGGCTGCACCGTGAAGCTGCACGCGCACGATGTGGCCGTGACTATCGAGGCGCACCACCACCGCATTCTCACGCCTGTCACTCGCGGGAGCGAATTTCGCCGTTGGTGGGAGAGCGAGATCGCCGGAGCGCTTTGCTTCAGGCGCTTTCGGCGCCATCTCCGGCTCGGCGCAGAGATTGTGCGCGGCGTATGGCTCCCACCAGTGAGGCCGCGCCGTCAGCGCCAGGTCGGAAGGAGTCTGGAGGAGCGCCGTCAGCATGTCGGGCCGCGGCGGCTGAGGATCTGTCGCGTTCTTGACACAGGTCACGACCGCGAGATCGGGCAGCATCCGCTTCCAAAGTGTCTCGGAGTACGCGCCTCGCGAAGCGTGGTGGGGGACCTTGATCATGTGAATCTTGTCGAGAGAATGCGGCAAGCCGTCCCACCCCGCGTGCGTTCCCTCTTCACAGATGGCGTCACCGCCGAGGAGCACCCTCGTCTCGCCCCACGAAAGGAGCAGAGCGCCGCTGATGCGGTTGGGGTTGAAAGCACGTTGAATTCCTTTGACCGTTCCTTTTTTCTCGCGCATCGCGTGGAGCACCCGACCCGCATCCTCCTCCGCGGCGCGCACGCCATGATTCGAGGGGAGGATGCTCTCGATTCTTACTTCACCGCAGGGCGCCGGGTGACGCAAGAGAACCTTCCAATCTTCGAGAGGCATCGTGCGCGTTGGTTGGACGGTCGAGGGATTGTCGCGGAGCTTATGGATCGCGTTGACGAGCTTTTCAAGACGGTCACCTGTCGCTTCCTCCCCCGTGTCAACGCCGGTCCGTCCCCTTATCTTCAAATATTCCTGATAATAGCCCAGAAATTTTGCTTCACGCGCTCCCGACCACCAGAGATGTTTGGGACGGCGCTGGGAGATGAGCTTCGCGAAGCCGAGGTAATGATCCTCGTGTGGATGGGTCAGGCAGGCAAAAAGAAGTCGTTCGACGTGCAACGCCTCGACCAGTTCGGACACTGGATCCCGAGTACTCGAATCGGGCTGCGGGTCGACACACCCATCGACGACTCCGACCTCCCCATCGGGCATCCGGACCAGAACCGCCTCGCCGTGGCCCGGGCCAAAGACGACCACATGCAGGTACTCCCCCGCCAGATCCTCCGGACCAACAGCGCGCGGCTCATGCACAAAAAGTATTTCAGGCCTGCTCACGGTTCCTTTCCCTCCGCGTTGCCCGACGGCGACCGCGACGTATCCCCGTCGCCGTCGAGCCAAGGAACCAGACTTTCAAGGGAGTGCATGGGTGAGAGCGCCCCATTGGCTGCGACCATCCAGGTGACGAGACGAAAGGGCATGCCCTTGTGGAGATGTCGATCGCGAAACCAGCTCCGTGGCAATTCTGCTTCCAGCGCACGGCCGGACGGTTCTTCCCATAGGTTCACGTGCACGTCTTCTTCGTCGTCGACATGGGCAGCGATACTTCCGCAGTAAACGAACGGAAAGTGAACGGCTGCGCTGCTTGGAGTTCCGGGTACCTCGTAGATCTGCTCCACAAGAGAAGCGCTGTGAGGCCGAACCTTGCCCTGGAACACGAGCCTCGACGGGCGCACGTCCATGCGCGTCCGCAGCACGATCGGGGACAATGTGTCCTCGTTAGCGTCGCGCGGAAAGAAGCAATTGTGCCGGACAGGCACCCTGGACCGAAATGACACGAGCATACGGGCTCACCTCTTCATACGAGCCACGAGCGGCGTGACGTTCGACGCGACGTCCGACGCATGGGGATCACGCCGGAATATCTTGAGCGAACTAGCGCTCGACACCACGAGCGGGGAGCGCAGCAGCTTTCCCTCGTACAATGTACGCGCCAGATCCCCGCCGCCGCTGAGCTTGTGGGGCAACTCCTGCTTGAGGTCGTTCCAGGATTTTGTGGCCCGATTCAACACCACCTGGATTCGATCGATATCGGGGTTGTCCGGGCCTTCGAGCCAGCGCTCGGCGGCTCGGAGATCCTGAATATCCGGAGTGACGACCAGAAACGGGGTCCAGTTGATCCGCTCCGTGTACTCCTTCGTGAGCTCACGAGGAGTGCCGCCGTCTACGGCGAGATCCACGTACTCTGGAAGCCGCATCGCCATCGAGAGCACGGCGCGAGAAAGCCCCGGGATTGTTGGCGGTGTGTCGAAGACGACCGTGCGAACGTCGGTCTTTTCAAGGATCCAGTGCAGCAGCCATTCGAGACGGCTCTCCAGGTAGGCGGCGTGAAGCTCATCGTAGATCAAAGGCATGATCTGCGTGAGATCGTTCGGTAGGGCACTGGATGGGATCACGAAGAGGCTATCCACCAGCGGGTCGTCTTCCAGGAGCCTCCAGAAAAGGGCCCGAGGGTCGACGTCCGTGGTGGCGTCGTAGCGCCCTTTCGCCCACAGTAAGAAGTCGTTCAGCAGCGGCACCACACGGAGGTGCCCGTCGGGAAACGAAGCTCTGTTGGCCAGATGCTGACACTCGAGATCGCATGGGCTCCACTCGTCCGGCGGGAGATTGAGCGGCAGAATCTGGTCGGCGCCAACACCGTTCCATCGGGGAGCCCGGAGTGGGAGCACATCGGCGAGGCTGGTCCCGGTCAGGTCGGCGTCCACCAGGACGACCGGCCCCTCTTCCGCGAGCAGCCGGGCCACAAGGTAGGAGAGCGTCGACTTCCCGACTCCGCCCTTCACCGAGTGGAAAGAGGCGCAGCGGAGCGTCTTGGGTGAGTCAGGCAGCACGACCGGCACGTTTCAGCTCCACGCGTACACTGGGATGGGCGCGAAGATCGCCCCTGAGCAGGGCATCCACGCGATTCAAGAATGGCTCGCGCTCTGCCTCCGGCAGCTTGCGGCCAAGCTGGATAGCGGCCACCGCCGCCGGCAATCGAAGCGATCCCTCGCTCGTCGATTTGATGAGGCCAAGCAGCGCTTCGCGCGCAGCGATCGAAGCGCCAGACGCCTGCTGCGCTTCGGCGATCGTCATCAGGACCCCGACCCGCCACGACGCGGAGGTCTGGGTCGCGAGGCGCGCGAGAATAGCGGCATGCTTCGGCTCCAATGTAGCAAGATAGGTGGAGCCCCAGAGGCAGAATGGTCCCAAGGCGTCCCCCATCTCGCTCTCGAGATCATCTCTTTCTGCAGCGGATGTCCAGATTTTTTTTGTGACATCGGCAAGCGCGCGGAGCTGCGGAGCTTCGCGATAGAGCGCGAGCATTACCCACACACCGCGCTTCGGGTGACTACCTGCAATCCAGGTCTCCAGAAAACGCAACGTCTCTTGCTGCGCGTCCACATGAATTCTCGATAGCCATTCTGCGCGATGAAGATGTAGCAACCAGCGCGCGGCCAGCGGCGGAGCGAGGTGCTCGCCCGGCCAATTCAGCGCGTTGCGCCCTTCCTCCAGATCAGCTTCGGCGCGCCGCTCGGCGGCATTCAAAGGACGATCTGCGAGACGTCGAAGTCCATCCAGGACCGCGCCGGGGGGCTCCCACTTGTCCTGTGCGACGACGAGTGTGCGAATGAGCCACAGCTCGTCGAGATGGATGGATGATAGGTCGGTACCCATGGCTGCGGGCCACAGCGCATCGTCGTTGTCGTCGCACGGAATCGGCGACGGCAGGACCGCTTCGAGGCGTGCGGCGAGCAGCTCCGGATCGGCTCCGAAGAAAGGGCTCTCGCGTAGTACCCGGCCAATCCAGTCACCGAGAACCCAGGCGGCGAGGACCCGGCGAGGACGGTCGACCTCCCGAGGCATGGCGCGCTTGGCGAGGACGGCACCGTGGTGAAGAGCCGCGATTTCAAGACGGATCCAGTCGCTCGGCCGCGCTCCCCGATCGGAACCTGGGGTGAGCTCTTCGCGAGGGCCTGGAAGGGCGCTCGCGATGCGAGCCGACGCGTCGCGGTGCAAGTCGAGCTCGACCCCAGCAACCCTGCCCGTCCGCTCACCCATGAGCAAGCCAAGCAGGGCCTCGTTCCGCTTCCATGTGGTCGGTGCGGTGATCATGTCGCGCAGCGCCGTGCTCGGCTGGAGCGCGCCCGGGACTGCGCCGACTCGAGCGGCCGACGCCCCCGGAGCGACAGACAGAGGCACCGCCTCGTCGGGGACCCCAGCGGCAGCGAGCAGACGGCTCGGCGCGCTTTCGCCCCGGGCCGCTGGATCGCCGACGGCGAAATCGCGAATCGCTTCGGGACGACGAGCGAGAAGACGCGCCGGAGAGTCCAGTGCCAGGCGCGCAAGCTCTGCGACCGTCACGTTCGGCGAGGCGGCGCGTGCTTGCAGCAGCGCGTCCCAGCCGAGATCGTTCGCGAACGACAGGGCGTCGTGGCGCGCGCCCTGGGCGAGGATCGCGGCGAAAATCGGGAAGAGCTGCGCTTCCGACTTGCCTGGCACGCGCTGAATGATGTGGCCGAGCCGCCGGGGCGAGTCGACCCCGAGCTTTTGAATGTCGATCACGACCTCTCGCAGATCGTCATCGAGTCGTTCGCCCGTCGCCGCGAAGGCGAGCAGGAGCGCTTCGCAGAGGTTCGCCTCCGGCGCCGGATCATCGAGCTGCGGGGGCTCCTTCGCTCCGACGGGAAGCGCCGCCGCCAGGTTCGCGAGCCATGCCGAATCTTCCGGTCCCGCGTCGCGACGACCGCGAATCGCAGAAAGGACCGCGTCGTGAAGCATGATCGGATCGTTCGACACGCTCGCGGCGAGGCTTGACGAGGGGTCTACGCCCAGGAGGGCGAGGAGGTTCAGGGAGCTGGGCCGGTCGTGGATCATGCGCCTGGAAGTACGTGGCCCAGGAAGGGTACCCGATCGAGACGGGCGATGCGGAATTCCCTGGAGGATGGTACAACCTCCGCCATCGACGACAGCGACTGCGGGAGGTGGAGATCATGACGATGACGCCGAAGAAAGCGATTCAGCACGCGCGGGAGAAGATGGGCCTGGCGTGGACCAATGATGAGCACGTCGCGAAGGTGACCGGCGTGGTGGCCGATCTGGCATCAGACCTCGAATCACCCGAGACCGTGACCAGCGCTGTTCAGGCGCTCTGGTTACCCACGGATTGCTCTGGCGCGATGGATCGGCAATCGATTCGACGAGTGTATAGTCACCTGGAGAACGCTGTCCCTACCCTTGCACAGGGCGAAGCCGGGTTGGCCTGGGTGCATGTGGTCGCCTGGGCGGCGCTCAGCGTAGCTATCGAGAAAGAACCGCGGATCGCCGGAGTTATCTCGCTGATGCGCTCCGCGACGGAGTGGAGCAACACGACGCCACGACTTGGAGAGCTGTCCAAAGAACTGACGTCGATCGCCTTTAGTTCAGCCGAGGCCCCGCGAGCCAAACACACCCGGAAGCTTGATTCCATCGAGCCCTCAGCGAAGAAGGAAGAGACGCCGACGGACAAGTTAGCATGGGATACGCTCAAGACGCAAGTCGCTTCAAACCACCACCAGTACGTTGCTGACCTTGCGAAGACAATAACTGAGCTTATCGAGATCACGCGAAAGCAAACGAATGCTAGCAAGCAGAAGACAGCCTCGCTCGCGAGTGACGTCCGCAAGATCGAAGCTAAGCTGACCGAGGTCGAAGGCGCAAATCAATCGGGCATCAACGAAGCCAACTTGCTCTGGTGGGGCCAGTCGCTCTACTCGCCGAACCTTCGACGAAGGTACCGCGACATTCCGGCCAATCAACG
Source organism: Byssovorax sp. (assembly GCA_040006075.1). Classification (GTDB taxonomy): domain Bacteria; phylum Myxococcota_A; class Polyangia; order Polyangiales; family Polyangiaceae; genus JANYGI01. Next base: position 6,023 of record JBDTXR010000134.1, on the reverse strand, counting down.
AGTCCTCTGGATGGCTTACGACTTGGCCGCGCTGGCGGACATATGGCCTTCCGAGGCGAAGGCGGCTTACTTCAGCGAAACGCTGCGCCGACTCAATCCGGACCTCGACACGGAAGCCCCCCTCCGAGATCACGCGACGCGGCTCATCGAAGCAGCAACTCTCGAGCGCGATCTCGTCACCGCGAAGATCACGAACGTGATCCCCGGCTGGATCAAGCAAGAAGCAACCTGCTTCCCGATAGGATTCATTCTGAACGGAGCCAGCGCCGGCATCGCAGCCGAGAAGATCCTGAGCGGTCTCGTCGAGAATGTGGGTGTCAACCTCGAGCGGCCGACAACCCACCAACAATGGGCAACCTGGGTCCATCGCGAGCTGTGCCTGCACCGTTTCCTCGGCGAAGCCTGGCAAACGCCGAAGGAGTAGCAGATGGCTTCTTATCGGTGCAAGAACCCCGACTGCGCCTACTCGGACACGGGCGTATGCGCCCGTGCTACCGAGTTTTCGGATCCGGAGACCGAGTGCGACGACTTGCAGAATGGCCGCGCGCAACCGAACGATGGCGCTCCCGATACCCGCGTGTCAATCTACCCGAGCGTCGCGGCCCTCGAGCCGGCGATCCAGGACGGCGGTTCGGAATCAGACGCGAGGATTGAGCCATCGCGCTTCTGGTCTGGATCTGCCCTGGGTGGCGAAGAAGCGGGGGAGTTCTTGTGGGATCCTCGCAGCAAGCTGTTCACGATCATGGGCGGCGAAGACCGCGGGAAGACCTGTTTTCTTACCGCGTTCTACATCCAACTGGCCAACGGCTATACCGCGGGATTTCCGTGGCGATTTTGCGGTAGTCGCTCATTACAAGGGTTCCAGAGGTTGACCGATCCTGCATTTGACTGGCAAGGTGGCGAAAAACCGATCGTCCCCCGCTCCACCCAATCCTCCTTTCGTCAACCCAGCTTTCTGCATGTTGCGCTGAAGCGGGATGGCTCTCGGCATGCCCTTCCAACACACCTTATTCTCACGGATATGCCGGGAGAATGGTTCGACACATGGATTGATATGGGGTCGAGTGGATTGCCCGACACACTTGAATTCTTGCCCCGAAGCGACGGTTTTCTGTTGGTCATCGACGCTCCGGCGGTCCTGACCAATCGCGAGTATCGAAAAAACGTCAGCTACCTTCTCGATCGACTGATCGCGTTTCTCGGTCTCTCGACCAGCAGCGCCGCTCCGATCGCCGTCGTCCTGGCGAAATATGACAAAATAGCCCACCAGGCAAGTCTACCCGAAGGCGACATGCGCCGCGACGCCAAGCAATGGGGGATCCTTGAGAGTCGGCTTGCCGCGCTCTTCAAACGCCTTGATGAACTGCCGCCGAACATCCCCTGGAACGTGTTCCCTTGCGCCGCTTTCTCACAACCCGGCGCACAGCCCGTTGGGGTCCTCGCACCATTCGCTTTCCTGCTAGAAGAAACGATGCGGCTGGACTCGCTACCGCCCATGACGATCGAGCCCGAATATCGCGGTAGTTTTTTTGAAGTCTTTCGGGGAGATCGTCTCTGATGGAACCCGCACGTTTGCTCGCGATCTTGGGTATGAGCGACGCCGGGAAGACCACGTACCTTGGCCGCCTTTGGCTCGGAGTGCATGCACAAATAGGGCGGCTCCACGCGGCAGGCTTGCCCGAGGTCCTCCGACCGCTGCGCGACGTTTCTAGTTACTTACTCCAGGGCAATTATCCGCCCCGCACGCGGCGAGGTGAAGTCACCGCGTTCAACGTACCTCTCCGCTGGGCGGGGGCAAAAGAAGCTCTCCCTTTCACGCTCGCCTTTACTGATTATAGCGGAGAAGAGCTAGAACGGATCTTCACGCAGCGCGATGCAGGCTGGACGACGGCGTGGCAGATGCGTGCGACTGGGAGCTTAGGGCTGCTGTTATTCTTGCGCCCGCGCGATATCCTCAAGCCGACGAGCGCACGCCTCATCGGGCCGATGGAAGCGGCGCAGTGGGCGCACGTCCGTGGCGAAGAGCCTGTTCCCGAACCAAAAAAACCGCGGGCCGCCGAGGACCCCGCGTTCCTGTTCGACGCCGCCTTCGCGCCACAAAGCTCCGAAGAGCTACATCGCCGGCCAAACCCGGACCAGGCAGTTCGCCCGCCGACGGCGGTTGCCTTGGTCGAGGTCCTCCAGTTCCTCCGCCAAGAACGTCGATTATTGATGGGCGAAGCTCCCGATTCGAACCATTTCCGCGTAGCTGTTGTCGTCACGTGCTGGGACGCCATTCCGCGCGGCGTGCAAGATCTCGGTCCCGAACCCTTTGTGAAAGCGCACTTCCCTCTGCTTCACGATTTCCTCTGTTCGAACTTCAACTCCGACGGGGTTCGAGTATTCGGCCTCTCCTCGACCGGCGGCGATCTCGCGGATCCCGTCTTTCTTGGCCAATATGAGCAAATCGATCCCGAACTCATGGGCAACGTGGTCTATCACCCCACGCCCGGTGGTGATCCCATCAGCGACCCTGACATCGCTCTCCCGATCGGCTGGTTGCTCGAGGGCGACGACGCTCTCCCCGGGCCGCGCACTTCGTCGCCGTGATTCCGCTCGAGCAAACACTCCACGGGTATGACGAAGGCCATCGCCTTCTCGCATCGTCGACGCGGCTCGAGGCCGAGGAGGAGCGGACGATTGATCTGCTCTCCGATCTTTCAGGCTATCTTCCTCACGGTACCGACTTCGAGCAGTACGAGACGGGCTACCCATGCGGACGCTTCTACGTGCTGTCGCGCACCTGGCCGGATCGCCAAGGCAAGCGCACCGGAACCGTATTCACACACAGCTTGCTTATTCCGCGGAGCGCGTGCGCCGAGATCCGCTCCGTTACCAGTCTATCCGCTCACTTTCGCCTCCCATCTCATCCTGTCGATCGCGCCTCGTATCAAGAATCGCTGAGGTTTTCGCCGTTCGAATCGCCGGAGCCTCTTCTCTCGCCCGTGGCCCGGAAACATCTTGCTGCGCTCTGGTTCGGGCAGGACCTTCGCCCGCTGCTCTGGACCGATCCCGATACCGCTGACGAGGCCGCTCACCTCCTGTGGTCCTGGCTTCCTCCCTGGATCCGCGCCGATCACAGCTTTTGTACGTTCGCGCTCCAGCCACGGTATCTCGGGCAAAATCTCTTCGATTGGCTGGCTATCGCGAGAGGAGCAGACGGTCTTTTTTACTCCCTGCGTGATCGCACCCTCCGATGCGACGGTAGGAGTTTGCCGAACGGCACCTCGGCGCTGGTGGAAGCTCCCTGGGTCGCCGAGATCGCGGAGGCTCACCCGGACGAGGTTCAGGCGCTCTGGAACGAGGCCGTGGAGCTTGGATTACCGAGAATACCGGCGAGCGAGCTGCGGGTCTTCCTCCGGTACCGTGAGTTCCGCGCGCGCGCAGAAACCAACCTCACTGCGGCATTCACCCGCGTGGATCTGCTTCGACGCCTGGCACCACAGACCGAGCAGGCGACCGCGGAAAAGACGGAAGCCCTGTGGACCTGCTTGAGACACGCGCGCGCGATCCCGCCTTCGGCGCGCAACCTGCTGGTCGCGCTGGATCTTCTCGCCCGTGATCCGCCCTCTTTGGCACCACATCTCGGCTCCGAGATCGGCAATTTTCTTGCCGAGTCGCTCGAAGCCCGCGCGGAAGCGCAGCCGGATGTCGCGGTGCGCGTCATGGACGCCGCCACATCAACCGATCTCGCGACATCGGTGCGCGAAGGTGTTTATGGAGCTTTGCACAAACACCAGACCGAGCCATCCGCGGCAGTGTGGGTCAGGAAGCTAGGCGCGCTCGCCAGCGCACTCATCGAAAGAGCGCCGACAACGGCCGTTGAAATACTCGAGATCATGCCGTCCGGAGCACGACTCGAGCTCGTCTCGTCGATAATCGAGGCCACGCGCGTCGGCGTCACGTCAGCGCTGGCGGAGGGATTGCGCAGGGGGGCAGAGGCTCTTGACGATCTCGCTCTGCTGGGCGCATTGACTTCTCTCGTCGAGCCTGCTGCTCTGTTGGCGTCTGCCGAGAAGATTGTTTCGCGTACCGGCGCGGCGGATCGAGCCCTTCTGGCAAACATCGTGGCAGCTCTTGGTGTCGACAATCTCATCGAGTGGATTGCGCGCTACCCAACCGACCGCCGGATTCCCGCGCTGATGCTGGACGCCGTCGCGTCAGCGCTCGGAGAGCCCTCCGGGGCAGTGCATCACCTCTCTCGCATGCTGCCCGGCGCGGCGGGAGTCCTCGTGCTCGCTGTCTATGCGGAACGCCATCGCGGCTGGGATCCGACAACGCTGCTCGAGACGCGCCCGGACGTCGTCACGTCGATTCTCGAGATGGTGAAGGACGAAGCGCGAGCGGCGCGAATCGATGATCTCGTCCCGATCGCGGTCTCTCTTGCCGAGGAAGATTGGCTGCTCGACGCATTTGAGCCTGCAGGTGCCGATCGATGGCAGCGCGCGCCGTGGGCGACCGATGTACTTGGGCGACTGATACCCACTGTCGTGCAGCGATTCTTCGCCGGAACCATCTCGAGGCAGCAGCTACTCCCGTGGCTCGTTAGCATGCCTTCGCAGGTGCAGTTGCGCGCGAAGGATGGCCGCCGCCTTGGAGAGATATTCGCGAGCACGCGTGGAAAGACGGCTTTCGCTGCGATCGAGTTGCTCTCGGAGCCGGCATTCGCGCAACTTCGGAGTGACCCGCACCTCGTGCGCGCGTGTCTGGAAGCCTGGGGCGCACAGAGCGTGAGAGACATTGCGCTCCTCGTCCCCGCCTGGACAGCACTACTCCGCACATTTTCGGATCCCGCAGTGTACGCAACCGCGTGTGCGGTCACGTTGCGCGTGGTGTTCGATCACCCGGACGCGGCGCTGGCCCCCCTCGCAGAAACAGCATTCGCAGTCGCGCACCGCGAGTCGCTCAAGTACGCTCGGCACGGTTGGCTCGTCGGAAACGTATTTTCCTTCCTGTTTCGCGAGAATTGGGACCACGCAAAGCAGCTACGAGATCGGCTAGCGCGCGCCTGGGTCAACAACGACTGGCCACCGTTGAGCCTGCTTCGGGCGGCACAAAAAGACGAGGACATTTTCGCCGATCTCGTGAAAAGCGCGGAAGAGTGCTCCGGAGGCAAGAAGGCACTTCGACGACTGTGGAAGACGGCAAGAAACGCTCCCAAGCCGGAGCTCGGTCAGGACCGCATGCTTGCCAAGCTTCCGCGACATGTACGCGAGGATTGATCGGGCTCGAGCAGATCCAGATCACGTCTCGGTCGCCCCAGAGACTCCATGCGGCGGGCACGGAGGCCCGCCCCACACGGAATGGGCGCTACGCCTCGATCTTCGGGGCGGCGTTGCCGAGCTCGACGAACTGGCTCCTTGGAAAGGCCTTGGCGCAGGTCTCCATCTGCCAGTCGCCCTTGAAGAGCACCACGGGGTTACCGTGGATGTCGAGCGCGCCGTAGCCGTAGAGCTGCGATTCGAGCTCGGCGATCGGCACCGCCTCGCCCTCGACCCAGCGGGCCATGGTGAAGCTCAGGCGCTCCAATCGCACGTCGACGCTGTACTCGGCGATCAAGCGCGCGCGGACCACGTCGAACTGGAGCTCGCCCACGGCGCCGACGATCGACTCGCCCTCGCGGCCCTCCGGCGGGCGGAAGAGCTGGATGCTGCCCTCTTGCGCGAGCTGCTCCAGGCCCTTCTTGAGCTGCTTGCGCTTGAGCGGATCGATCATCGCCACGCGGGCGAAGTACTCGGGCGGGAACTGCGGGAGGGCCGCGTACTGCACCGGGGGACCGCCGGAAGATATGGTGTCTCCGATCAGGAAGATGCCTGGATCGAAGACGCCGATGATGTCGCCGGCAAAGCCATCTTCCACCAGAGTCCGCTCCTGCGCCAGGAACTGCACCGGGTTGGTGAGCCGGATGTCGCGGTCGAGGCGCTTGTGGAAGACCTTCATCCCGCGCTCGTAGCGGCCCGAGCAGACGCGGAAGAAGGCGATCC
>JBDTXR010000133.1:0-20068 GCA_040006075.1 Byssovorax sp. | reverse complement strand
CCGCTCGGCCGACACCATGCTGAACCGTGGTTCCTCACTGGCCCGCTCCCTTCCGGTCGCGGCTATTGTCCGCGGCGTCCGGCTGGCGTAAATGCCCCTCCCGCCATGGAACGCCGCGCCTTCTCCGTCGCCATCTTCGCCCGTCACGCCGGCCACGTTCTCCTCATCCGCCACCGCCGCCTCGCCACCTGGCTCCCGGTCGGCGGCGAGATCGAGCCCAACGAAACCCCCCTCGAAGCCGCCCGCCGCGAGCTCTTCGAAGAAACCGGCCTCCAGGGCCATTTCCCTCTCACTCCCAACGCAGTCCACGGCACCCCGCCGGGCCTCCTCGCCTACGAAGAGCACCAGGCGGGCTCCAAGGGCCTTCACCTGAACTTCGTCTTCGTCGCGGATGTTGCCACTTCCACCATTCGCCCCAACGAGGAGTTCGACGAGCACCGCTGGGTCCAGGACACCAGCGACATCGAGTGTCCTCCCAACGTCCGAGAGCTGCTCCTCCTCGCCCTCAGCGCAGCCGCGACCACAGCGCCTGCGCCACCGGGCCTTGCGGGCGGTCCTGCCGCCGCACGGTGAACAGCTCGATCGCCGCGACATCGAACTCTTTCACGGTCAGCGCCACCAGCGTTCCGTCGCTCAACCCCCCGGCCACCAGGTGCTCCGGCATCCCGCCCCAGCCCATCCCCGCTTCGATGATCTGCTGCTTCGCGTGAACGTCGGTCACGCTCCAGCGCAAACCACCCTCCAGCACGTTCAGGCTGTGCCGCAGCTCGCCCCGCGCGCTGTCGCGCAGGACCACCTGCGCGTGCTGCCGCCACACCGCGCTCGGCACCGGCGATCCCGCCCGCGCCAGCGGATGATCGCTCCGCACGACCGGGATGATCCGCACCTCGCGAAACGCCTGCGCCGCCATCGTCTTTCGATCCAGCCCATGCGCGCTGGTGATCGCCAGATCCGCGCTCGCGTCGCGCAAGGCCTCCATCGCGCCGGCCAGTCGCTCCGTCCGTAATTCGTACCTCACCGCCGGAAACAACGCCTGCACCTCGCGCATCACCGCCAGCACCGGCGGGAGCGGGGTGACGGCCTCCAGCACCAGCCGCACCACCGGCTCTCCGCCGCCGGCGAGCCCGGCCGCGAAGCTCTGGAGCGCTTCGGTGTCGGCCACGAGCTGCGCGGCTCGCTCGAAGAACAGCTTGCCCGCGTCGGTCAGCGTGGCGCGGTAGGCGGTGCGGTCGAAGAGCACGAGGCCCGTCTCGGCCTCCAGGTTCTGCACCAGCTTGCTCACCGCGGGTTGTGACTTGTGCAGCTCGGCCGCGGCGGCGGCGAACGTGCCGAGCGAGGCGACGGCGTGGAAGGCGAGGAGCTGGTCGAGCGTCATGAGGAGATCGCTTGATCATAGCCCAGGGGAATGATCACCATCGAAAAATGTCACTTTCTTGCGGCGCAGGCGCCCGTATACCTGGGCTCACCATAACTCGTGCGGATGGAAGGACTCTCATCATGTCAGCCTCGATCGATCGTGTCATCGTCACCGGCGCCGTGCTCGACGTCGACGGAGGGTGCTCCCATGGCCGCTGAAGCCCGCTCCATGCGCCACGTGCGGCTCGTCGGCGTCGAGGTGAAGGACGACGCCGGCTACCGCCTCTACCGCGCCGGGATGATTCCCATCCTCCACGCGCACGGCGGCGATTTCGGGTACGATTTCGTGGTCAGCGCGGTGCTGAAGAGCGAGACCGAGGCGCCGATGAATCGCGTCTTCACGATGCATTTCCCCGACGAGAGCGCGGGCGATCGCTTCTTCGCCGATCCTGCCTACCTGGCAGTCCGCGCCCGGTTCTTCACCCCCTCGGTCGGCGCGGTGACCACGATCAGCTCCTTCGACGAGCCCAGTCCCAGGTAGCGGATCGGGATCACCGGCGCGGCGGCTGGCGGGTGATCTTGCGCTGGAGCGAGCGCCGGTGCATCCGCAGCCGGCGCGCCGCCTCGGAGACGTTCCCTCCGCAGTCGGCCAGCACCCGCTGGAGATACTCGTACTCCACCCGCTCCAGCGAGGGCACGTCGTCCTCCTCGACCGCGACCGCTGCGGCCTCCGGGCTGCGGCCGAGGAGCGATCGCTCGCACGCCGCCGCGTCGACTGGCTTGGTCAGGTAATCGGCGGCGCCGGCGCGCATCGCCTCGACGGCGTTGGCGATCGTGCCGTAGCCGGTCAACACCACGATCCGCGTCCCCTCATCGATCCTCCGCAAGGCCGCCACGAGATCAATGCCGCTTCGCCCCGGCATCCGCACGTCGACGAGGGCGTACTCGAAGACCTGCTTCTTCGCGGCGTCCTCGGCCTCATCGGCGTTGCGCGACGCCGTCACCGCGAACCCTCGTCGCCCGAGCGCCCGGCTCATCGCCTCGCGAAACGCGTCGTCGTCGTCGGCGAGCAGCAGAGTCGGCTCGCCGGGCAGCCCGGAGAGCGCCTCTTCGGGGACTCCCATGCTCATCCGCCCGCCGGCGCGAGCCGCAGCGTGATCCGCGTGCCCGACGGCGCGCGCCGCGCGACAGAGAGCTCCCCGCCGGCCCGCGCCAGCAGCGCTCGAATCAGGTAGAGGCCGAGGCCCATGCCCTCTCCGGGCTCCTTGGTCGTCAAGAACGGTTCGCCCAGGCGCCCTTCGAGGTGCGGCGCGACGCCGGTCCCGCGATCGTCGACGCGCACCAGGACCTCGCCCCCGTCACTCGCGATCTCCACCTCGATCACCTCGGCTCCGCCCGCCGCGCGCGTGGCGTGAAGGGCGTTGTCGAGCAGCGTGCACACCGTGGCTTCGACGTCCTCGGCCGTGAGCGCGACCCTCGCGTCGGCGCCCGATCGCTCGGCGAGATCGACGCGGACCTCGGGATGCGCCTGCCTCCAGGCAGTGATCGCCGCGCGCACCGAGGCGCCGATCGGCGCGCTCGCCGCCATCTTCTCTCGCGCGCCTCCGCCGCCCTGCATCTTGGTGAGGATGTCGCGGCACCGCGTGACCTGCGCGAGGATCGCCGCGCCATTTCCCTCGGCATCCGCCGCTCCGGAGGCGATCTCGCCGCCGAGCACGGCGATGGTCCCGAGCGGCGTCGCGAGCTCGTGCGCCGTCCCCGCCGCGAGCGTTCCGAGCGCAGCGAAGCGCGCCGTGGCCTCGGCTTGCTGCCGGAGACTGGCGATCTCCTGCTCGCGGGAGGCGAGCGCGCCGCGGACGCGCGTGAGGAAATACGCGACCATCCCCGCGACGATCACGAACGCGATCCACATGCCGTAGAGGTGCGCCGAGAACGGCTCGCCCGCCGGATGGTTCTCGCAGCAGCCGCCCGAGGGCACGGCGAAGAGCGCGGCGAAGAGGCACACCGCGAGGCCCGCCAGCGCGAACGTGGTGCGCGCCGGGAGCAGCGACGCGGCCAGCGCGACGTGGACGACGAAGACCACGCTGAAGGGGTTCGCCGCGCCGCCCGAGGCCGCGAGGATGCCGCCGATCGCCAGCAAATCGAGCGCGACGCCGACGGCGAGGGCGTTGGCGCTCGGCGCGCGTCCCTTGCGTAAACCGTGCTGCATCCAGGCGTTGAGCGCGAGCGGGAGCGCGACGAGCGGGAGCGCGAACGCCCACCTCACGTGGAATCCAAGCGCCAGCGCGCCGAGCGGGAGCGTGCCCGCGAGCAGCAGAAATACCGCCCAGCGCAGGCCGATCAGCCACCGCAGCAAGATCCGTCGCGCGTCCTCGGCCAGGCTCGCCATGCCGCAACCCTAGTCGATTCGATCGCCCGGGGCGCTGCGACATCTTGCCGCGGCGGGCGTGAAATTTCTCCGGGTTGCCCGTACACTGCCCGACCATGAAGCTTATCCCGCTCGGCTCGGCCGCCGCCCTGGTCCTCGCCGCTTCGCTCGTCGGCGTGCCGGCCCTGGCGAACGGGCGCTTCCCCGCAGCCGGACAGATCGCGGTCGACCCTTCGGATCCCGATCACCTCGTGGTCCGCACCACCTACGGCCTCACCGTCACCAATGATCACGGCGCGCACTGGTCCTGGGTCTGCGAGGCCGCCGTGGGCTACAGCGGCACCGAAGATCCCATGATGGCGATCACCGCCGACGGCTCGCTCATCGCCGGGATCTTCGAGGGTCTGAGCGCCAGTCACGACCAGGGCTGTCAGTGGGACTTCGCGGCGGGCGGCCTCAAGGACCGTTACGTGATCGATCTCGCGACCGAGACCCAGGACCCGAAGAACGCGATCCTGGCCATCTCCAACAGCGTTGGAGGGAGCATGTTCCTCACCGAAGTGTGGGAGACGAAGGACAACGCCGCGACCTGGACGGTGGCCGGCGTCGACATGCCCGCCGACTTCCTGGGGCTCACCCTCGACGCCGCGCCGAGCGACCGCAACCGCATCTACGTGAGCGGCCGCTACGGCAAGCCCGAGTACGCCGGCGCCCTCGAGCGCACCAGCGATCGCGGCGCGACCTGGCAAAAGCTGCCCATCCCCGGTAGCAACGACCAGGCTCTCCCGTACATCGGCGGTATCGATCCGAAGAACCCCGACGTGGTCTATGTCCGTCTCGACGCCCTGAAGACCGACCGGCTGGTCGTGACCAAGGACGGCGGCGTGAGCTGGACTGACGCCTTCACCAGCACCGGCAACCTCCTCGGATTCGCCATCTCCCCCGACGGAGCGACGGTGGCTGTCGGCGGCGACACCGACGGGATCTGGACCGCCCCCGCGAGCACGCTGGCCTTCACCCAGGTCTCGAAGATCGGCGCAAAGTGCCTGACCTGGACCAGCGCTGGGCTCTACGCCTGCGCCGACGAGTTCGTCGACGGCTTCGCGGTCGGCCTCTCGAAGAACCAGGGCGCGACCTTCACCCCGGTGATGCACCTGCAAGTGAACTGCGGCCCGCTCACCTGCGGCGCGACGACGTCGAACGGGAGCAAGTGCCCTGACGCGTGGGGCGCGACGAAGCTGACCATCGGCGGCGCCACCTGCGAAGGCGCGGGCGGGAGCAGCGCCACCACCGCGGCGTCGTCGACGAGCTCGGGCACGACCGCCACGTCGTCGAGCTCGTCGGGCGGAGCGAGCGGCGGCTGCTCGGTGAGCGCGCCGGCCACCGCCGCGGGCCTCGGCGCGCCGGGCCTCGTCCTCGCCGCGGCGGCGCTCGTGCGTCGTCGGCGCCGCGCGCGCCGATCCCCGCGCTGACTGGCACTCTCAGTTACAGAAGTACTGATCCTGGATGCACACGCAGGTGGTGTTGCCGTAATCGCAGCTCATCGGCGGGCCGCCCATGCCGCTCTGGCACATCGATCCAGGCGCCGGCTGGGCGGGCGGGCAGGGCTGCGGGCAGTGCCAGGTGCCATTGAAGCAGGAGCAGGTGCTCGAGCCGAAGAGGCACGAGAGCCCCTGATCCATGCACGCATCGTTGTCTTTCGGCGCGACGGCCGGGCAGGTCGCGCACTTCCAGGCACCCTGGGTGCAGCGGCAGCTATCCGCGCCGTAATCGCAGACCGTGGGGCCGCCCATGCCCGTTCCCATGCAGGCCGAGCCCTGCGCCGGCTCCGCCGCGGGGCAGGGGTTACAGTGCCAGTTGCCGCCGCCGCTGCACGTGCACTGCGTGCCGTTGTAATCGCAGTTCTCGCCGGGCGTGCTGCACATGTCCTGATTGGCCGGCTGCATGCCCGGGCAGACCGGACCGCCCGAGCCGGTGGTCATCCCCGAGCCGGTGGTCATCGGGCCGCTGCCGGTCGTCATCGGGCCACTGCCGGTGGTCATCGGCGCGCCTCCGGCGGCGCTGCCCGAGGTCATCACGGAGCCGCCCGTGGCGCTGCCCGAGGTCATCGCCGCGCCGCCCGCCGAGCTGCCCGTGGAGGTGGTGTCGCTTCCTGTCGACGTGCTCGCCGAGCCGGTGCTGGTGGTGGCATCCGTCACCGATCCGCCGCACGCAGCGGCGAGGCCGAGCGCGAGGCCGAGGCCCGCGAGCACGACGCCGCGGCGCCCCAACGATCCCGATGAGTCCAAGAAATTAGCCATGTTCATCCTCCGTCGAGCTCTGCCCGAGCTCCACACTTCGCCCGAGATTGTCCGCCAATCAAAGGATCCTTCACCCGAAGCGCGCGCGCGCGTCGATTTCCTGCGTCGACCGGAGCGTCAGAGGGTCCGGCAAATCTCGACGATCAAACCGCGGAGCCACCGATGCGCCGCGTCGTTCGCCTGCCGCTCGTGCCAGAGCTGCGAGACATCGAATCCCTTGAGCGCGAGCGGCGTGGGCACGACGCGGAGCGGGAGGATCGCCGCGAAGGCGCGGGCGATGCGCTCGGGCGCCGTGAGGATCAGATCGCTCTTGGCGAGCACCATCGGCGCGACGAGAAAATGCGGGACCATCAGCGCGACGCGACGCGCGAGGCCGAGCTTGGCCAGCTCGGTGTCGACGAAGCCGCCGCGCCGCCCGCGCGGGCCGACGAGGGCGTGATCGAGCGCGACGAACTGCTCGAGGGTCAGCGTCTCGCCCACGGTCGGATGATCGGCGCGCACCAGGCAGACGAAGCTCTCGTGAAAGAGGCGCTGCCGGAAGGTGGCGAGGTTGTCGCCGGCGTTGAGCACGCCGAACGCGAGATCGACGGCGCCGGCCTCGAGCTCGCTCTCGATCGTGTCGAGCCGGAGCGGCCGCACCAGCAGATCGATCCGCGGCGCTTCGGCCGCGATCCGCGCGAGCAGCGGCGGCAAGATCACCAGCTCGCCGTGATCGACCGCGGCGATGGTGAAGCTCCGCGTCGACGTGGCGGGGTCGAAGGCCGGGCGGCCGCGCAGCGCGCGATCGATGTCGTCGAGCGCGGCGCGGATCGCCGGCGCGAGCTCCTCGGCGCGCGGCGTCGGCACCATGCCGCGCGGCGTGCGCACCAGGATCGGATCGTCGAGGAGCACGCGAAGGCGGCTCAACGCGTGGCTCATCGCCGGCTGCGAGAGCCCGATCCGCTCTGCCGCGCGCGTGACGTTGCGATCGGCGAGGAGCGCGTCGAGCGCCACGAGCAGGTTGAGATCGAGCTGCCGATCCCGCGCCGGTGCGAGGGTCGGCGCAGGTACGCGCGGGGCCACGCTCGGCTCGTACCGGCCCCGCGAGGCCGCCGCAATCCCCTGGTCGAACGGCGTGACGCGCGCGATGGAGCGGACGAACGCAGGTCTTCCGCGGCCTGGTGCAAGCCGCGGAAGCTGGTGTGAACGTGGAGAAGGAGGAAGAAGAGAGAGAGGGAGACAACGGCAGCCGGCCTGGAGAAGGCTTCACAGCTGTCGAGGACCGGTTGGGGTCCAGAGCGACACCGGGGATATCCGGCGCGGTTCCAGGGGAAATCCCCTTCGAATCGTTGTCTTTTCCAGCGCGACGCGGGGCACCAACTTGCCCCGCTGCCTGTGCTGTCGCGCCTACTCCGTCTGTCGTTGAAGGGCGTGTGGCCCGGACATAGGGAGGCCCCCTCGGAGAGGGAGTTCAGCCGCGGGCGATTCGCTCAGTAGCGATCGCGACCGCCGCCACCGCCGCCACGGCCACCGCCGCCGCCGCCGTAGCCACCGCCGCCACGGCCACCGCCGCCGCCGCCGCCGCCGAAGCCGCCGCCACCGCCGCGCGGCGGCCGCTCCTGGGCTTCGTTCACCTTGATGGAACGGCCGTCGAGCATCATGCCGTTGAGCTGCGCGATCGCAGCGCTAGCGGCCTGGGCCGAGCCCATGGTCACGAACGCGAACCCGCGGGGTTGCCCGGTCTCGCGATCGGTAGGCATCGCCACTTCGCGAACCTCCCCAACCGCGGCAAAAGCGGCCTCGACGGCCTGCTGGGTGGTGCTGAACGAAAGATTCCCGACGTAGAGACGATTACCCATGATCCGCTGCTTTCACGGCTTCTGTCTGAGCATCCGTGAGGATGCGTGGCGCCGACCATCCGATGAAGCCGTGCAGGATCGAACGGGGACGTGCCGCGCGGGAGAAAGCTACCCGGAGGCAACCCTCGAGAGAGCCCGCGGCGATGCACGCTGCGTCATCCAGTCTTCCGAGCGGGTCGGGCACCTTCGACGAAGGGCACGACGAGCCGAGCGGCCAGGGACGTCTCGTGACGAAATGGAGCCTACCCGGAGATCTTTGCTACGGCAAGCGCGAAGGATCGATCGTTCTTTCGAGGCCCCGCGAGAGCCGCTCTCCGCCCAGCATGACCTGGACGTGATCAGCCTGTAAAATAAGTCTTTCCAGGAGAAAGTCGGGGCGCGCGGCGGGGCGGATCCAGGCCCGATTTTCGCGCGGAAACAATCGCCTCGCGGCGCCCCGGCTGGAGGGCGTGGGGCGGCCTACGGGGTCGTCGTGACGGCGCCGGAGGTCCAGACGATGACGCCGTTGACCATCGTCAACACGCTCACCGTGCCGGGGATCGCGGGCGGCGGCGCGTGGAAAATGTCCTGCGAGAGCACCGCGAGATCCGCGAGCTGGCCGGCCTCGAGCGTGCCCTTGTGGCCCTCCTCGAACTCGGCGTAGGCCGAGCCGCGCGTGTACGCGCGCACCGCCTGCTCGATCGTCAGCGCCTCGCTCGGGCGCGTCGGGTGGATGGTGGCGAGGAGCAGATCGACGAACGGGTTGCTGACCGCGCCGATGCCGTCGGTGCCGAGCGCGAGCGGGATGCCCTCGTCGAGCAGCGAACGGAGCGGCTCGAGCTCGGCGAACACCGCGGGCGTGCAGCGCTGCGCGAACACCGGCGTCAGCGCGAGGTGGGTCGCGTTCTGGACGATGACGATGCCGAGATCGTGGGCCCGATCGAAGTCCGGCGGGAAGAGCAGATCCCCGTGCTCGATCCGGGTGCGACGGCCGCGCCACGAGGCGGGGGTGCCGGTGTCTTCCATGGCGTCGAGCACCTGGTGGATCGCGGCGTCGCCGACGCTGTGGAAGAGCATTTGATTGCCGGGGAGCGGCCCGTGTTTGTGCTGCTCGAGCATCGCGTGGAGCGCGGCGTCGGGCAGATCCGGCGCGCCGATCCAGCCCGGGCGATCGGCGTACGGGGTCTCGACGAAGGCCAGGCGCTCGACCGGCGTGCCGTCGGTGACCCACTTCACGCCGCTGACGCTGAGCAGGCCGTCGTCGTCGTGATCGTGATCGTGACCGTCGTTGCTGACCTCGCAGCTTTCGCTGGGCGTGAGGGGGAAGCACATCGATCGCACGCGGAGCGGGAGGTGCGCCGCGCGCAGCGTCGCGACGGCGCGCTGCCGCGTGAGGCCGACGGCCATGTCTTGCAGGCTCGTGAAGCCGAAGCGGACCGCGTCGCTCGCGAAGGTCTGGTACTGCCCGACGAGGTCGGCGTCGGGCAGGAACGAGAGCAGCTTTCGGCGGACACCGAACTCGGCGTACTCGTGGACCTCGCCCGTGAGGATCGCGGTGCCGGGGACGCGCTCGTAGTGGCCGGCGAAGGGATCGGGCTCGTCCTCGGCGATCGCCAGCGTTTCGAGCGCTCTCGTGTTGAGCCAGGTGCCGTGGCCGGTCCACGCGAAGAGCGCGACCGGGTGATCGGGCGAGACGGTGTCGAGCGAGAAGCGGTTGGCCTGATCGTCGTCGAAGACGCTGGTGCCGACGAACCCGAAGAGCCACGTCCCCGGCGGCGTCGCGGCGGCGCCCGCGGCGATCGAGGCTTCGATCTCGGCCAGCGTCGGGCCGGGGCCGGGCAGGAACGCCGGCGAGTTCACGTAGGTGCCGTGGGGGATCACCACGTGCACGTGGGCGTCGTTGAGGCCGGGGATCACCGTGCGTCCGCCGAGATCGACGAGCTGGGTCCCGGCCTTCGGGTGGGCCAGCAGCGCCGCGCTCGAGCCCACCGCGACCACGTGATCGCCCTCGATGGAGATGGCCTCCGCAAAGCCTCCTCCCGGAGCGCCGGTGAAGATCTGGCCGTGATGCAGGATGGTCCGCGCCGGCGGCGAGGCCGCGGCGGCCGGCGCGAGCAGCGAAATCGAGGCGAGGAGACCGAGGGATACGAGGCGTCCACAAGAATGAGAATCGAAGCGCATGAGCTCCTCCCAGGGCGCGCGAAGCGGCGCGCCGGTGTGGTGAGATCAAGCGTCTTCGGGGCCCGCGGCGCCATCCCCCGGAACAGGGGGATACCCTTGCCGCCGGGGCCCAGCTTTGCGATCCTCGGTCGGTCAGGAGGCGCGATGCGCGCGAGCGGGCGGTCCGATTCGATTCGATTCGACGAGATGGCGGCCGCGCTCCGCCTCGCGGGCGAGCTGCGCGAGCTGCCCCGCGGATCGAAGGTCCAGCACGAGCACGCGCTGCTCGGGCTCTCGGCGCTGGTCGGCGCGCAGGTGGGCCTGTGGCTGCACGTCGGCCCGTCGCCGAGCGGCCTCGTGATCGAGAGCGTCGTCGATCGCGGCTGGTCGGGCGACGCCGAGCGCGCCACGTTCCTGCGCTTCTTCCGCGGCGAGCAGCACACCTCGGTGGATCCGTCGATGGCGCCGCTCGCCGCGTCGATCTCGGGCCCGTTCTGCACCTGGACGCGCCAGCAGCTCGTGTCCGATCGGATCTGGTATCGATCCGAGCACGTCCAGGAGCTCCGGAAGGCCGCTCGCGTCGACAGCTTCGTTTGCGCGCTCGCGGTCCCGCGCGGGGGCGGGATGCGCGCGATCTCGCTCCATCGCGCCTGGGGCGAGAGGCCCTTTTCCGAGCGCGAGCGGCGCCTCCTCGACGTGTTTCATCGCGAGTGCGGCTTCCTCCACGAGCCGGCGTCGGGGCTGCGCGAAGCGCTGATTCACGGCCTCTCGCCGCGGCTCGCCGACACGCTGCGGGGCCTCGCGCGCGGCGGGAGCGAGAAGCAAGTGGCCGTCGATCTCCGCCTCAGCCCGCACACCGTTCACGAGTACGTGAAGGCGCTTTACCGGCATTTCGGCGTGCAGAGTCGGAGCGAGCTCCTGGCGCTCTGCCTCGCTCCGCGCGAGAGCTGAGCCGCGACGGAATTGACGGCCTGCTCAGCCCGCGCCCCCCCGGGAGCGCGGGCTGAGCCAGCGCGAGCTCGTCATTTGCTCGTCGTCGACTTCTCCTTCTTCTTCTTCTGCTTCTCGGCCGTGGTGAGCTTCGGCTTGTTGGTCTTCTTCGGCTTCTCTTGTCCCTTGGCCATGATCGCTCCTCCGCCGCGCTCGCGGCGCAGGGGCCACCCTAGCGGATTTCAGGAGGAAAGTGAGCAGACCTTCGCGGTCGACCTCGCGCTCGTGCGCTGGAAGCGGTACCGACTTCGACCCTCCATGATCCACGACCCGCCGCCCGATGATCCGCCGACCGAGACGCCGGCCGATCTGTTCCTCTCGCTCACCCCGCACAAGGTGATCGAGGCCGTCGAGGCGGCGGGCGTGCTCTGCAATCGAGTCTGCTATCCGCTCAACTCGTTCGAGAACCGGGTCTACGAGCTGGAGTGCGAGGATCGGTCCCGGATCATCGCCAAGTTCTACCGGCCAGGGCGGTGGACCCGCGAGCAGATCCTGGAAGAGCACCGGTTCCTCGCCGATCTGGAAGAGGCCGAGATCCCCGTCGCGCCCACGCGTCCGTTCCCGGACGGAGCGACCTTGCGCCAGATCGATCACATCCCGTATTGCCTGTTCCAGCGCATGGGCGGGCGCGCCCCGGACGAGCTCGACGACGCGCTGATCGAGCGGCTCGGGCGGCTCGTCGCGCGCGTTCACAACGTGGGCGCGTCGCGTCCGGCGCCGCACCGGATGGTCCTCTCGGGGGACACCCTGGGGCGGGAGCGGCTCGCGTGGATGGAGGAGAACGACGTGGTCCCGGCGCGCCTCGATCGTCGCTATTTCACGGCAGCCAACGCTGTCGCCGATCTGGCGGACGAGCGGCTGCGCGACGTCGACGCTCATCGCGTCCATGGCGATCTCCATTTCGGCAACCTGCTCGTCCGCGACGGCGCGTTTCACGTGCTCGACTTCGACGACATGATGGTCGGCCCCGCGGTGCAAGACGTGTGGCTCTTGCTCGCGGGGCGCGACGCCGAGGCCCGGCGTCAGCGCGAGGTGTTCCTCGAGGCCTACGAGACGATCCGGCGCTTCGATCGCGCGAGCCTGCGGCTGATCGAGCCGCTGCGCGGGCTGCGGATGATGAGCTACGCGGCGTGGATCGCGCGCCGCTGGCACGATCCGATCTTCCCGCGCACGTTCGTGCAGTTCGGTACCGAGGCCTACTGGGAAGAGCAGACGTCGGACCTCGAAGACTTGCTCGAGGTCGTCCGCGTCGAGGCCGGCGGAGCGCCCGCCGCCGCGCCGCTCGCAGGGGAGAACGAGCGCTACTTCTACGACATGGATTGAGCGAGGATCAGAGGCCGATCTTCACCAGGATCGTGAGCAGCGCGAGGAGGCCGCCGCCGATGGCGAGCATCAGCGGGACGCTGGTGACGAAGTAGGGATACCCCATCATCACGAGACCGATCGCCATCTGCGGGAGGCGGCTCTGCTTCTTGCCGTAGGCGAACGAGACGAACCCGATCGAGCTGACGAGCATGGACGCGAAGATCGAGTTGGCGTCGACGTTCAAGGGGGTCCGGCGAGCCTAGCAGCCGGGGCGGGGGCGCGCTTCATCGGCACATGTTGAGCGCGAGCGCGAGGGCGAGCAGCCCGCCGAGGATCCCGAGCCAGCCGAGGATCGAGAGGCCGGCGATGGAGAACGGCATGGGCCCGAGATCGGCGGCGGTGATGTCGCGGACGCCGATCGGCGCGCGCGCGGGCGGCTCCGGGAGCACCTCGGGCTTGATCACCGTGCTCACGAGCCAGCGGTTGTGCGCGCGGCCCTCGAACGTGTCGGTGCGGCGGAGCTGCTTTTCCTGGACGTCGACGATGTTGCCGTCGCCGCCCACGAGGCCGACGCCGAGCAGGCGATCCGGACCGAAGGCGACGCCGGCGATGGTGCGCTCCATGTAGCTGAGCTGCACCACGGTCTCGCGCGAGGGGAGGGCGAGGGCGATCATCACGGTGTCGCTGAGGCGCACGGCGAGCATGCTGCCGTCGGTCGACGCGCAGACGCAGTCGGGCTTCATCCCGCCGGCGCGGGTGATCTGCTCGACGCTCGATCCGTCCTCGGCCACGCGAAAGACGCGATCGCCGCCGGTGGCGAGCCAGAAGCCCGCAGGGCTGAAGCAGAGGCTCGTCACCGGCTCTTCGAGCCGCGTCGCGCCGACCTCTTCGCCGGCCGCGGAGAAGATCCGCACCGTGCCGCTCGCGTGGCCCACCGCGAGCCGCGCGCCGTCGCGCGACCACGCGGCCGCCGTCGCGCCCGCGGCCGCGATCTCCACCGGCGCAGTTTCGCGGCAGACGATGCTGACGGCATCGGTGACGACCACGGCGCACTTGCTCCCGTTGCGCGTGACCGCGAGCGACAGGGCCTCTTTGCCGAGCTCGACGGCCTCGATCACCGCGCCGTCGGCGCCGCCGAAGAAGGTGAGCTTCCCCTTGTTCTCCAGGGTGATCACCGTGTCGCCGCCGGCGCCGAGCCCCACGAGATCGCCGTCGGCGCGGCGCTTCCATTTCGGGGCCTCGTCGGCGCCGCGGTGGACGAGCACCTCGCGCTCGTCGATGACGACGAGCACGCTGCCGATCGGATCGTACGCGAACAGGTTGGGGGTCGGCATGGCGCGCGGAGGCTACGACGTGCCGGGCGCGCCGAGAAGCCTCTCGGGCTCAGCCCGCCGCGGCGTGCCAGCGGGCGCGGCCGGCGCGCTTGGCCCCGTAGAGCGCGGCGTCGGCGCGGCGGATCAGATCGTCGGGGCTGCCTTCGCGCGTCGGCACCGCGCTGGCGAGGCCGAGGCTGACGGTGACGTGGGGCGAGACATCGGAGTCGCCGTGGGGGATGGCCTCGGCGGCGATCCGCGCGATGACCGCGCTCGCGAGCTGGATCGCCCCGTCGAGATCGGTGTTCGGCAGCAGCAGGGCGAACTCTTCGCCGCCGTAGCGCGCCGGCAGATCGCCGGGGCGGCGGCCCACGGCGTCGATGCACGCGGCGACGCGGCGGAGGCACTCGTCGCCGCCGAGGTGCCCGTGCCGATCGTTGAACCGCTTGAAGTGATCGACGTCGATCATGATCAGCGAGAGCGGCTCGCGTCGGCGCAGCGACGATCGCCACGCGAGATCGAGGACCTCGTCGAAGCGGCGGCGGTTGGCGATGGCGGTGAGCCCGTCGACGGTGGAGATCCGCGCCAGCTCTTCGTTCTTCTTCTCGAGCTCGATCTTCAGCGCCTCCAGCGTTCGCAGCGCCGCGTCGCGCTCGCGCCCGGCGAGGTAGCTCCGCGCGTGGGTGCGCAGGCGCGCGACCAGCTCGATCCGATCGGGCAGCTTCACCAGGTAGTCGTTGGCGCCGTCGGTGAACGCGCGGCTCTTGTCGCGCGGATCCTCGCGCGACGAGAGCATGATGATCGGGACGCCGACGAGGAACGGATCGGCGCGCAGGAAGCGGAGGAGCACCGCGCCGCTGATGTCGGGCATCACCAGATCCTGGAGGATGACCGTGGGCTTGAGCTGACGAGCGACGATCAACGCGCGCTTGGCGTCGCTGCAGTAGTGAAAATCGAACTCCGGAGCGTCCTTGAGCATCTCCTCGACGGCGCTGGCCACCGCGGGCTGATCGTCGATCAGGAGGACCCGTGGCCTCTCGACCGCGGGCAGCGCCGCGGCGGCCGCTATCGAGGGGCTGGACCGGGGCCTCTCGGCCGTCGGAGGGGCGTCGAGCAAGCGTCGGGGAGGGCTGGCGAGCGATGACAGCAACGGGGCGGCTCCGGAGGGGTTCGTTCCTCGGAGACATCGGCGCCCGGAGCCCGACCTTGAGGCGCCCCGCGCCGGTCCCTGATGACCGCGGCTACGGCTTCAGTTCCATCAGCGGTGTGCTGGAGTACGCGGGATCCGGCGCCCCGTTGACGTAGTAGGCGGGATCGATCGACCCGACCTCGGTCAAGGTCGGGATCACCGCCTGGACCGCGGTCAGCACCACGTCGGACGCGTTGCGGTCGTTGCCGTCGCGCACGTGGATGCCCGGGTGCTTGAGGCGCCCGCCGCCGCCGCCGATGAGCAAAATCGGCTGATCGTGGATGTTGTGACTGAACCCCTCCGAGCAGTCGGAAGAGGCCATGACGACGGTGTTGTCGAGGAGGTTTCCCCCGGCCGCGTCGGGCGTGCTCTTGAGCTTCTCGAGCAGATAGGCCAGCTTCTGCATCTGGTAGACCACGCCCTTGTGCATGTCGTCGACCGAGCCGGACTCCTTGTAGGCGGGCGCGCCGGGCGCGAGAGCGTTGGTGGTGTGGCCGTGCGAGAGCGCGTGCTGCGAGCCGAGGCCGATCTCGCTGAAGCCGGCCTCGGAGGCGCCGCCGCCGAAGAGGAAGCTGATGACCCGGGTCACGTCGCAGGCGAAGGCGAAGGCCACGAGATCGCCCATGGCCGAGTTGACGGCGGTGATGCCGTCGATATCGTCGCTGCTGGACGCGGGCTGGCTGGGCAGGGCGCAGAGCGGCGGGAGGGAGTTGATCTTCACCTCGAGCTCGGACAGGCCTTGCATGTGCGCGTCCATGCGGAGGTTGTCCGCCGCGCCGAGGCGCATCTTCAGGGCCTTGAAGTCCTCGAGCACCGCGTCGGTGACGCCGATGCGGATCGGCTTGCTCGGATCGTTGGGGGGCGTGAAGAGCGAGACGAACGAGGCGAAGATCTGCTGCGGGTTCTTCAGCGGCGGGAGCGGCTGGAGGTGCCCCTTGTGCGAGAGGTTGTGCATGGTCGTCCCGTAGTCGGCCATGCTGATCTTGTTGATGACCCCCATTTGCACCGAGGGGATCGAGGTGAGACTGCCAATCTGACCGGCGACGATCTGGTCGACCGTCGGGCCGCGGGCGTTGGAGAAGAAGCCCTGTCCCTGCCCGATGTCGGCCATGGTGTGGCCGCTGAAGATCGTCATCCCCTCGTGGTGGGTGATCTGCTGGGCGCACTTGTTGTGGAACCCCGAGGCCACCGACACGTACTCTTGCACGTTGACCAGCGGCGCGAGCTCGGGGCTGAGCGGGTAGTTGGCGCCGGTGACCGGGGTGCGGATGCCGCCCGGGACCCAGCGATTGAGCACCACCCCGTTCCCGAAGAACCAGGTGAGGAAGCGCACGGGGATCGGCCCGCCGCCGGCGAACGCGGTCCCGTTGCCGTTGAGCATGGCCTCGAGCGAGGGGAGGCCGACCGAGGCGATCGCTCCGCCGACTAACCCGCGGAGCATGGTGCGACGATTGATAAAGGTGGGCTTCATGGTTCAACCAGCCTTCACTTGGGGGCGCCGACGAGCCGGAATGCGGGGCTCACGCTCAGCTCGACGAGCAAGCTTTGGATCGAGTGGCCCTTGGCGGCAAAGGCCTTGCGGAGATCGTCGACGGCGGGCTGCTCTCCCTTCGTCTCCAGGTGGCCCATCGACTGGCGATAGAGCTTCTCGACCATGCAGTCCGAGGTGCGTTGATCCTTGGTGAGCAGGACGGCGAGCTCCGGCGCGCTGGCGAAGGCGCCGAGATCGTCGGTCTGGGCGGTGGTGTCGATCGCGAAGCCGAGGTCGGTGGTGCGGTACTGTCCGATCGGATCGAAGTTCTCGAGGGCGAAGCCGATCGGATCCATCAGACCGTGGCAGTTGGCGCACGACGGATCGTTCATGTGCTGGAGGAGCTTCTGCTTCACCGTCTTCGGCGTGCCGTCGTCGGGCAGCACCGGATTGACGGTGGGCGGCGGCGGCGGGATCGGATCGCAGAGGATGGCCTCGCGCACGAAATTGCCGCGCCGCGTGGGCGAGGTCTCCTTGTCGTGGGCGCCGCGGGCGAGGAAGCTGGCCTGTCCGAGGAGGCCGGCGCGCTTCTGCTCGGCCGGCAACGTCACCTTGCCAAAGCCACCTCCCGGGGGCGCCGAGGTGCCATAGAGCGCCGCGAGATCGGCGTCGACGAAGGTGTAGTCGGCCGAGAGGATCTCGCGCGCGTCGGCGTCGCGGGTCCACACCACGTCGCTGATGAGGCGGAGCGTCTCTTCTTGCATCGAGGCCTTGAGCGCCGGCGTGAACTGCGGGAACAGCACCGGATCCTTGGTCGCGGTGGTGAGCTCGCGCAGGTGGTAGACCTCGGAGTAGAAGGCCGAGAGCGTGGTCTGGGCCTCGGGGCGCTTGAGCATCGCCGCGGCGGTGGCGCGGATGCCCGCCTCGGTGTCGAGCGCGCCCTTCTCGGCGTCGTCGAGGAGCTTGGCGTCGGGCGTGGAGTTGAGCAGGAAGAACGACATCCGCGTCGCGAGCTCGAGCGGCGTCAGGCGCTGCACGGTGGGATCGACCTTGTCGGGCGCGCCGATCTCGATGATGTAGAGGAAGTACGGGGACTGGAGCAGGCAGCTTATCGTGGTGCCGAGGCCGGCCTCGAAGCTGTTGTAGGCCTTCGCCGCGGCGACGCCGGTGCCGGTGACGCGGGTGATCTCGGTGTCGGTCAGGGCGCGGCGCCAGGCGAGGCGACCGAACTGCGTGACGAACGCACGGAGGCAGGGCGAGTCGGCCGGGCCGCTGGGAACGCACGGGAGGAGCGTGGTGACCACCGCGGGATCGGAGACGACGGCCGACGCGATGGCGAGCGCCGAGGTCTCGTAGGTCTCCACCGACGAGGCCGGCGTCGCGAGATCGGTGGCGCCGATCGTCTCGAAGCCGTTGAGCTGCGGATCGCCGGGCGGCGTGGCGGCCTGCGCCGCGGCCGCGCCGAGCAGGGTGCGGATCGATCCGAGGTACTGGCGGCCGATCAGGCGCCGCGCGCCCGCGGGCGCCGGCTTGATCGGCACCGCGGGAGCGCCGCCGGTGCCGCTCGACGCCGTGCCGCTGGTCGAGGTCGCGTCGCCGCCGGAGCCGCCGACGCCGGCCGTGGAGCTCGGTCCGCTCGTGGTCGTGGGGAAGGGGTTGGTCTCGGTGCTGCTGCACGCCGAGATGCTCGCCGCGGCCACCGTGAGCGAGATCAGCACCGCGCCGAGGCCAGCCGTCGGCCTCCGGCGAGGGGTGTTCGGCGGACCAGCTTCGTTCGGCGTGAGCGGTGCCCGCTGCGCCCCGCGCGATGTGTTCGTGCCCATTCAGCCCTCTTCGTCAATCTCGCCGGCGGCGCCGTACCGAGATCCAAAAGGTGACCGGCGAGTGCTCTCGCCGTGGCGCCGACGGTAACACGACGGCGCTTGTTTCCCGAGGCGTCCGGGCCTCCAAGGAGGATTTTCATCGCACGTGGTGGGACATCTTTCCCACGTTGAACGACCGGTTTCGCGCTTCGTTGCAGTACGAGTCACCAACATTCGATGTGACTGGACTCGACCGGCGCTCCGAAGGCCGAGCGCTGAACCTCGCCGGCATCCTGTAGAGTCCTCGGCCCGACGAGGAGGTCTCATGTCCGCGCGCGCTCGCCTTTCGCACCCCATCGCTGCTTTCACTGTGCTCGCCCTGACGAGCGTCGCCGCGACGGCCACCGCCGCGCCTTACTTCCAGGACGTCGTGTCGCCGTACGGTGTGCAGGGCTGCTCGGGAGGCAAGGTCGGCTGCTGGACCAACTACATGCGGATGACCGACATCGACGGTGACGGCGATCTCGACGTCCTGTTCCCCAACTCCGACGGGTACTTCAGCAAGGGCGCCGCCGAGCCGTTCGGGGTCTATCTGAACGATGGAACCGGCGTGTTCACCGACGGCTCCCAGAAGATCGTCAACGGCTACTCGGGCTTCGTCCGGCAGATCGCGACCGGCGACGTCGACGGTGACGGCGATCTCGATCTCTACATCCCGAGCGCCTGGGGCGACGCCGACGTGCTGCTCTTCAACGACGCCGGCGTCTTCGTCGATCACGCGGCGACGAACCTGCCCGGGCTCCACTCGAACGCGGGCGCCACGCGCTTCGCCGACGTCGACAACGACGGCGATCTCGACCTGTTCGTGAGCGACGGCTGGGCCCAGTCGGCGCCGACGCCCGCGCACCTCTACCTCAACGACGGGACCGGTAAATTCACCGAGGCGCCGGCGGGCACGCTCCCGAGCGGCAAGGGCGCGCAGCCCATCGATTTCGACGTCTTCGACGCCGACGGCGACCACGATCTCGATCTGCTCATCGATCTCCACGCCACCAAGCAGATGCTGTGGATCAACGACGGCGCGGGGCATTTCACCGACGCGTCGGCGTCGCTCCCCGCGCAGTCGGGCCTCAAGTACGGGCCGGTCCCGTGCGACGTCGACGGCGACGGCGACCTCGACATCTGGGTCGACAACTCCGGGCCCAGCTACACCGAGCAGCTCCTGATCAACGACGGGACGGGGAAGTTCGCCGATGAGACGGCGATGCGCGTGAGCGGCAACGTCAACGGCGCCGACGACAACGGCGTGGCCTGCGTCGACATCGACGGCGACGGCGATCTCGACGCCGTCATCGCCTCGCTCAGCAACAACGAGCGGGTGCTGCTCAACGACGGAACCGGGCATTTCACGGCCCTGGCAGGGGCATTTCCCCAGGTGAGCGACTCGACGCTGTGGTTCGATTTCGGCGACGTCAACGGCGACGGGCGGATCGACTGCGCGACGGCGCAGGGCGAGAGCAGCTTCCTCAACCGGCTCTACCTCGGCACGCCGAACGCGCCGGTGGACGTCCTCGCGCCCACGTTCCGTCAGGTCGAGGACGTGAAGGGGCCGGTGTCCGCGAGCGCGACGCCGATGGTGCGCTTCGGCGTCGTCGACAACGCGACGACCGACGAGGGGCCACGCCTCCGCAAGGCCTGGGTCCGCGTCACCGTCGGCGGAGCGATGACCGACGTCCCGGCGACGTTCTCCGGGGGCGATCTCTATCGCGCCGTGCTCCCCGCGCAGAGCGGGGGCGTGACCGTGAGCTACGAAGCGTGCGCGAAGGACTGGCAGGGCAACCAGGGCTGCGCGCCCGCGAAGACGTACCTGGTCGACGGCGGCGCCAGCACCAGCAGCGCGAGCGCGAGCAGCGGGGCCAGCGGCAGCGGCACCAGTGGAGCGGGGGGCGCGGGCGGCGCCGGCGCCGGCGGAAGCGTCAGCGCGAGCACGGGGATGG
>JBDTXR010000132.1:0-20182 GCA_040006075.1 Byssovorax sp. | reverse complement strand
CCGAGCCCACGCAGGAGCCTCCAGGCCCGTCCCGCGCGCGCTGGAGCCGCGGAAGAGCTCGACGTCGTCAAGTCAGGAAACTCCTGATAAAGAAGCGTTGCACGGAGCGCATCGAGGCTAGAAGTCGGGGCAGCTCGCGACAATCACTCGGTGACGCGAGCACGCCAACCGCAGAGGGTACTCGATGCCCCGACGCCGCACAGGCCAGGGCTCGGAAACATTGCGGAGCTGGGGCCCGAGGGCTACGTTGCCGGGCTTTCAACGGTGTATCCTCCGGGTGCTCACGTCCGATCGCCATCATTGTGAACCGCCGATGAATCCTTCCAGATCCCTGCGCGAGCGCCTCCACGAAGCGCGCGCGGCGCTCGCCGACGTCGCGCCCGCGGATGGGCCGCTCGTCGCCCCGGTGCTCGCCCAGATCGAGCGCGCCCTCGCGCGGATCGCCGGCGAGCCGCCCGTCGGCGGCGTGGAGATCACCGGCATCGCCTCGCTGGGCGGCGCGGCGCCGCGGAACAGCCTCCACGAAGAGCTGGAGCGACTGACGCCCTCCGGCGAGCGGAGCGGCCTGCTCGACGCAGTGCTCAACCAGAGCCCGCACGGGATCTTGATCGCCGACGTCGACGGGCGGCTGATCCTCCAGAACCCCGCGGCCGAGCGGATCTGGGCCGGGAGCGCCGCCGCGCAGGACGTCGAGGGCTGGGGGCAATACCGCGCCTTCCACCCCGACGGGCGACCCTTCGAAGCGCGCGACTGGTCCATGGCCAAGAGCCTCTCCGAGGGCACGGTCAACGAGGCCCGGGAGATTCATTTTCTCCGCTTCGACGGCACCCACGGGTACATGATCGGGAGCTCGGCGCCGATTTTCGGGGCGGAAAAGCGGGTGATCGGCGCGGTCTCGGTCTTCGCCGACATCACCGAGATGAAGCGGGTGGAAGAGACGCTCCGGGTCACCGAGCAGCAGCTCTCGACCATGCTCCGGAGCATCGGCGACGCGGTGATCTCCACCGACCCCGCGGGCCACGTCACCTTCCTGAACGAGGTCGCCGAGTCGCTCACCGGGTGGTCCATCGCCGAAGCCCGCGGCGCGCCGCTCGATCAGGTGTTCAACATCGTCAACGAGACCACCCGCGAGCGGGTCGAGAGCCCGGTCGCCAAGGTGATCCGCGAGGGCAAGATCGTCGATCTGGCCAATCACACCATCCTGCTCCGGCGCAACGGCACCGAGGCCTCGATCGACGACAGCGCCGCGCCGATCCGCGACTCCAGGGGCGACCTCGCCGGCGTGGTGCTGATCTTCCGCGACATCACGAGGAGGCGCCGCGAAGAAGAGCGCACGGCGTTCCTCGCCGACATCGCCTCGCACCTCGTCGAGTCCTCGCTCGACTACGAGTCACGGCTCGCCCGCGTGGCGCGCCTGGCGGTGCCGCGGCTGGCCGACTGGGCGGCGATTGACATGCTCGGCGCCGACGGCGGCATCCGGAGGGTCGCGGTAGCCCACGTCGATCCGCACAAGATCGAGCACATCGAGGCCCTGGAGCGACGGTATCCGCCGGATCATTCCCAGCCCAACGGCGTCGCCCAGATCATCCGCACCGGCAAGAGCGAGATCGTCCGGGAAATCACCGACGAGATGCTCACGGCCTCGGTCCACGATCCCGAGCAGCTCCAGCTCGTGCGCCAGATCGGGCTCCGCTCGTACATCAGTGTCCCGCTCACGGTCGACGGGACCACCTTCGGCGCGATCACCTTCGCCACGGCCGAGACCAACCGCCTCTTCGAGCCCGACGATCTCGCGTTCGCGGAGGAGATCGCCCGGCGCGCGGCGATCCCGATCCACAACGCGAGGCTGTTCACCGAGGCTCGCGAGGCCCGCGCCCTGGCCGAGGCCGCCGAGACCCGCTTTCGCTCGCTGGCCGAGGCCATCCCGCAGATCGTCTGGGCGACCGACGGCGCGGGCGAGAACGAGTACATCAGCCCTCGATGGCACCAGTACACCGGGCAAGCGCCGGACTTGCCGCTCTCCGAGCTCTGGCGTCAGGCGCTGCACCCCGAGGACTACGACGAGTGCATCCGGACCTGGGAGGCGGCCGCCCGATCGGGATCTTCATGGCAGGTGGAGTACCGGATCCGCCGCGCCGACGGGGTCTATCGCTGGCACCTCGGCCGCTCGGTCCCCCTGATCGAGGAGGGGCGCGTGGTGAAGTGGTATGGCACCGCGACCGACATCAACGAGCAGAAGCGGGCCATTCGCACCCGCGACGAGATCCTCGCCACGGTGAGCCACGATCTGCGCAACCCGCTCGGGAACATCTTGCTCTCGGCCGAGCTGCTCGAGGAAGAGGGCCTGGAGCAGGACCCGGGCCTGGTCGAGTCGATCAAGCGCGCCGCGAACCGGATGTCGACGTTGATCCGGGATTTGCTCGACATCACCGCGGTCGAGGGGGGCGAGCTCTCGCTCCATCGCCGACCGGTGCAAATTGGTCCGCTGGTGGCCGAGGCCGTCTTTCAGCAGCAGCAGCTCGCGCGGCAAAAGCGGGTGACTCTGTCGCTCGTCCCCTCGGAGGTCGACGTGGTCCTCCTCTGCGATCAGGACCGCATCCTCCAGGTGTTCGCCAACCTGATCGGCAACGCGCTCAAGTTCACGCCGATCGCCGGCGCCATCACGGTGTCGTACCGGATCGTCGGAGACGACATGGCGCTCACCGTGGCCGACACCGGGCCGGGGATCCCCGCCCAGCTGCAGAAGAAGGTGTTCGACCGCTTCTGGCGCGACAAGGAGAGCGTCAATTCGGGGAGCGGGCTTGGCCTTGCCATCTGCCGCGGGATCGTCGAGCAGCACGGCGGCCGGATCTGGGTCGAGGGCGGCGAGGGCCAGGGAGCCACGTTTGCCTTCACCCTCCCCCTACGCACCGCGCTGGAGCGCGAAATCGAGAGCGAAAAGGCGCTCGCCAAGCCCTGATCCCGGGCCGGGCGAGGGCGCCTCCGGCGATCAGGCCTTGTGGTGGTACTCGTAGCCTCGGCGCACCAGCGGGCTGACCTCGGGCCAGCGGGGATCCGTCGAGGCGAGGTGACCCGACTCCCACTCCGAGCGGAGGCGCAGCTCGATCCCCTCGTTCCACAGCGGGTGCTCGTGCCCGAACTTCTGACGGGCCGTGTAGCCGTAGCCCATCGGCACCTCGGCGTCGTCCCAGGTGCCGAGCACCTTCGCGGGGTTGGGGCCGTCGGCCTGGGGGATCGGCTCGCTGCCAATCGCCTGCTTCAGGGTGTCCATCACCCCTTGATTCAGCTCGTGGCCGTGGGGGAGATCGAGATCCTTCTTGGTCTGCTCCCAGTCGCGCCTCATGGCCTCTTTGACGCGCTCCCAGGCGCTCCGGTTCGAATCGTCCGACCAGCTTGGCTGCCAGCTCGTGCTCATGATGATCTCCTGGTTTCAGTGCATGTATCCGCGGGGGGAAAGAGCGCGGATCCCGCGCCCTTCCCTCGATCACCCCTCCGACGCCGGAGCGGCTCAGCTCGCGCGGTGGCCCGTGGTGCTGCGCGCGGCCTTGGCGGTCTCGTGCGCGGGATCCGACGCCGGCGACACCATCGACTTCGGATCGTGCAGAGTGTCCTTCACGGCGCTGACCACCGACGCCGCCCCGGTCTTCACGGTGTCCTCGACCTTGCGCTCGGCCTTCTTGACGGCGTCCTTGGCCTTGCCGGCCATCTCCTCGGCCTGATCTTCGACCTTCTCGACCTTGGTTTCCGCCTTGTCGGCGACGTCCTCGACCTTGCCCCAGAGGCCCATCAGGCTCTTCATCAGGTTGCGGCGCAGGTCGGCTCCCGACGCGGGCGCGAGGAGCAGGCCGGCCCCGGCGCCGGCCGCAAAGCCCGCTCCGAAGATGGCCATGGAAACGAGCGGGCTGCGGCGGCGCGAGAGGCCGACCCAGCCGAGCGCGTCGTCCGCTCCCAGGCTGCGCAGCATCGCGGCAACATTGGTGATGGCGTGAACCCCGTCCATGACCGTGGAGCGCGCCGCCCCGGCCGCGTGCTCGGTCCCCTCTTTGGCCGTGCCCAGGAGGTTCTTCGCGGTCGCCATCGTATCGCCTAGCATGGTTGCCATGATCCGTCGTCTCCTTCAGGTGGACAGTCTGTCCTTTGCTGGTTGACGACGCCGATTGCAGACATCGCGCCAAGTCCTCCGATCCGCGCCGCAGCGCGTCTCGACGGCCTCGGCCCGTCCCGAGCGGGGCAATCTGCCTCAGACTCTCCGCTCACCGCCCCGGATCGCCACAGATCGCGGCGAATGAGCTGGAGCCCCGAAAGCGAGATCCGGAAACGAGAAACCGCAAGGGCGCCAGGGTCGCAAGGGCGAAGAGAAATCCCTTTTTTCTGACCCTTGCGTCCCTGGCGCCTTGCGGTGAATTCCGGGTCCGCCTCGAACAGTCGCCGAACGGATACCCGACGTCGCTCGGAGTCTCAGAACGTCACGCGCAGATCGGCCCCCGTGGGGCGGAGCTGCAGTGTCGCTTCCGACCGGGGTGTGGAGACCTTGCGGGCGCCGAAGACGATCATGGTCACTCCGCCGACGACCGCGAGCGAGCCTCCGACCATGAGCGCGATACCCGACGCTCCCGTGCCGCCGCAGCGCCCGGTTCCGTCGAATCCACTCCCGTCGCAGACGACGCCAGTCTCGATGAGGTAGGCGAACGCGCCGCCCACCGTCGCGCCGAGCCCCGCGAACGTCAGGATCGATCCGCCCACGATCAGGCCCGGGCTGGCTCGATGCTGCTCGAGCATCGGTTGTGGCGCGTAAGGCGCGTACATTGGCGGGCCGTACATCATCCCCGGGCCGGGCGCCGGAGGGATGGTGTAGCCCGGCCCCGGGTACGCGGGCGGCAGGGACGTGGGAGCCGCGGTCGCCGCAGCCGGCGGGGGCGGCTCGTCGGCGAAGGCCGGCGCGACGAGCAGCAGGGTCGAGAGCGAGAGCAGGGAACACGAAGCGAGCGTAAGAGATAAGTTCATCCAGGCACCGTAGCCCATGCGTCCGCGCTCGTCGCGCCCCGCCGCGGCAATTTTGCTCACTGCGGCGCGGCGGCCCGGTCGCGGCCGCGGCTCGCGCGCTCGCGGAGCACACAGGCCCAGTAGTACGTCACTGGCAGCACGATCAGCGCCAGCACGGCGGCGCTGATCGTCCCGCCGACGACGACGACGGCGATCGGCCGCTGGGTCTCGCTCCCGATGGCGTGGGACATCGCGGCGGGCAAGAGGCCCAGCGAGGCCAGGAGCGCGGTCATCAGCACCGCGCGCAGGCGGTCCCGCGTGCCGCCCACCACGGCGTCGTAGAGGGGCTCTCCGGCGTCGATGCGCCCGCGGATCGCGGCGACGACGAGGACGCCGTTGAGCACCGCTTGCCCGAGCAAGGCGATGAAGCCGACCGCCGCCGAGACCGAGAGGGTCATCTTCACCACCGCGAGACCGAACACGCCGCCGATCAGCGCGACAGGCACGTTGACCAGGATCACCACCGCGTCGAACACCTGCCCGAAGGCCGAGAAGAGCAGGAAGAAGGTGATCAAGAGGGCGAGAGGGATCACCAGCGTCAGCCGCTTCATGGCTCGCTCCTGGTTCTCGAACTCGCCGCCCCAGACCATCTCGTAGCCCTCGGGGAGCGAAAGAGCGCTGTTGACCTTCTGCTGCGCCTCCTTCACGAACGAGCCGAGATCGCGGTTGCGCACGTTCATGCGGATCCCCACGTAGCGGCGGCCGTTCTCGCGGGTGATCGCGGCGCGTCCGGTGCCCATCTTCACGTCGGCCACGGCCGAGAGCGGGATGAGCGAGCCGTCGTCGAGCGGCAAGAGCATCTCGCGGATGGCGCCGACGTCCTCGCGGGTTGACGGTGGGTAACGAACGGTCACGTCGAAGCGCCGCTCGCCCTCCCAGAGCTCGCTGGCCACGTGGCCGCCCATGGCCGTCTCGGCGTAGTCCTGCACGTCGGCGAGATCGAGGTTGTAGTGGGCGAGCGCGTCGCGATCGAGGGTGACCGAGATCTGCGGCGACTCTCCGCTCTTGACGATCCCCACGTCGGCGGCGCCGGGCACGGCGGAGATCACGTCCTTGGCCTTGTCGGCGGAGGCCGAGAGCTTGTCGAGATCTTCCCCGTAGATCTTCACGGCGATCTGGCCGAACTGACCGGAGATGTTCTCGGCCACGTTGTCCTTGATCGGCTGGGAGAAGTTGTACTCGAGCCCCGGGATCTCCTGGAGGTTGCGCGCCATCTCGGTGACGAGATCGTTGATGGTCTTCATCTGCGGTCGCCAGGCGTCGAGGGGCTTGAGCTTGACGAAGACCTCCAGGTTGTTGGGGAGGCTGGGATCGGTGCCGTCCTCCGGGCGACCGAGCTGGGTGAGCAGGCTTGTCGCCTCGGGGCTGCGGCGGAGGATCTCCTTGATCTGCGGGGTGAGCTTGCGACCCTGGGTGAGTGACACGTTGCCAGGGAGGCTGAAGGTCACGTAGAGCGAGCCCTCGTTGAGCTCGGGGAGGAACTCGGAGCCGAGGCGCGGGAGCAGCGTCGCCGCGGAGAGCAAGGCGCCGAGCGCCAGGATGGCCACCACGATCGAGTGCTTCATCGAGGCGTCGAGGAGCGGATCGTAGAGGCGCTTGGCGAGGCGGAGCACCGGGGACTCGCGGTGGGCCTTGGGCCTGCGGAGAGCGTAGAACGAGAGCACCGGGACCACGGTGAAGCTCACCAGCAGCGCGCCGACCAGGGCGCTGACGACGGTGTTGGCGAGGGGCGAGAAGATCCGCCCCTCGACCCGCTGGAGCGAGAAGATCGGCAGGTAAGCCGCGATGATGATCAGGAGCGAGAACAGCGTGGGCCGGGCCACCTCGCGCGCGGCGGCGAAGATCCGCTCGATCAGCACGGTGGTGGGGATTGGCTCCTTGGCCGGCGGCGAGCCCTCGGGGAGCGAGAGGCGATGAAAGAGGTGCTCGACCAGGATCACCGCGCCGTCGACGATGATCCCGAAGTCGACCGCGCCCATGGAGAGCAGGTTGGCGCTCATCCCGCGGACCGAGAGGTAGACGAACGAGGCCGCGAGCGAGAGCGGGATGGCGATGGCCACGATCAGCGAGGCGCGGACCGAGAGCATGAAGATGAAGAGGATGAAGGTGACCAGCACCGCCCCTTCAGCGAGGTTGTGAAACACCGTCTTCAGCGTGGTGTTGACGAGATCGGAGCGGTCGTAGAAGGGGGTTATCTTCACGCCCTTCGGGAGCACGTGCTCGTCGAGATCGGTGATGCGAGAGCGGAGCCCTTCGAGCACGACGGTGGGGTTCTCGCCGCGGCGCATGAGGATGATCCCCTCGACCGCGTCTTCGTTGTCGTCGCGGGTGACGATGCCTTGCCGCGGGGCGTAGCCCTCGGTCACGGCGGCGACGTTGCGCACCAGCACCGGGACGCCGTCGTGGAACCCGCAGCGCACCTTCTCGATGTCGCTGAAGCTGCGGAAGATGCCGAGGCTGCGGATGACGAAGGTCTCGGCGCCGCGCTCGACGTAGCCGCCCGTCGCGTTGGCCGAGGCCTTCTTCAGCGCGGTGAAGATGTCCGAGAGATCGACGCCGAGCGCGGCCATCTTCGTGGGATCGGGCTGCACGTGGACCTCGCGCTGGAGGCCGCCGTACGAGACCACGTCGGCCACGCCGGGGACCTGGAGCAGGCGCGGGCGCACCGTCCACTCCTGGAGCGTGCGCAGCGACATCGGATCGGTGCCCTTGCCCTCGAGCGTGTAGCGGTAGACCTCGCCGATCGGCGTGGCCATCGGGCCGAGGCTCGGCTTCACGCCGTCGGGCAGCTCGGCCTCGGCGAGGCGCTCCACCACCTGCTGCCGCGCCCGGAGCGAGTCGGTGCTGTCGTCGAAGGTGAGCGTGACGAACGAGAGGCCAAAGAGGGAGATGCTTCGAAGACGGAAGAGCCCCGGCGTCCCGTTGAGCGCGCGCTCGAGCGGGAGCGAGACGCGCCGCTCGACCTCCTCGGTGGGCTGCCCGGCGTACAGCGTGATCACCTGCACCTGGGTATCGGTCGGATCCGGGAAGGCCTCGACCGTGAGGTGCGCGTAGGCAAAGTAGCCCCAGATCGCCAGCGTCGCCGCGAAGATGAACGTCGCGAGCCGGTTGCCGAGCGAGAACCGGAGGAGCCCTTCGAGCATGGGCTCACCCTAGTTGATATTTCTTTGAAGCGGCGGGGCCGTGATGAAGCGGATCTTCGAAAAAAGAAGCTCCGAAAGTCAGCTCCAGCGCCGAACATCAAAGATTTTTTTCGGCCCGTGGTCGACAATCCAAGATTCTTTAACAGACCACCGGCCCATGCCCCCTCGTCGGAAAAATTCTTGCAGGCTCGGGACGCGCGTCGTTTCAGATCGGGGCGAGGGCCAGGAAGCCGGCTTGCGCGTGCGCGCGCCAGATCGTCTCGACCGTGGTGAAGCCGACGCGGGTGAGCAGCGCGAGGTGCTCGCTCTCGCGGAGCGGGAAGAACTTCGTGCCCTCGCGCGCGAGGTGGAGATCGACCGTGGCCTGTTCGCGGCCCTGCGCGTGCTGGAACGCGGCCCAGCGACGGCGCTGGAGGGCGTGGCCGAGCTCGGTCTCGGCGCGCACGTTCTCGAAGACGAGGAGCGCGCCGCCGGGCCTGAGCAGGTTGAAGCAGCGGAGCAGCGCGCGCTCGCGGCCGCTGGGATCGGCGTAGTAGTGGTGGCTCTGCACCGCGGTGATCACGTCGAACCGCGGGAGCTCGGGGAGCGCGTCGGACGGAGCCTGGAGGAAGTTTTCCGCGGGGATTTGCGGGTTCTTCGCGCGCGCGAGGGCGAGCATCGCCGCCGAGGGATCGGCGAGGACGAAGGCCAGGTCGGGCGCGAACCTGCGGGCCTCGGCGACCAGCGCGCCGGGGCCGCAGCCGGTGTCGAGCCAGCGCGTCGCGCCGGGGACGGCGGCGAAGCCTACCTCGATCGCGAGATCGATCATCTGCGCGTGGCAGGGGATGGTCTTCTTCACCTCGGAGGCGTAGTCGTCGGAGGCGTGGGCGCTGGTGTTGTCGGTGGGGCTCATCGCCGCAGAGCTTACGATCGAACGGCGGCGGCGCGAGGGTGGGCGTGGACGGGAGCGCGCGGCAGAGGCGACCTCGCGCCTGCACAGGAATGCCGGGAGGAGGTCAGTCCCCACTTCCCCTCTTCGCGGCGCAAAGCGCTCTCTCAGCCACTCTGGGTGCGGGTGCGCAGGAGCGCTTCGAGCATCGTGAGATCGAAGGGCTTGTCGAGCGCGGGGTTGGGGATCGACGCCAGGAAGTCGCGCGCGCGGCGGGTGAACGTGCCTCCGGTCATGAAGATGATCCGCGAGGTGAGATCGGGATCGGTGTCCTTCAAGGACTCGTAGACGTCCATGCCCGTCATCTCGGGCATGATCAGATCGCAGAGGACGGCGTCGAAGGGGGGATCGCGGCGGAGGCGGTCCAGAGCCTGGCGGCCGTTGCCGAGCACCTCGACCTCGAACTCGGGCTCGAGCGATCGGCCGAGGGCCGCGGCGAGGACGGGCTCGTCGTCGACGACGAGGACGCGACCACGCGGCGCGCGCGGCGGGATCGCGAGAGAGAGCGAGGGGCCGCTCCCGCGCCGGCTCAGCGGTCGGGGCTCGTCGGCCGAGGCGACGCCGGGGAGGATGACGCGGAAGACGCTGCCGTCGCCGATGCGGCTCTCGACGGTGATCTCGCCGCCGAGCGAGGTGACGATGCCGTGGCAAATCGAGAGGCCGAGGCCGGTGCCGAAGCCGGAGGGCTTGGTGGTGAAAAACGGCTCGAAGACCCGGGCGAGGATGTCTTCGGGGATGCCCGCGCCGGTGTCGCGCACGGCGACGACCACGCGCCCGTCGTCGCGCGAGGAGACCGCGACGGTGATCTGGTTGTGCTCGACGTCGCCCTCGGCGATGGCTTGCACGGCGTTGAGCACGAGGTTCAAGAACACCTGACCGAGGCGTGAGGCGTTGGCCAGGGCCGGCGGGACGTCGGCGAACTCGCGCACCAGGCGCGCGCGGTGGCGGATCTCGTTGGCGGCGACCTCGAGGGTCTCGTCGAGCACGCGGCGGACGTCGACCGGGCCGCGGCGCTCGGTGTCGACGCGCGAGAACGCCTTCAAATCCTGGACGATCAGGCGGACGCGGTCGACGCCGCGGCGGGCCTCGCGGAGGCGCGTGCTGAGCTCGCTGCAGGGCGCGGCGGGCGGGGCGCCGTGGGCGCGCGCGTCGAGCTCGCGGAGGACGAGGTCGAGGTTCAGGAGCACGTACGAGAGCGGGTTGTTGATCTCGTGGGCCACGCCCGCGGCCAGCGTGCCCAGCGAGGCCAGGCGATCGGCGTCGATGAGGCGGGCCTCGGACTGCTTGAGCGCGGCCTCGGCGCGCCGACGATCGGTGATGTCGATGGCGACGCCGATGACCTCGACGACCTGGCCGTCGGGGCCGCGGCGCGGGGTGTAGCGGGTCTCGTACTGGAGCCCCGAGGAGCCCATGTGGACCATGGTGGTGAACGCCTCGCCGCGGAGCGCGGCGCGCGCGTCCTCGACGATCTGCGGCGAGTCGCGGTACACGTCGAAGATCGAGAGGCCGTTGAGCGAGCCGGCGGCGATGCCGAGCGCCGCGAGGCCGCGGCCCTCGCCGAGGGTGAAGCGGCCATCGGCGTCGAACCCGAAGAGGACGATCGGCGCGTGCGAGATGACGCTGGAGAGGCGATCCTCGGCGCGCTTGAGGCTCTCTTCGAGGCTGCGGCGCTTCCACGCGTCGCCGAGGCGGGCGCCGACCGCGGTGAAGATCGCGGTGAGCGCGGGATCGGGCGCGCACAGGGCGCGGGCGAAGAGCTCGATCACGCCGAGGATCTCGGACCCGGCGGTGAACGGGAACGCGCAGGCGGAGCGGAGCCCGTCGCGCGTGGTCCAGAAGCGGCGGTGGAAGCCGGGGCTCGAGGCGAGATCCGGGATCCAGCGCACGCCGACGCGGGCCCAGGCTTCGCCGGGGAGGCCGTCGCCGCGAGGGAACCACGTGCGACGGCTGATGGCCTCGAGCTCCGGCACGGGCGCGCAGGCGGGCGCCCAGTGCGCTTCGACGCGCAGCTCGCCGAGCGTCTCGTCGATGCGATAGAGGTTCGCCGCGGCCCAGCCGCCGACGCCGCCGAGCTGCTCGAGCACGGCGCGCGCGGCCTCGGCGTTGGTGCTCGCGCGCGCGAGGGCGGCGTCGATCGCGAGCAGCGTCGCCAGCCCGTCGATCGGGGCCGGCGGCAGCGCAGCCTCGCGCGCTCCGAGCGTCGATGTGTTGAAGCTCTGCTCTCCCACGCTGCCCCTCGAGTGATCTCGACTCGACGGTATCACGCCGCACGAGGACCGTGCCGCGAGTGAGCAGGATCGGTTGTCGCGGTCACCAGCTGCGGGAGAGAGAGTGGCCGCGCGCCTCGACCGAGAGAGGGAAGCGCGCGGCGCCGGGGGAAGGAATTTCGAGCGCGGATCAGGGCACGACGAACACGACGCCGGTCATGCCGGAGAGCGCGTGGAAGTCGCAGTAGTACGGGAACGTCCCGGTCGACGACATGGTGAACGTCGCCGTCATGCCCGTGCTGGTGATGGGCAGGAACGGGCCCATCGACGCCTGCATCTTCGATCCACCGACGACCTGGCCGCCGACGAGCGGATGACCCGCGAAGTCGCCGTTGAAGGTCACCGCGGTGCCCACGTCGACCTTGAGGCAATTCGGCGAGTACGTGAGGCCGAGCGCGCCGCCGAAGTCGACGCTGGCGAACGCTGCGCCGGTGATGTCGACCGCGTTGCTGAAGTCGCAGCCGTTGATCTGCGAGCATACGCTGTTGGTGCAGATGCCGCTCGTGCAGTCGCTCGCGGCCGCACATGCGACGCCGAGCCCGCAGGTGGGACAGGCCAGCGCGCCGCCGCCGCCGCAGTCCGGGCCGGTCTCGGCGCCGTTCTTCACGCCGTCGGTGCACGACGGCGCCTGGCACACGTTGCCGCTGCACACGCCGCTCGCGCAGTTGGCGTTGATGCCGCACTGGACGCAGCTGCCGGCGCCGCTGCAGAACATGCCGCCCATCTGGTTGCACCCGGTGCCCGCCGCGGTCGGCGGGTTCGAAGGCGCGCCGGCGGTGCAGACGTCGCTCGTGCACTGGTTGCCGTCGACGGGGAGGTCGGCGTTCTTGGTGACGGGCGCGGAGCTCCCCGCGCCGTCGCACTGGTTCTCCTTGCAATCGCCCGTGGTCTGCGTCGACGTCACGGTCCCGAGCGCCGCGTTGGCCACGCCGCAGACGCCCGCAGCGCAGGTGCGCGCGTGACAGTCCGTGTCGGTACCGGCGCAGCTCGAGGCGACGAGGCACTGCACGCAGACGCCGCCGCCGTTGCAGACCGCGCCGCCGTTCTGCGCGCAGGCGAGCCCCGAGGCCACCGGCGGGTTCGAGGGCACGCCGCCGGTGCAGACGTCGCTCGTGCAGGTCACGCCGTCGACGGGCACATCGCTGTTGTCGGTCGCGGGGGCGATGCCGCCGGTGCCGTTGCAGAAGTTCTTCTTGCAGTCGCCCGGCGTCTGCATCGAGACGGCCGTGCCCGCGGCGGTGAAGTTGAAGCCACACGTGCTCGCGACGCAGGTGCGGGTCTGGCACTCGGTGTCGCTGCCGGGGCACGTCGCCGCAAGGACGCAGCCGGTGCACGCGCCCGCGCCGTTGCAGGCCTGACCCGCGCCGCAGACGGTGCCGCCCGCGGCCGGCGTGTGCGACGGCGCGCCGCTCGTGCACACGTCGTTGGTGCAGGGGTTACTGTCGTCGGGGAGATCGAGATCGTCGACGACGGGCTTCGACGCGCCCGCGCCGTCGCACTTGTTCGCCATGCAATCGCCGGCGATCTGCGTCGCGGCGGCGGTCCCCGCGGGCGTGAGCGCGATCCCGCAAACCCCTGCGGTGCAGGTCCGCACCTGGCACTCGCCGTCGACGCCCGGGCACGTGGTGGGCACGGTGCACTGCACGCATTTCCCCGCGCCGTCGCAGAGCGTGTTGCCCGGCGTGGTGCAGACGCTGCCGGACGACGTCGGCGGGTTCGAGGGCACGCCGAGCGTGCAGACATCGCCGGTGCACTCGTTGCTGTCGACGGGGAGATCGGTGTTGTCGGGCACGGTGTGCACCGA
The DNA here is from genome assembly GCA_040006075.1 of Byssovorax sp. Lineage (GTDB taxonomy): Bacteria > Myxococcota_A > Polyangia > Polyangiales > Polyangiaceae > JANYGI01. Next base: position 6,997 of record JBDTXR010000132.1, on the reverse strand, counting down.
GCCCGCGCCGTCGCACTGCTTCGCCAGGCAGTCGCCCGCGGTCTGCGCGGCGACGGCGACGCCGGCCGCGGTGAAGCTATTCCCGCAGACGCCCGCGTCGCAGGTGCGCTTGCTGCACTCGTCGTCTTGACCGGGGCAGGTCGTCGCGTCGACGCAGCCGACGCAGTTGCCCGCGCCGTCGCACTGGAGCGTGGCGCCGCACGACGTCCCCGCCGCCGCGGGCTTGGTCGACGGGACGCCGCCGGTGCACGCGTCGTCGGTGCACGGGTTGGTGTCGGTAGGCACGTCGAGATCGTCGCTGGCGTTGGCGGTCTTCCCGGCGCCGTCGCACTGGGTCACCTGGCAATCGCCCTTGGTTTGCGCCGCGATCGCGGTGCCGGCCGCCACCATCGTGGTGCCGCATTTGCCGCTGTCGCAGGTGCGCGCGACGCACTCGTTGCCGGGGTCGGTGCAGTCCTCGGCCTTGGTGCACTGAGGCGCGCTGCCCCCGCTACCGCCGATGCCGTCGATCTTGTTGCGGTCGACATTGGTGAGCAGCTCGCAGCCGAACGCGCCGAGCGCGAGCGTCGCGAGCAGGGCCCATTTGGCCGTGCTGGCCAGCGATTTCACGGGTTGGTGCATGCCCCCACGTCGCCCGGCGCGGGGGTCGAGTCAAGGGTCGCGAGCGGCGGCGCGACGCTGATTTATTCGGCGGCGACCACGCCGCTGTCGCGACGACGCGCGCGGCGCAGATCGAGGATCCGCCGCTCGACGACGCGCGCGACCTCCTCGTCGAACAGCAGCGTGTTGTGCCCGCGATCCTTCATCACGGTCACGTCGCCGCCGGGCAGCGCGTGGGCGATCGGCGACTTCACGAGCTTGTCGGCGCCGGCGATGATCGAGAGGTGCGGGATGCCGGGCGCGCCGCTGCGGAGGCGGAGCCGACGCAGGAGCGGGCTGTCGGGATCGAGATCGCGCGCGCCGTCGAAGCCGAGCCACGCGGCCCTGGGAACGCCGGCGAACGGGCTCGAGAGCGAGATGGTCTGGACCACGCGCGGGTCGACGATCTCCTGGGCGTAGTAGCGGGCGACGATGCCGCCGAGGCTGTGGCCGACGAGATGGATGCTCGCGGTGCTGGGCAGATCGTGGAGCAGCCCGGTGAGGCGGCCGGCGATCTCGTCGACGCCGGGGCCGGGCCCGTACGAGAGCGCGGCGGCGTGCATGCCCGCGTGACGCATGATCTGAGCGCGCATCGGGCGGAGCACGCCGGCCGAGGCAAAGAGGCCGTGAAGGAAGACCACCACGTCGTCGTCGTCGCCGACGTTGGCGGGCACGACGGGGGCGAGCAGATCGTGGCGGAGGAGCCAGGCCTGCCGGGCGAAGGCCATGGCCTCGCGCCCGGCGACCAGGAACGGCAAGGCAAAGCCAGATCGGCCGTGAGCGCTGTCGGGGGCGGGCTTGGTCCTCGGCGACATGGGCCTCTGGATTACCATACCGGAGACGCTCTCGACGAATTCTGGACAGCGCGAAAATCCGTTCGCGGAGCGGGGCAGTGGAGAACCTCGGGAAACTGGAGAGCGAAGCGAAAGCGCCTACGCAGGCGCTGCAAATGTGAACGCCCGCGAGCACGGATCGCGCGGCGGCGCGACGCTGTCCACCGCTGTTGACGACAGAGGGGCCGTGTTGTCCATCGGGGACGAGAGCGGGATCCGCGCGTCAGTCGAGGGCGAGCTGCTCTTCGGCTGGAATCTATTCGCGCACCAGCCACACATGGAAGCTCGCGAACGCCGAGCTCACAGCGTAAGTCACCACCCTATCTCCCGCTCCGACGTCCTCCACCCCTACCCGGACCTCGCTCCATCGGTCCTCCGCTCGCGCTGGAATGGCCACCTCGCGCGAGCCCACAACGCCCCTTCCCGCGCGCTCGATCTCGACCCGGATCACCCCCGCTCCCCCGCCGTTCGTCCGGAAAATCAACACCGCATCACGCCGCGCCACCCGCGCATCGACCACGAACGCATCGTGCCTCCCCTCCGGCACAATCCTCCCGGCATCGAACCTCGACTTCCCCTCTCGCGCCGGATCGGCGAGCACCGCGCCAATCACCCACCCGCCGCGCGGCGCCGGGACCTCGTAGCGATGCGCCTTCTCCTCCACGAGGTCCGCCACATCGAGCTCGTCGACAGCGCCGCTCCGTGTCTCCCCTGGATCCGCGAGGCTCGACCAGTCGGGCGTGTAGACCACCTTCTCGTCGGCCGCGCAGATCACGTTGTCCTGGATCTTCACCGAGAAATCGCGCTTGCCGAACCCGTCGGTCAGCCCCTTCCACCACGAGGGATAGAGGGCCATCACGTCGGGCCGCTCGTTCGCCGGCAGGCGCTCGATCAGCTCGACCACGGCCGGGATCCCGTGCACCGAGGCTCGCGCAAAGGGCATTCCGCGATAGCCACCCAGGCCCAGGCCGTCGATCGCATCCAGCCCCGAGAGATAGGGTATCGCGCCCGCGTCGCCCACCAGCACCCGATGCCTCCGCGGCACCTCGGCGGCGAGCCGTCGCGCGACCTCGGCCTGCTGCTCTTCGATGTTGCCCGAGGATCGCGCGAAGTGGTCAATCTGCTTCGGAAACCATTTTGCAGGCGCGATCACCGCCGCGGCCAGCGCCGCCACCGCGACGACTCCGCCCCACCGCAACCGGGCAATCGCGCCGATCCCGAGCGCTGCCGCGGCGAGCAACATCAGCAAGGTTGGCACGGCATACCGCAGGTTCTGAAACCGCGCCGTCGAGTTGAGCGAGACCAGCAGCAGCGCCGAATACGCGCCGACCATCAGCGGGATCGCGAGGCGTCGCGAGCGCCGATCGATCGTCGCCACCACGCCGAGGAGCGGCACGATCCACGACAGCAGCGGCCCGCCGAGCGCGGACGAGAGCGCGGCCTCGCGCAGCGCCACCAGGTTCTTGATCACCTCGCCCGCGATCTCCAGCGGCGTCACGTACGGGTTCGATCCGAGCAGCTTGCGCACCGCGCCCGCCGCCGCGATCTCGCCGGTGAGCGCGAGGTTCACGCCCGCCTGGCCGCCAAGAAAAATCACCGAAGGGCCCAGCGATCGACCGAGGGAAGCCGCGAGCGGGAGCGAGCGGGCCCCGTACGCCGAGGCCAGCCCGAGCAGCAGCGCGAGCGGCGCCGACTCCGGCCGCGTGGCGATCATCAACGCCCCCCACACCCCCGCGACGAGCTGCGCTCGCGCTCTCGCGCCCGGCAACGCGGACGTGCCCGCGCGCTCCGTCGCGACCAGAGCGCGCCCGAGGATCGCCGCGAACAAAGCGGTTTCCATCCCTGAAAACAAGCTCCAATCGACGAGCGGGACCGCGACGATCAGCGCCGGCGCGACCGCCGCGATCCAGCCCGGCGCTCGCGTTCGCGCCAGCAGATCCCGGATCGATCGCCCGAGATCGACCACGCACGCCACCGCGAGCAGCGCGGCGAAGATCGCCAGCCGCGCCCCACGAAATCCCACCGCCCAGGCAGGCGCGAGCACCAGCGGGTAGATCAAGCTCGTGCCGCCGGACGAGTACCCGTTGCCCGGGATCCACTCGAACGGGTGGCCGAGCGCCGCCGATCGCGCGAAGCCGAAGTGGATGTACACGTCGTCGAGCGGGACCGGAAATGCCCCGCCCGTCCGCGCGATCCCCGCGCCCCAGAAGGCCGCGCCGAGGCCCGCGACCACCACGGTCGCGCCCCCGATCCACGCTCTCGATGCTTCCCGTTTCATGCGTCGCCCGGTGCCTGTACTAGACTCGCGCGAATGATGGACAGGAAGGAAACGCGCGACGTGCTCCAGTGGGAGGCCGTCGAAGAGGCCACCGAGCTCTTGCAGGAGCGGCTCTTCCCGCAGGCGATGATCGAGCTCCGCCGGGTGATCATGGCCAACCCCAACAACCCCTACGCGTACTTCTACCTCGGCGTCGCCTTCTTCGAGACCGAGCAGATGGAGGCCGCGCGCGACGCCTACCGCGCCGCCGTCACGCTCTCGCCCGACTACCTCGGCGCGCGGGTCTCGCTCTCGCACGTGCTCCGCGAGCTCCACGACGTCGTCGGCGCCGTCGGTCAGGCCAAGGAGGCGCTGCGCCGCTACCCCGACGACGGCGACGCGATGCACGCCCTCGGCCTCGCCGAGGCCGCGAAGGGCAACCGCCGCGAGGCCAAGAAGCACCTCACCGGCTTCCTCGACAAGAAGCCCGAGCTCGAGCCCGCCAACGAGGTCCGACAGATCCTGGAGATGCTGGGCATGGGCGAAGAGGGCGATCCGGTCGAGTTCAAGTGAAGCCCCGCGGGGCGATTTCTCCGGCCGGATAGTTGGCCTTCCCCGATCGCGCCCGATATGAGCCGGGCTGTGCTGGCGAAGCGAATCATCCCCTGCCTCGACGTGAAAGAGGGCCGCGTCGTCAAGGGCGTGCGCTTCGTCGGCCTCCGCGACGCGGGCGATCCGGTCGAGGTCGCGCGGCGCTACGACGAGGCCGGGGCCGACGAGATCACCTTCCTCGACATCGGCGCGACCCACGAGAAGCGGGCGATCATGCTCGACGTGGTGGCCCGCACCGCCGAGGGGATCTTCACCCCGCTCACCGTCGGCGGCGGCGTCCGGACCGAGGACGACATCCACGCGCTGCTCCACGCCGGCGCCGACAAGGTGGCGATCAACACCGCGGCGATCGACGATCCGGATCTGGTGCGCCGCGCGACGCAGCGCTGGGGCAGCCAGGCCATCGTCGTGGCCATCGACGCGCGCCGGGCTCCGGTCGTTGACGGTGTGGCCCCCGCGTGGACGGTGTTCACCCACGGGGGACGACGGGACACGGGGCGCGACGCTGTGGCCTGGGCCCGGCGCGTGGTCGAGCTCGGCGCCGGGGAGATCCTGCTCACGAGCATGGATCGCGACGGGACGATGGATGGATACGACCTCGAGCTTACGCGCGCCGTCGCCGACGCGGTGCCGATACCGGTGATCGCCTCGGGCGGCGTCGGCACGCTCGATCACCTTCGCGCAGGGCTCGTGGAGGGTCGCGCCGACGCCGCGCTCGCAGCGTCGATCTTCCACGATGGCAGACACACGATCGGCGAGGCCAAGGAGTACCTCGCCAACGCGGGCGTGCCGGTGCGCATCGCCGCGGTGACGGGAGGTTTCGCGTGATCAATGGGTGTGTGACCCTGGACGAAGTGCTCGCGGCCGCCTCGGCGCGGGCCGCCTCGCTGGTGCCGGAGACCTCGGGCTACCTCGCGCTGGCGATCGGCGACGCGACCTCGCGCCTGCCGCTGCTGCACGACGATCGCGCGCTGCTGCTCACGACCGAAGGCGGCATGAGCGCGAGCCGCCGCGGCGAGGTGGTGAGCCCCGAGAAGGCCGCCAAGGCCATGCGCGACACGCTGGCGCGGCTCCTGGCCGTGTCGTCGGGCACGATGCCCGGCCTCGCCGCCGCCGCGCGACCGCGCGACGAGTCGGCCCGCGGCGTCGACGCGGTGATCGAGGAGATCGAGGCCGCGCTGATCCCGGTGAACCGCGCCGCCGCGCAGCGCGCGCTGGCGCGCCTCTCGCGCGAGACGCTGCGCGCGAAGGAGGCCGGAAAGCTCAAGCCGAAGCGCGTGGCCTCGGTGCGCCCGCCGCCGCGCCCGGCCGCCGTCGCCGCCGCGCCGCGCGTGGTGTTCTCCGAGCCGCCGGCGCCGCCGACGATCGTCGAGCCGCCCGCGAACACGGTGTTCTCCGAGCCGCCCCCGCTCGCCCCGAGGATCGAAGCGCCGCTCGTCGAATCGAGGGCAGTCGTCGCTGACACGAAATCCGTCACGCCCGAAGCCGGCTCCGCGGTCGTCGATGCGCAGCCGGTCGTCGTCGAAGCTCAATCGGTGGCGCGCGACGCCGAGCCCGCGGTCGTCGTCGAGCCCGCGGTCGCGGAAGCGCCGCCGCGGATCGTCGACGCTGCGCCGGCTCTCGCGGTCGCGCCGGCGACCGTCGTCGAGACCCTGCCGCTGCCCGTCCACGCGACGATCGCCGTGCCGGATCTCTCGCTCCCGGTGCTCGACGCCGTGACGGTGATCCCGAGCGAGCAGATCGTGGTCGCCCGCGTGATCGCGGCGATCGAGCCGCCCGCCCCGACGCCATCGCCGCTCGATCCGCGCTTTGAAGAGCGTGATTTCGCCGAGCCGACGCCGACGACGCTCGGGATGGCGATCGAGATCGACGAGGCCCCGACGCCGCTCGCGGCGATGGAGATCGTGCACGCGACCGCGCTGGGAGCGGCCGCGCTGGTCGAGGAGCACTCGCCGGCGGTGATCCACGCGCCGGTGGTGATGATGCCGGTGATCCCCGCCGAAGGCTTCGCGCGACCGAGCGAGCCGCCGACGCGCGCCGACGATCTGCTGGCCACGTTCGCGGTCTCGTGCAGCGACGCCGCGGCCGTGCGCGAGGCCACCGACTGCCTGAAGAAGCTCGCCGGCCTCGATCCGACGCCGCCGCCGATCGCCGTCGCGCTCCCCGTTCCCGTTCCCGCTCCGAAGCCCGCCGCACGCCCCGCCACCCCGCGCGCCCCGGTCGTCGCGGCGCCCAGGGTCGCTCGCGTCGCGCCGCCGCCGGCCCCCGCTCCCCTGCCCTCCCCGAAGGCCCGACCGGCCCTCGACGCCCTGCGCGATCAACTCGAAGAACAGGGCCGATCTCCGCGGAAACGCAGCCGTTCTGGCCTCAGCCTCGTCGCCGCGCTCCTGGCCGGCGCGGTGGTTGGTCTGGTCGCCGTGACGCGCCTCCGCCCCGATCTCGTGACGTCGTTCGAGGATCGCGTCGGCCCCGCGCTGGGCTCCGAGCGCACCGCCCCGCCCGCACCCGCTCCCGCTGCCCGACCGCGCTGATCGCGCGCTCGGGATTGACGGCGCCGCGCCGCGACGCCAGAAGGCCGACCCATGCACGACGAAAACATGGCGATCGTGAAGTCCCTCGTGAGCGTGGCGTGGGCCGACGGGGTCTACGCCGCCGA
>JBDTXR010000131.1:0-20348 GCA_040006075.1 Byssovorax sp. | reverse complement strand
ATCATCTTCGGGATGATCTTCGCCATGTCCATCCACGAGCCGAAGGGCACGTCGCCGAGCTCCTCGAAGCCGACGCGGAAGATCTCCTCGCTCTTGGCGACGAAGCGCTCGTAGCCCGCCACGTCGCTCGGCTCGAACTTCGCGATCTCCCGCCGCATCGCCGCGGCGTCGCCGGTGTAATCGAACTGGGCGCCGTCCGGAAATCGGATCCGGTAGAAGGGCGTGACCGGGCGCATCTCGATGGTGTCGGCCATCCGCTCGCCGCACAGCGACCAGAGCTCTTCGAACAGGAACGGCGCGGTGATCACCGTGGGGCCGGCGTCGAAGGTGAAGCCGTCTTGCTTGTGCACGTAGGCTCGACCGCCGGGCGCATCGAGCTTGTCGAGCACCGTCACCCGGTAGCCGCGCGCCCCGAGGCGGACGGCTGCGGCGAGGCCGCCGAAGCCCGAGCCGATCACCACGGCGTGAGGCTGCGGACGGGGTTGGGGGCGAGGAGAAGAGCCGTTGACCATCCGTGGAGTGTAATGATTGTCTATGGTTTGACAAACCTTTTACACTGCGATAAGTCCAGCGCTTCCCGGCCGATGTGTCGTACACCGAGGGCACCAGCGTGAGCGCGTACAGGATCAGGACGGTCTCGCAGCTCACCGGCGTGTCCACCGCCACGCTGCGCGCCTGGGAGCGGCGGTACGGGCTGCCCACGCCGGCGCGCACCGCCTCGGCGTACCGGCTCTACAGCGAGCGCGACGTCGGGCAGATCCGGCGGATGAGCGGCCTCGTGAAGCAGGGGATCTCCGCCGCCGAGGCCGCGCGATCGGTGCTCGGATCGAGCGAGCACGACGCGCCGGCCGAGGGGGGCGCGATCGATCCGTTCGCCCTGGCGCACGAGCGGATCATCGACGCCACGGTGCGCTTCGATCCCGACGGGCTCGAGCTCGAAGCCAAGCGCGTGCTCTCGCTCGGCTCGGGGCTGGTGATCTTCGATCGGGTGATCGGCCCCGCGCTGCGCCGGATCGGCGAGCTCTGGCACGAGGGAGGGATCACCATCGCGCAGGAGCACCTGGCCTCGCAGGTGGTGCTCGGGACGCTGATCGATCTGCTCCGCCTCTCGCAGCCGGCGGACTCGTCTCGCCGCGTCGCGCTGGCCTGCTTCGCCGAGGAGGATCACGTGCTCGGGCTCTACGGCGCGGCGCTGCGCTTCGCCTCGTGGGGCTTCCGCACGATGATCCTCGGCGCGCGCACGCCGCCCTCGGCGATCGCCCGCGTGGTGTCGTCGGTCGATCCCGACGTGATCGCGCTCTCGGTGACGATCTCGCCCGCGCCGGCCCTCGGGCGCGAGCTCATCGACGGTTACGCCGACGCCTGCCGCGCGACGCCGTGGATCGTCGGCGGCGACGCGGCGACGGGCCTGCGCCCGTGGATCGAAGCGCGCGGCGGGCTCTTCGGCGGCGCCGATCCGCAGGACCTGCGCCGCGGTCTCGATCGCGCCCTCGCCGACAGACGCCGTCGCCTCGCGAGCAAGGGCGGCGCTTCGTAGCGCTCAGGGATCGACGACGCGGACGTCCAGGAACCACGCGCCGGAGTCGAGCGCGAGGCCGTCGATTTGCAGGTAATACGTGCCCGCGCCGAGCAGCACGTCGAGGTAGCTGCGACCCGGCGGATAGCCGACGGCGCAGGCCATGGGCACCTCGGTGCCGGGGCAGTCCGGGCCCTCGCGCACGTCGAGGATCGTGGTGTACGCCGAGCCGCCCATGTCCATCACCACGCGCTGCGGGGTCACCAGCGTGAGCTTCAGGAGCTGATCGGGCGCGCCGCCCGAGGGCACGCCGCCTTGATCGCAGCCAGCGTTGAAGTCGGCGCCGGCGTTGGCGGTGTTGCCCTGAAAGAGGCCGCCGGTGGGCGGGATGGTGATCGCGTCGGCGCAGGCGTCGGCGAACGGGATGATCTTCGGGGCGACGGCGGGCCGCACGAACGCGGTGATCTGCGTGTCTTGCCCGTCGTAGCTCTCGGTCACCACGCGGTAGTTGCCGGCGGGCACGTTGTGCTTCGACGCGCGCACCGGCGAGACGCCGCCGGTCCCGCAGACCACCTGATCGGTGGGCGCGGCGCACGCGGCCTGCGCGAGCTCGATCGCGCCGGTGTCGCCCGAGCCGATCCGCTCGACCAGGAGCACGTCGGAGGGGACCGCGAGATCGAGCTCGTACGCCGCGTCGATCGCGCCGGGGAAGCAGCCGAGGTTGATGTCGTCCTGGTGCGCCGCGAGCACGACGGGCAGCGTCTTGTTGGGCTGGAGCACCGGCGAGCCGACGCAGGTCTCGTCGACGGTGGGCGGCGTCGGCGGCGAGACCTCGATGGTCACGTTGGCCACCGTCGGCGCGCTGGCCGAGACCGCGACGTAGTACGCGCCGGCCCCGAGCGAGTGCCGGAAGACGTGCGGCGCGAGGCCCGATTGACAGGCGATCTCGTCGGCCGGGAGCGCGCAGCCGGCCCCGCGGAGCGAGATCGACGGGAGCCCGTCGCCGTCGGCCGACGAGGCGTAGACGTCGACGTCGGATGTCGACGCGAGCGTGAACGTGTACACCAGCTCGCCGAGCACCGTGGCGCAGGCGCTGGCGAGATCCTTCGTGGCGTCGAGGATCGGCGCGGTGAACGGCGTCCCGATCACCACCGCGTCGGCGGTGCCGCAGGTCTCGTTCGCCGACTGCGGCTTGGGCGGCAAGATCTGCACGTCGAGCGTGATCGCCGCGGCCTGCGAGGTGGCGACGTAGATCGGGAGCGCAGTCGTCTGTGTGGTGCTGCCGAGGAGGCGCCCACGGATCTTCGCGAGCTGCCCGCCCTGCGCCGCGGGGAACGAGGGGCCGCAGGCCAGCTCGCTCGTCGGATCGCCGCACTGCCCGGCGATGGCCACGAACACCGGCGCGAACTGGGTGCGCGCGGTGATCTCCACGTCGACGAGCGGCCCCGCCGGGAGCAGCAGCGCCGCGACCACGTCGGCCGCGCCAGGCTGATTTCCCGGGCCGCAGGTGGTGGCGTAGTCGAAGTGCGCGCCCGACGTGTCCAGCGCATACGAGCCCGCCGCGCTGATCTCCAGGGGCTCGGCGCAGGTGTCGTTCTGCGGCGCGATGCACGACGCCTCGTCGATCATCCCGTCGCAGTTGTCGTCCTTCAGGTTCTTGCAGATCTCGGGCAGCTTCGACGACACCGTGGGATCGGCGTCGTCGCAGTCGCCGCCGCCGGTGCAGTGGATGTCGGGATCGCCGTCGCCGTCGGCGTCGCGCGGCGCGTGGAGGCAGGCGTGCGTCGGCTCGTCGCACGCGTCGATGGTGCACGAGTTCTGATCGCCGCACCCGACCGGCGTGCCCGCCACGCAGCCGAGCTTGTTGCTGCACCGCTCGACGCCGTCGCAGAAGAAGGCGTTCTGGCAGGTGGAGTCGTCGGGAGTGAAGCGACAGCGGCCCAGCGCGAGGTCGCATTTGTCCACGGTGCAGGGGATGGCGTCGTTGCATTGCCCGTCGTCGACGCACGGCCCGCCCAGCGTCAGATCGGCGTCCGGGCCGGCGTCCATCGGGTCTTCCATCCCGCCGCCGCCGCCCGATCCGCCCGTGGATCCGCCGTCCGGCAAGAAGGGATTCGGCACGCCGTCGTTGCACCCCGCCCACGTGATCAGGCCGAGCGGCGCGAGGAATACCAGGGTTCGGAGCAGGGGTCTCGTCAAGGCGCCTCGCTTTGAGCGTAGCAGGGTCGCCCGCGCTCTGGCATCATCGCGCGGCACTCGTCAGCAGCAGCGCGGCTAGCACGCGGGCCAGGATGAATACCGGTGACATCCGATCGACTTACCCGAAATGAGCTGACCTGGCTCCTCGCTCAGGAAGCTCGCAGCGCAGCGCAAAAGCTCCGTCAGGGCGTGGGCATGCCCACTGGCCTCGAGGTCACGCCTCCACCGATGATCATCGAGGAGGGATCGGGCGGCGTCGAGAGCACGCTCAACCGCCTCGACGACGCGGTGAACATGCTCGCGTCGCTGCACGGTCACGCCACCACGCGCGGCCGCCGCGGCAAGATCGATCTCGCGGCGCTGGTCTGGGAGGTCGCTCCCGAGGCCCGCGTGCAGCTCGAAATGGGCGAGGGAACGGCGGTGTTCGGCGACGAGGCCGAGCTCCGGCGCATGCTCCACGTGCTCATCGGCATGAGCGGCGATCCGAGCACCAGCGGCGGGACGCCCGGCGTCACCATCCGTCGCAACGGCGACGAGGTCCGGGTCGGCATCAACCTCGGCCCCGACACCTCGACCAGCTTCGAGACCGAGCGCGTGTGGCTCTCGCGCATGGCCGTGCGCTACGGCGGGCGGCTCGAGCTCGACGGCTCGACGCGAACGCTGATCCTCGGGGCCGACGTCGACACCCATCGCCGCGAGCTCGAGAGCCTGAAGCGCGAGCTCGCCGCCGCGCAGGCGCAGGGCGAAGCCTACGCGCGCGAGCTCGCGCTGCTCTTCAACCGCGAGGTCTCCACCATCCCCGGGCCGCCGCCCATGCCGGGATCGATGTCGCCACTTCCGGCCACGCTCTCGTCGCGCTTCCCTGGCAGCGGCGGCGACGGTCTGCCGGTGCTCGTCGCCTCGATGCGATCGCTCGGCGCCGACCTGCGCGGCATCCTCGCGGCGATCGGGCGCGACATCGCCCCGCTCCGCGATCGCGAGGGCGAGGCCGGCGAGACGGCGGCCTCGGTCGGTCGACACGTCACCGCCGCGAGCGAGGTCGTGGCCGATCTCGCGCGCCTCGGCGCCTGCCCGATCGGCGAGGTCCACCGCTCGACCGATCTGGCCGATCTGGTGCGCGAGGTCGTGCAGAGCGATCTGGTCCGCGCCGCGCGCCACGAGGTCCGTGTCGTCGTCACCGCGCCCGATCACCTCGAAGACAACATCCCGGCGGCGTCGCTCCACGTCTTGCTCCACGCGCTCCTCGACCACGCGATCAACGCTTCGCCCCCTGGATCCGAGGCGATCGTCACCCTGAGCGAAGAGGCCACGGGCGCGCAGATCACCTTCGACGACGCCGGCCCGCCGCTCTCGCCGTCGGCGCGCAGCGGCCTGTTGAGCCGCGATTTCGAGGCGATCGCGCTCGGCCGACCCCGCGCGCTCTCGCTGATCGCGGCCTACGCCATCGCCGCGCACCTGCGCCTGGTGCTCGAGATTGAAGACGGGCCCCGCGGAGGCACCCGCGTGCGCCTGGCGCTCCCACGCAGCATCTTCTGATTCACACGCGCTCGACAACGAGCCGGTCGATTGCCGCCGGGGAGCCGACGATTTCTGGTTCCCCGCGGCACTGGCGCGGATATCCTGCCCGTGAAGCTTTTTGCATCGCGAGGTTGGAACATGCTTGATCGGCTTCGTTTCGGGATGGGGGCGCTGATCCTCGCAACGGCCATTGGCGCCAGCTGCGCGACGGCGGTCTCGGTCGACACCGGGGCGACCAGCACCGGCGTGGGGGGCGCGGGCGGGGCCGTCAGCACGGCGAGCACCGGCGGCGAGGGAGGCACGGTCATCGACGCTGGACCCGACGTCGTCGACTCCGGTCCTCCCGGGCTCTGCACCACCGCCGCCGACTGCGCCTCCGAGGGCGACATTTGCAACATTGGCACCTGCATCAACGGCACTTGCGCCAAGATGCCTGTCAACGAGTTTGGCGCCTGCAACGACGGCCTGTTCTGCACCGACAACGACGTTTGCCAGGGTGGCAAATGCGTCGGCGGCTCCATGAAGGCCTGTCCGTCGCTCGACTCCTGCCACCTCGGCATGTGCGACGAGGCCCTGAAGACCTGCAAGAACGTCGCGGGCAACGACGGCGGCCAGTGCGACGACAACGATCCTTGCACCCTGGCGGGCGTGTGCAGCGGCGGCAACTGCGGCAAGGGCAAGCCGGTCGACTGCTCGGTGTTCAACGGACCGTGCAGCATCGGTGTCTGCGACGCGGTGATGGGCTGCAAGCCCTCGGCCCTGAACGACGGGAGCGCCTGCAACGACGGTAAGGGCAACCCCTGCTCCACCGGCCAGTGCAAGCTGGGGAGCTGCGGCTCGGTGCCCGCCAACGAGGGCGGGGCCTGCAGCGACAACCTGTTCTGCACCATCAACGATCATTGCCAGAACACGGTCTGCGTCGGCGGCGGGCCCAACCCCTGCGCGCCGCCCGGCGGCTGCTACATCGCCTCCTGCGACGAGATCAACGACACCTGCACCGCCGTCCCCGGCAACAACGGCGCGGCCTGCGACGACTTCAACTCGTGCACCAAGAACACGAGCTGCCTCAACGGCGCCTGCATCGGCGGGATCCCCGACAACAACGGGGCGATGTGCGACGACGGCAGCACCTGCACCAGCGCCACCACCTGCTCGAACGGGGTTTGCGGCGGCGGCGTGGGCCCGCAGGTCTACTTCGCCGACGACTTCCACGACAACTCCAAGGGCTGGCTCCTGGGTCCGGAGTGGGGGATTGGCCCGGCGATGGTCTCGCCCCCCGGCGCGATGGGCGCCGATCCCGCGACCGATCACTCGCCGTCGGCCGACAACGGCATCGCCGGCGTGGTGATTGGCGGCAACGAGAACCCGTCGAGCCTCCATGGGTATTACTACCTGGAGAGCCCGCCCTTCGACACCTCGCAGGCGGCAGGCCCGGTGATCCTCGGCTTCCAGCGCTGGCTCAACAGCGATTACGATCCGTACATGCACAACCGGGTCGAGGTCTACAACGGCGCTCAGTGGATTGTCCTCTGGCAGACGGCCGGCCCGCCCGGGATCTCCGACTCGCCGCCGCAGGGCACCGGGTGGTCGTTCCAGCAGTTCGATCTCACCCAGTACAAGAGCGCGGGCATGAAGGTCCGCTTCGGCTTCGACATCACGAGCGGCGGCGTCTTCACGATCGGATCGTGGAACGTGGACGACGTGCTCGTCGCGAGCGGCGCCTGCCCGTAGCGGTCCGGCTTGCCGCCGGAGCGCCCCCGGGGGATAGTGTTTGTCCTAATTTCCCAGCCTTTTTACCGCAGTGAGGATGCACATGGATCGACGTGAAGCTCGCCCGAGATCGACGAACGGAGGCCCGCCGGGTCGGCGCCGCTGGGGGATGACGTTCGCCCTGCTGGGCGCCGTCGCCGTCGGATCGCTCAGCGCCTCGTTCGCCTGTAGCGCCCCCACGACGAACACCCAGTTTACCACCGGCACCGGCGGCTCCTCGCCCACCACCGCCACGGGCATGGGCGGCGGCGGGACCGGCGAGGGCGGCGGGATCTTCTCGACCAGCACCGGAGTCGCCTCGCCGCTCAAGGTGACTCCCAATCTCCCGATCATCAAGGTGGAAGTCCCCCTGATGGCCCCGGCGCAGACCGTGCAGTTCTCCTGCGTCGACACCGTGACCAACATGCCTGTCGCCGGGGCGAGCTGGCTGCTCGACGTGCCGGCGCTCGGCACCATCGACGCGTCGGGCATCTTCACGCCCAACGGCCAGTCCACGGGCGACGTCGAGGTCACCTGCAAATCGGGGAGCTACCAGGCCTCGACCAAGCTCAAGGTCCTCATCCACGCTTCGGACAACTTCGGCGGCCTGAGCCCGACGCAGATCACCGCCCTCCAGGGGCCCCCCGGCGGGTCCGACGCCTCCTGGCAGATGCTCTATCCGTACGATCAAACGGTCTTCCCGCGCGGCATCCTCGCCCCCGAGGTCCACCTGACCACGGGCGGGAATCCGGGCGACGCGTACTACATGCACGTGGTGCTCAGCGACTACGAGTACGAGGGCTTCTTCAGCGTCTCGTCCAACAACACCCAGCTCCAGATGTCGCAGCAGGCCTGGGACGCGCTCACCAACTCGGCCAAGGGCAAGAAGGTCGACGTCCAGGTCTCCAAGCTGAGCAACGGCCAGAAGTTCGGGCCGATCGCGCGTCAGTGGACGCTCGCCAATGGCAAGCTCCACGGCACCATCTATTACAACACCTACCAGTCGCCCCTCGCCCAGTCGAACGGCGCCATGCTCCGGATCAAGGGCACCAGCGCCACGCCCGAGGTGCTCCTCGGCAACTGCACGGTGTGTCACTCGATCTCGGCCGACGGCTCCACGGCGGCGGCCGCCAACCACGGCGGCCTCGGCGGCACGTTCGATCTCACGGGTGGACAGCTCAACCCGCCCAACGTCTGGAACGAGACCGAGCTCGCGGCCTTCGCGGCGCTCTACCCCAAGAACGGGGAGGTCCTGGTCGTCAACGGCGCTCCCGGCGGGAGCTGGCCGCCCAACACGCCTGGCACCAACGCCACCTGGTACAGCGATCTCCGCACCAAGGCAGGCACCCTGATCCCGAACAGCGGGATCGAGGGCTACTACGCCATGTCGCCGATCTTCTCGCACGACGGCTCGAAGCTGGCCTTCAACGATCGCTCTGCGCAGCAGTCGGGCGGGTTCTACCCCGGCACCCTGGCCGTGATGGACTACGACGCGGTGATGCAGAAGTTCTCGAACTACCAGGCTCTGGCCACGCCGGCGCCCGGTCGTCAGTTCTCCTGGCCCGCGTTCACGCCCGACGGCAAGTACATCATCTACCAGGACGGCGTCGGCGAGGATCTGGCCACGTGGCAGGGCAACACCGGGAAGATCTTCGCGATCAACGTGGCCACGAAGCAGATCACCTTCCTCGGCGGCCTCAACGGCGACGGCTACGTGCCGCAGGGCGCCCGCGACGAGAACAAGAACTACGAGCCCACCTCGGCGCCGATCGCCTCGGGCGGGTACTTCTGGGTGATGTTCACCTCGCGCCGCACCTACGGAAACAAGCTCCTCGACGGCCCGGATCAGACCAAGCGACTCTGGGTCTCGGCCGTGGATCTCAACGCCCCCGGCGGCGTCGACTTCTCTCACCCGGCCTTCTACATCTCGGGTCAAGAGCTGACGTCGGGCAACAGCCGCGGCTTCTGGGCCCTCGATCCCTGCAAGCAAGACGGCGGTACGTGCGAGTCCGGCGACGAGTGCTGCAACGGCTACTGCAACCCGGTGACCGGCAGCGATCCGGCCACGTACACCTGCGGTCCGCCCACCGCGGGCTGCTCGCACGAGTTCGAGCCCTGCAAGACCGACGGTGATTGCTGCACGGGTGAGGCGCTCACCTGCATCGGCGGCAAATGCACCACCCTCCCCCCGCAGTGATCATCTCAAGCTGAGGTTGAACGAGAGCCCGAGGCTCACCCGCACTTCGTGGGTGAGCCCGACGTCCTTCGTCCCCGGCGAGAGTCGATACCCCCCCTCCAGCACCGCCGCGATCGGCTCGTCGTTCACCGCAGCGACGATGCGCTCCACCCGCGCGCTCCCGGCCGCGGCCACCTTCCAGATTGACTCGCTCGTCCAGTGCGGCACCACCTCTCCTCGGGTGTCGAGGAGCCACAAGCCATCGTCGCTCTGGGTGCGAAAGCGCAGCGTGGTCGCCGTCATCGGCGCGACGCGGTGGAGCACCTTCGCCGTCTGGAGCGTGGGGCTTCCATAGACGTCGATGTCGTAGCGAGCGCCAATGATGATCTCGAAGCTGCGGCCGACCACGCCCGATCGCCAGGGATCGAGGATCATCGCCGCGTGGGAGACCCCGATCCGCACCAGCGGGAGGCGCGCTCCGTCGATCCGGGAGACTGGCAGTCTCTCGGGGACGCTGACCTCGCCGAGCTGCATCTCGAACCCCACGTCGAACGGAAAGGCGATGCTCGCCGGCGGCGACGAGGGCAACACGATGCTCGGGAGCTCGTCGTGGCGGAGCGCGGTGACGCCGTAGAGGGTGGCGTCGAAGGCGCGCAGCGGCTGCGAGGCGCGGCGGTAGGGGTGGATCCAGCCCGAGACGAAGCGATGGTCGATCTGCCAGACGACGCGGTCCCTGCCGACTCCCTTGCTCTCCATCTGACGGTAGCTGATCCCCGCCGTGACCTCGGGCGCCTGCGACGCTGCCCCGTCCTTCGCGCCGCCGAGGCCGAGCGCCTCCGCGATACCCACGCGGATCCGGCTCTCGGGATCGAATCGCACGCGGAACGAGTGGCCCTCCGGGCTGATCTGATAGTCCTCCTGGGCCGCGGCGTACCCGGACGTCAACGATGTCACCAGCGCGATCGCCGCCGCCGAGAGGGCGCGAAGACCGGGCAAGGAGCCGCGTTTGCTCACGGGTCCTCGAGCTCTTGCATCGGCTGGAACACCCGCGGAGGCGCCCAGAACGAGAAGCGGAGGCCGGCGCTGAACCCGAGCTCGAAGCTGCGCGCGCCGGCCGCCGGATCGTCGCGCGAGCCGCCCGTCGCCGCGAGCCGGACCGAGAGCGGTTGATCGTTGATGGCGATGAGCACCCCCTCGTAGGCGAAGGTGGCGTTGATCCGGTTGATGGACGTGCCGATGCTCTCGCCGGCGAGGAGCGTTGGGCGCCGGTAGAGCAGATCCATCTGGATGGAGTGGAGACCGCCCTCGCCGAGGCTGAAGCGCGAGCGGATCGCCCCCGAGAACCCGACGTAGCCGACGCCCGTCTTCAGGCCCTTGGTGACCTTGGAGCGGTCTTCCCAGAACTCGCCCACGTCGGCCCCGGTCTCGACGCGGACATGGCTGTAGAGATCGCTCGATTGCCAGGGATCCCAGGCCGCGTGAGCCTCGGCGTACTCGATGTCGAGCGTGTCGCGGAAGGCCGGCGGACGATCGTTGATGGCGAGCACGCGGAACCCCCAGCCGAGCGGCGGCGAGATGGGATGAACCTTCGCGGGGCCGATGAAGGTGGTGAGCCACCAGGCGGGCCGCCGGTGCAGATGCTGGTAGTCGTAGGCGAAGAGGAGGCCGTTGATCTCCAGATCCTTGAAGGTGACAGTCCCCTCGAGGATCCGGAGATCGTGGCGCGCGCGCCCTTGCGTGGAGAGGTAGCTGATGTGAAGCCCGGTCTCGGCCACGCCGCGCCCGAGGCCAAAAGGGGCTTTCGCCGCCGCCGAAGGAGCGACGATGTTGGTCTTCTCGAAGCTGGGGATCCAGCTCGCGCCCACGTAAACGCGGTTCAGGAGATCGAACTTGACCTGGAACGCCCGGCCGCGCTCGGAGCGGGCATAGCCCGGAGGCGTCTCGGCGAGGGCCGGCTCGATCTTCGCGCCCGAGGTCATCAGCGCTTGATAGACCGGGACGTCATCGATGGTCAGACACTCCTGCACGTGACGGAGCTCGCCGCCGCCCTCCATTTCGTTGGGCGCGACGAGGCAGTGGAGGTGCTCTGGAGGACCGTCGCATTGAACCCGCACGATGTCGCCCTTGGGCGTCTTCATGCAGTGGATCGGGTCACTCCATCGCAGGGTGGGGCGGTCGTCGGCGCGCGCGGCCCGCGCGCCTCCGAGGCCGACAACAAGGCAGACCGCGGGCGCGAGCGCCCGTTTCGAGGATCGACGCACATACCCTCCGAGGGTGTTCGAGGATTGATGTGCACGGCCCCTCAGCACGCGGCGTGCCGCCGATCACGGCGATGAGTTTTCCGCGTGTTCTGTGTTTTCGGAACAAACAGTGCGTAGCCGGTCACGCGGATCGCGACGCTTTGCGGCGTAACCGCTTCGCGGGAGCGTGAACGGCGCGTTGCAGCAGAGCGTCGAACCGGAGGCGAGGTAGATCCGATACAGTGTCCGGGGAGATACTGGTGCACGTGTCGTCCGGGGAAACAGCGGTGGACGAGGTGGGATCCGACCCGGCGGTCGGCGAGGATCTCGACGCGCGGCTCGCGCGAGGGCCGCTCTCGGTCGACGAGACGCTGGCGCTCGCCAGGCGGCTCGCGGGCGAGGTCGCGGGGATCCACGCGCGAGGCGTGGCGCACGGGCGGATCGGCCCGCGTCGCGTGATCTTGCCGGACGGCGCCGTCGGGCGCGCGCGGCTGCTGCCCGCCGACGATCGCGGCGTCGGCGAGCCGAGCTACTTCTCTCCCGAGCAGGCCCGCGGCGACGCAGCGGGGCCGAGCGCCGACATGTTCGCGATCGGGGCGCTGCTCTTCGCCTGCCTCACCGGCAAGGGCGCCTTCGCCGGGACCAGCTCGACGGCGGTGCTCGCGCGCGTGCTGCTCGAGGACACGCCGCGGGTCTCGATGATCCGCAACGACATCCCCGACGCGCTCGATTCGCTGGTGGCGCGGCTGCTCTCGAAGAGCCCGCTCGATCGCCCGCGCGACGGGGCCGATCTCGCGTTCGAGCTCGCGGTGCTCGACACCTCGGACAACGGCTACGGGATGTCGGAGCCGACGGCGCCGGACACGGTGGCGGGGCGCGATCGGGCCCGGATCTACGTGGTGCTCGCGGCGCCGGGAGGCGCGTTCACGGGGACCGCGGGCGAGCTCGGCGCGCGCGTCGAGGCCGCGGTGGCGCCGCTCGGCGCGCGCGTGTCGTTGCTCGTCGACGGCGCGGCGCTGGCGCTGCTGTCGGGGCGCGGCATCAGCGCCGATCATGCCGTGAAGGCCGCGCGGACGGCGCTGGCGATGCGATCGGTGCTCCCCGGCGCGTCGGTCGCGGCGGTGACGGGCGCCGGCGTTCGCGTCGCCGAGGTACCGCTCGGCGAGATGGTCGAGCGCGCCGCGCGGATGCTCGCGCAGACGTCGGGCGCAGCGGCGATCGTCATCGACGAGGACCTCGCGGGGCTGCTCGACGCGCCGTTCGTGATCGGCGGCGACGCGCGCGGGCTGCTGCTCGAAGGCGAGGGCGACGCGCCGCCGGCGTCGCGTCCGCTCGGCGTGGAGCCCGGCGTGCTGATCGGCCTCGAGAGCGAGATCGGCGCGCTCGAGGCGCTGTTTCGCGGCGCGGCCGACGAGGAGCTCGGGCGCGTCGCGCTGATCGTCGGCGCGCAGGGAGCCGGCAAATCACGCCTGGTGCGCGAGCTGGTCGATCGGATCGAGCGCCGGGGCGAGCCGGTCTCGCTCTGGATCGCGCGCGGCGATCCGTCGCGATCGAGCGCGCCGTTCGCGCTCGTGGCCGATCTGCTCCGCGCGATGACGGGCATCCGCGAAGGCGAGCCGCCGACGATCCAGCGGCAGAAGCTCCGCGGCCGCGTCCGGCGTCACGTGGCGCCGCGGCACGCCGGGCGGGTGGCCGATCACCTGGCGATCCTCGCGGCGATCCCCGCGGCCTCGAGCGACGATCTCGCGCGCGACGACGCGCCCCGCAGCGGCACGCCGGCGCGGGCGCTCGAAGATCTGCTGTCGGTCGAGTGCGACGCGCGGCCGGTGGTTGTGGTGCTCGAAGACCTCCACGCGGCCGATCGCGCGAGCCTGGATCTGCTGGGCAAGACGGCGGCCGCGCTCACCGAGCGGAGGTTCCTGCTCGTCGCGCTCGCTCGCCCCGAGGTGCTCGAGCGCTTCCCCGATCTGTGGGAGCACGAGCGCCCGGCGGTGATCGTCCTCGGCCCGCCTCATGCAAGCAGCACGGTCTCGCCTTGACGCGCGAAAACACCTTGGTTTCCCGCACGATCGGCACTTGACCGCACCTCGGGGGAGACCCACTGTAGCCCCGTCTTCGCGGCGCGCGTCGTCAACGCGCTCCCACGCACCGGCGGTCGCGGCCCTCGCGCCCGCCGCTCTCGTTTTCGGGAGGTGGCCTTGGTTTCCTTCCTGATGTCGCTGCTGGCGTGGGCCAACGTCCCCTTCACCGCGGTGCTCGCCATCGCCGTGCTCTTCGCGCTGATCCAGATGAGCGGCCTGCTCGGCCTGCTCGCCGGCGGCGACCACGACGGCGACGCCGATCACGACGTCGACGCCGCTCACGATCACGACGTCGACGCGCACGCCGATCACGACACCGACGCCGATCACGATCACGATCACGACGCCGATCAGGACAACGAGCAGACCGCGGGCCAGGGCCTCCTCGTCGGCCTCGGCGTGGGCAAGGTGCCGCTGTCGATCATCTGGCAGACCTACGCCGTCGCCTTCGGCCTCGCCGGGATCATCGGCAACACGATCTACCTCAGCTACGCCCGCTCGCTGCCGCCCATCACGCTGGTCTGGACGGTGCCGATCGGCCTTGTTTTTGGCTACTTCGTCACGCGTCGGCTCGGGCGGGTGCTGGCGCGCGTGGCCTCGGATCCGCGGCACGAGGCCACCACGCGCAAGGAGCTCGTCGGCCACACCGGCGTGGTGATCTCGTCGAAGATCTCGAGCGAGTTCGGCGAGGTCCGGCTCATGGACAAGACGGGGCACGTGCTCCGGATCATCTGCCGCACCCGCGACGGCGAGCCGACGATCGCCGAGGGGCGCGAGGTGGTGATCGTCGAGCACGAGAAGGACGGAGACCACCTCTTCGTCGCGCCGCTCGACGAGGGCGCCCCGCCTTCTGGAAGCCGTAGAGCCGCGTCGTAGCGCGGCCGCCCGCGACCCGCGCGCAGCGTCCGCGGCTGCGCTCTCAATTGCGCTTGCCATCGCTGCGCGAGAGCGCGTCTCATCCTCTCCGCGTCGGGGAGGGGGAGAGCGCCCGTCGGCGAGCGCCGCACCTCATGCCGGACCGGGAAATTCACGCCCGATCGCGGCCGAAACCGCAGGAGAACGCCATGTCGCTACTCGAGAAACCGGAAGTCCAAGTCATCTTGCTGGCGGTCGTCGTCGTCATCGTCTTGCTGTCGGCGATCGCGGTGACGTTCGCGCGCTTCTATCGACGTTGCGGCGCGGATGAAGCGCTGGTCCGCACCGGCTCGGGCGGCAACAAGGTGGTGATCGGCGGCGGCGTCGTCGTCTACCCGATCCTCCACCAGCTGCTTCGTGTCTCGCTCCGATCGATCAAGCTCTCGGTCGAGCGATCGGGCCGCAACGCCCTGGTCACGCGCGACAAGATCCGCGCGAACGTGACCACCGAGCTCTTCATCAAGGTCGAGCCGATCCAGGAAGACGTGATGGCCGCCGCGCGATCGTTCGGCGAGCGCAACCTCGACGAGCACGCGATCGGCGAGCTGATCGAGGGCAAGCTGACCGACGCGCTCCGCTCCGTCGCGGCGAACCAGACGTTCATGGATCTCCACGGGCAGCGCAAGCAGTTCGCCGAGCACATCCAGACGGCGCTCTCCGAGGAGCTGAAGAAGAACGGCCTCACGCTCGAGAACGTGTCGATCACCGCGCTGGCGATGGTGCCGGTGAAGGATCTCGACTCGCAGGACGTGTTCGACGCCGAGGGCCTCCGCGCCATCACCGAGAGCGTGCAGTCCAACGCCGAGAAGACCAACGCGATCCAGCGCGAGAAAGAGCTGGCGATCAAGCTCCAGAACGTCGAAGCCCGGAAGCGCGGGCTCGCCGCCGAGCAGGATCAAGCGCAGGCCGAGGCCGATCAGTCGCGGCGCGTCGCCGAGTACTCCGCCACGCAGCAGGCCGAGCAAGCGCAGGCCGTTTACCTTCAAAACAAGGCCCAGGAGACGGCGCGGATCACCACCGAGCAGGCCATCGCCGTCGCGCAGCAGTCGCGCTTGCTGGTCGAGCGCGAGGCGCTGATCGCCGCCGAGAGGGCGCAGGAGACGGCGATGATCGCCAAGCAGCGGAGCATCGAGGCCGCGATGATCGAGAAGGAGAAGACGGTCCAGGCCGCCGAGATCGATCGCCAGAAGGCGCTGGAGGCCGCGACGATCGAGAAGCAGCAGGTGATCGAGACCGCGGAGATCGTGAAGCAGCAGGCGATCGAGACGGGCCGTATTTCCAAGCAGATCGCCGTGACGCAGAGCGAGGAGCAGGCCGCCCGCGCCGGCGCCTTGAAGGCCACCGCGCAGGCCTCGATGGAGCAGGCGACGCAGGCCATCGTCACGGTCGAGGAGACCGCGAAGGCCAACCGCGAGAAGGCCATCGCGATCATCAAGGCCGAGGAGAGCGCGCAGCAGTCGAAGATCGCCGCCGAGCGCGACGCGTTCAAGCTCAAGCTCGAGGCCGAGACGCGGGCCGCCGCGGTGAAGGCGCAGGCCGAAGGCGAGGCCTCGGCGAAGCGCGCGCAGGCCGACGGCGAGGTCGCGCGAGCGCAGGGCGCGGCGCAGGCGCAGCAGTTCCAGGCGGACTCCGCCGCGAAGGTGGTGCGCACCGAGGCCGAGGCCGACGCCGATCGGATCCGGATCTCCGCCCAGGCCAAGGCCACCGCGGCGACGCAGGAGGCGCAGGCGATGATCGCCCTCGCCGAGGCTACACTCCGGCGAGGCGAGGCCGAGGCCGAGGCGCGTCGCAAGCTGATCGAAGCCGAGAACCAGGTCTCGACCAAGTTCCTGTTCCGCGACATCGCGCTCAAGGCGCTCGAGGTGCTGCCCGACGTGACCCGCGAGCTGATGACGCCGGCCAAGTCGATCAGCGAGATCAAGGTGCTCCAGCTCCAGGGCCTCGGCGGCTCGACGGGAGATGCGAATGGAGCGGGCGCGTCGCCGTTCGGGGTGGCCTCGCCGGTGCTGAAGACGATCCTCGAGGCCGGCGCCGCGTACCCGTTGCTCCGGGAAATGATGCAGTTCTCGCAGGTCGACACCGGCAAGCTCGCCGACAAGGCGCGGGCGCTCCTGGGCACCTTGCCCGACGAGGTGAAGCGCGCGATCGACGCCGATCCGACGCTCTCGGCCAAGCTCGCGGATCTGACGCGGACCCCGTCGGGCTCGGGGATCCACGTCAAGGTCGAGGGAGCCCCCGGCGCGGAGTGAGGCCATGAGCACGAGCCCTGATCCCGATACGGCCGCTCTCTCGGCCCTGGGCCAGATCGCCCGCGGCCTGCTCACCTCGCAGGCCGGCGGCGACCTCTCCTACGGCACGCTGAAACAAGGCTTTCGCGAGGTCTTGCGGCGCGATCCGCTCGACTCGATCGCCGCGGTGGTGCTGGGCGGATCGTACCTGTTCTACCTCGCCGAGAAGGGGCGCAACCCCAGGGTCGAGTCGTACTGGGACGCGCTCGCGTTCATCACCACCAGCCTCTCGGTCGGCTACGACGACGTCTTCGCGCGCACCGACGCCGGCAAGGCGCTCGCGGCGTTCGTGATGACGTTCGGGCCGGCGCTCTCGGCCGCGGCGCTCGATCCGCCGGCCAACGAAGCCCCGGCGCCCACCGTGACGGTGAGCCCCGAGTCGCTCGAGGTGCAGAAGGCCATCCTCGAGCGGCTCACCGCGATCCAGGCCGCGCTCGACGCGAGCGCCGCGCATCGCGCCTAGGAGCCTATCGCCTGGTTTCCACGCCTGGATCGCGCGCGCCGGTGACCGGCCGCGCGCGATCCGATATCCTCGGCGGCGAGACCCAACGATGTACCGCAGCGCCCCCTCCCCGACTCGCCTCTACATCGCCGCGCGCACCGCCGCGGGGCGCAAGCTCAAAGGCAACCTCGACGCCTACGTCGTCACCGACTTCGACCGCTGCGTCGCGCGTGATCCGATCACCGCAGCCGAGCCGGTGGTCGGCCTCGCGGGCGTCGGCCTGGCGATCTTCAGCGGCCATTTCCTCGACTGGTCGCGCAACCCGGGCGAGTCGGGGACCGCTGCTTCCGCCGGCTTTCGCATCGCCAACGTCGCCTCGGGCACCATCTTCGACGGGCTCACGCAGCAGGGCGCGCCCCGCGGCGACGGGGAAATGCGCAGGCGCCTGGGCGAGATCTTCTGGGCCGCGCACAACACCATCCAGGCCGCCGCGCGCGATCGCCGCTTCGTCGACACCGCCGCTTCCGCCACCGTCGCCGTCGTCCAGCGCGAGCGCGTGGAGATCGCCCAGGCCGGCGAGACCCACGCCTACCTGCGCCGCGGCAACCGGCTCGTGCAGGTCTCGCGCGGCGATCGGATCGAGGACAACTCACGCTATTCCGTCAACGCTCCTCCCACCGGCCCGGCCAACACCATGGTCCGCGCCCTCGGTGTCCCGGTGCCGATCGAGCCCAGCTACTACACGGTGGATATCCGGCCCGGCGACACGCTGCTCCTCTGCACGCGCGGCCTCACCACCGTCCTCGGCGACGGCGACATCCTCGACGTCCTCCGCCGCAACGAGGACCCTTCTGCGGCGTGCGCCGCCCTCGTGAAGGCCGCTGTCGACAAGCGCTGCGAGCACAACGTCACCGTCGTGGCCGCCACCCCGATGCCCGACGAGCAACAGCAGCCGAGCCACGGCGGCTGGCAGTAGGATTCAGGGGACGAAGCCGAGGGTGACAGTCGTGTACGTCATCCCGTTGGTGCCGGCCTTGGCCTTCACCAGCGAGCCAAACACCGAGTCCCACGGCTTCGAGCGCGCCATCACCCAGCGGCCGAACACCTCGCGAGAAGGGCCCTCCAGGTAACGCCAGCTCAGCGCTCCGGTCGCTCGATTCATGGCCTCGAAGCGGAAAGGCGTCATGTCGCCGCTGCTGGCGGCCAGGATCAAGAGATCATCGACCTCGATCGCGCCAAGGACCTTCTCGCCCGGGAACGTCGCCGACCAGGCGGTCTTGCCCTCGGGGCTCAAGAGCGCGTTGGTCACCGTCTGGGCCGTCGCGTCGGGCGCCGACACCAGCACCGATCCATCGGACAGCATCTGCAGCGTGGCGTTCGAGTCGCCCGGCAGCGTGCTCGACCAGGTGACGGCGCCGCCCGCGCCGAGGCGCATCGCGCTCAGCGTCGAGGTCGTGGAGTTGAACCGGCTCACCAGCAGATCGGTGGATCCCGGCGCCTCGCCGAGCAGGTAATCGGCCGTATCGAGACTGCCAGTCCACAGGGCCGTTTGCCCCGATTTCCCGATCACGGTCAGGCTCGACGGCTGGCCCACGCCGGCGCCGAACAGGTAGACCAGCACGTCGCCGCCGGGCAAACGCCGCACGAGCTGCGGATAGGTCTCGTCGACCAGCTCGTCCCATTGCGGCGTGCCCAGAGCGTCGAACGAGGCCAGGTGAATCGCCGGCGTTCCATAGGTCTTCGTCGTGTAATAGAGCAGGACCACGCCCTTCCCGTCGACGAGGACGAGCTGCCCGCCGGGCGGCGCCCAGGCCGGCAGCGCCAGGCCGCTCGTGGCGTCGAACGGCTGCACGTAGGGCGGCGCGGCGTCGGGCGAGGCCGTGGTGATCAGGCGACCATCGGGCGTCTCGGCGATTTGATCGATGATCGGCGCGCCGGGATAGACGGTATCGAAATCGAGCTTCCCGTCGGGGCCGTAGCTGAGGACGTGGCTGGTGAACGCGACCGTATCCACCCACGCCGTCACGACGTGGCCTGTCGTGCGCAGGAAGGGATCGAAGGCCATGGCCTGCGTCGACGACGAGATAGCGAAGAGCGAGGTGGCCTTTCCCGTCAGGTCCGAGAGCATCAGGCTCTCCTTGGTCGACGCCTCGTCGTGGGTCGTGAAGAACAGGCTCTGTCCGCTGCGCACCAGCGCGTCGACCCGATCGAACACCACGCTGGGCTTCGCGGTGAGCGAGGGTGTGGGCAGCAGGTAATACGATCCCGCGAAGCCGATCAGCGGCCGCCCGTCGTCGAGCACGTCGAGCGATCGCACGGGGGCCACCGCGCCGGCCGTGTCTTGCTCGAAGCGGGTGTTCACGTTCGACGGCGTGAGCTTGATCGTCACCGACGTCTCGGCGCCGCTGGTGTCGCGCGCGTGGATCTTCACCTTCACCGCGGCGTGCGGGAAATCGGTGCCGATGCCCTCCAGCGTGAGCGGGACCGAGCCGTCGCCCTTGCCCAGATCGAGCGCGCCGTTGCTGGTGTCGGCCCAGACCCTGGCGATGGCGTTCCCGTCGGCGGCGGTGACGATCGGCTTGATCGTGAAGCCGCGCGACGGCGATCCAATCACCGTCGAGCCGTCGACCGGCGAGGTCACCGTGAGCTTCGGCGCGGTGTTGGCCAGCTCGACCTCGAGCGACGTGGCCTCGGTCGCGCCCGATCCCGCGAGCACCACCTTGGCCGTGAGCTCGGCCGCGCCGTCGGGAAATGCCGTGGAATCAAGGTCGAACTTGAAGGGCGCGGCGTCGGCGACGCCGACCGATTTGCCGCGGAGATCGAGCTCGACGTGGCTCAGCGATCCGGCCGGCGCGTCGAGGAGCACCGTGACCTTGCCGGTGAGGTACTGCGGATCGCCCGCCACGCTGAGCTTCAGCGACGAGGCGGCGGCCGTGGGGGCGATGGGCTCCGCGGCGTTGCAGCCCGCGGCCGCGAGGAGGGCCAGCAGGCCAGGCAACCAGCGGGGACTTCGCATGACGGGATCTCTACGCCATCCGGCCGCGCGCGTCCCGCGCCGATCGCGCGCCACCCGATCGCTTACATCGGGAGCACGACCTTCGCCGAGGCGCGCAATTCGTAGCCAAATTCGAGCGTTTGCGTCGCGCCGGGGGCCAGATCCACCTCGCGGAGCAGGAAGCCGTCGTCGCCCTCGTTGCGGAAGCCGCCGGCCGCGGTGAGGGTGA
>JBDTXR010000130.1:0-20754 GCA_040006075.1 Byssovorax sp. | reverse complement strand
AGCCCGCTCCCTGGCGGTCGCGGCTACTGTTCGAGGATCGTGCTCGCTGATTTAGAACGAGCCCAGCAGCGTGGCGCTGCCCGGGCCGATGGAGAGGCCCACGGGCGCCGCCGCCGTCGCGGCCGGGTGGCGCGAAGGAGCGGTGATCCACAGGACCACGCCGCCCGCGGCCACCACGGCTCCGGCGACGAAGACGCCTGTCGCCACGTTGCCCTTGCTCACCGCGGACGCGCGCTGCGCGATCCCGGCGGGGTTGCAATGCCCGGTGGCATCGCAGCTGGGGGTCGAGTCGTTGAACGTGGATTTGGCCATGAATCCCAGCGCGGTACCGAGGCCGAGGCCCACGGCGCCCACGCCGGTGAGGGTGATGCCGAGAGGCCGTTGCCAGGTGCGCTTCGGCTCCGGATCCGGCCCGAGGACCGCGGGTGGATTGCCCGAGACCACGGGGCTTTGCGGGCCGGGAGGGGTCTTGTCGCCGCCGGGCGGAGCGACGACGGCGACCCCCGGCTTCTTGTCGAGGAGAGTCGGCACCTCGACAGTCACGGTCTGGCCGGGATCCTTGAGGATGATCTTGAACTCCCAGCTCTCTTTGCCGGGCGCCGTGGCGCTGATCAGGTGAGCTCCGGGATCGAGCGCGACCGGGGTGCCGAACACGCCGGGGCTCATCACGGCGCCGTCGCGGGTGACCGAGATCGGCCCGGCCTCGGGGCGCACCAGGATCTTCAGGCGCATGAGCTGCGGCTCCAGTGTCGCGACGCGGCCGCGGGCGAACTTCTCGCGATCGGCCTGGCCGCCGAGGAGGGCCTGCGCCGCGACCTCGCGGAAGCCGACCCACGCGCTCATGGTGCGGCCGGTCTTTTCGTAGCAATCGGAGAGGTAGAAGAGCGTCCCCATGCCGGGGTCCATCTTCTGGCTCTCTTCGAGCTTGGGGCAGGCTTCGGCGAATTTGCTTTCGCCCTGCAGCTTTCGGCCCTCTTCGAAGAGGGCGGCCGCCGCGGCGCGCGCGTCGGGGCTGGGCTGCGCGAGGGCGCGACCTTGTGCGCTGAAGACCGCGAGGCCGAGCGCGATCGTGAGCGGTGCGAGGAGCCGACGCATGAGAGGGTTTCTATCGAAGAACCCCGAGCGCCCCAAGGCCTATTTCTGCGACCCGCCAAACGGATCGGCCACGTGCTTCGGCGGACGGGAAACCACGGGGCGACCGTGCGTCGGAATCGGCGCGACGACCGCTGCGGCGCTGGGCGGCGGCGCGACGACGACGACCGCGGCGCTCGGCGCGACGGCGGCGCTGGAGTCGGCGGCGGGGACGACGGTGGGCGCGAGCGGATCGCGGGCGGGCGCCGAGGCCGCGATCGGCGCGGAGGCGAGCGCGGAGTCCGCGCCCGCGGGCGGCGGTGTGGCCGGGTGGTGATCGCCGTGCAACAGCGCAAATACGCCGGCCGCGAGCGCGAGCACGGAGGCGCCGCCGATCGCCAGCGCTGCGCGCGGTGGGCCGCGGCGCACGGGCTCGCTCGCGCCCCGATCCCACGGGCCCTGGCTGGCGTTGGGATCGGCCAGCAGCGAGCCGCTCAGGCTCGGCCCCGAGGGCTGTCGATCGGCGAGCTGCGCCGCGGGCTTCCCGCTGTCGTCGGGCGGCGGCGGCACGGACGCGGCGGCGACGAGCTCGGCCGAGGGCCGCTGCGCCGACGGCCGATCGCTCCCCTTGCCGGTGTTGACCAGGAGGATCCGCGCGGTGCGCTCGGCCGAGTCCCGCGCCCCGGCGGGCCCGAACTCCATCAGCGCCGCCGCGAGATCGGCCACGTTGTCGAAGCGGTCTTTGCGCTGCTTTTGCAGGCATCTGAGCAGGATCTTCTCGAGGCCTTCGGGCGCGCCGGGGAGGTCTTTGCGGAGCGGCGGCGCGCCGGCGATGATCAGCTCGTAGACCTGCATCACCGAGGCGGCCTTGAACGGCGGCTGCCCGGTGAGGAGCGTGTGGAGGATGATCCCGAGCGACCAGATGTCGCTGCGGCCGTCGACGTCGCGCGCCGAGGCCATCTGCTCGGGGGCCATGTAGAGCGGCGAGCCCATCATCATCGCCGTCTCGGTCATTTCGCCGGTGCCGATCGGGGGCAATCCATCGCCGGTCACGCCGACCTTGGAGATGCCGAAGTCGATGATCTTGATCACCGGCGTGCCGTCGTTCTTGCGGGTGAGGAAGAGGTTCCCGGGCTTCAAATCGCGGTGGATCACGCCCGCGGAGTGGGCGTCGGCGAGGGCCTCGCACGACTGGAGGATGTAGCCGACGGCGACGTCGATCGGGAAGGTGCCTCTGGCGCGGAGCACGACGCCGAGGTCCTCGCCCTCGAGGTACTCCATCACCAGGTACGGCGCGCCGTTGTCGAGCGTGCCGACGTCGCGCACGCGAGCGATGTGCTCGCTCTTCATCTTCGCGGCGGCCTGGCCCTCTTGCAGGAAGCGCTTGACCACGTCGGGCCGCGCCAGCGCGTGCGGCAGCAGGAACTTGATCGCCACCCGCTCGCCGAGGTGAATGTGCTTGGCCGAGACGACCACGCCCATCCCGCCGACGCCGAGCACCCGCTCCACGGTGTACTTCCCCGCGAGGGTCTCGCCGATTTTCACCGGTGCGGACATCTTCGTTCTCCGGCTCCTTTGACCCGCCAAAGCCGCGCTGCTGCTCGGCGCGCCGCACTCCTAGCATCCTACCCCGTTCGCCACAACGCGGGGGCCCTGGCCGGCGATCACGGCCGCGCGCGGCGCCGGTAAAGCCACCACGTGCCCACGTGATCGACCCGCTCGATGCTCGGATCCGCCTGGAAAAGCGCGTCGGGCGAGGATCCGCGCCGCACCAGGAACCAGTCGAAGAAGGCCCCGCTCCGGGTGACATTGAAGATCTGAGGGGTCCATTCCCAGCGGAGCGGCGTCGCCGGCGGGATCACCGCGCCGGGCTCGCCCCGCGTCCGATACTGGATCGGGGTCGCGCCCCAGGTCGCGAAGTGGAAGCTCAGCCACCCGCCCTTCTCGGCCTGCACGTAGGCCGGGAGATGGATGAACGGCGTCGTGGTTCGCGTCGATCCGCCGTGCTCGAAGACCAGATAGAGCAGCTTGGGCGAGCGCGGGATCTCCTTCGTGATGGCGGCAAAGTCGGCGGTGGCCTGATCGAAGACGGCGTAGTTCTTCGTCACCACGGCGCTGACGCGGAGGCCGCCGGCGGCGAGGGCGGCGACGAGCGGCGCGCGCATCCACAGCGGCTTCGGGAGATCCGGGAAGGCGCCGAGGAGCAGGAACGCCGCGGCCGTGGCCTCGCGCGGGAAGACGTACCACCAGAGGCCAATCTCCATCGGCAGCACGAGGTAGAGCGCGAGGAACACCGCGGCGCACCCGAGCGGGATCACCAGCGCGAGCGCGTCCCAGGTGAGATCGCCGCGCTCGCGCTCGATCTCGCCGCCCTCGAGGTACGCCCACGCGCGCGCGGCGAGGCAGACCAGCGCGACGACGACGAGCGTGCGAAAAAGGCTTTCAAATGCGAGCTTTTCGGCGGGATCGGTGAACGCGCCACCGAGGTATGCGGGGAAGTCGGCGAGGCGCTCCTTGTGCACGGAGAGCGGGCCCATGCTCCCTTCGAGCACCGGCGGGCGGACGCGGAGCCAGACCACGAAGAGCGCGATCGCCGGGAGCAGCGGTAGCGCGATCGGCCGGAGCCGCCGGGTCACCGGGTACATCACGATCGCCGTGCCGACGACCGCGCAGAGGGCGAACGGGTAGCGGAAGATGTGCGTGAAGAAGAGCGTGATCAGCGTCGCGGCGAGCGCGATTTGCCGCCCGCGCGTGGGTTTGTCGACCACGAGGAAGGTGAAGCCCACGGCCATGGCGAAGAGGCCGATGGCGCCCATGAAGTTGAGGAAGCCCCAGTGGGTGAGGCTCGACCACGCGGGGCCGAGGCCGAGCAGGCCGAGCAGCGGGCTCTTCTTCATGCCGTGAAACATCACGGCGAGGCCGGCCGGCAGGAGCGCGATCATCAGCGCTGCTGCGATCTTCACCGCGATGATCATCGGGAAGATCGTCATCAGCGCGGCGCCGACGGCGTACATCGAGAGGTACGGGACCGCGAGCGGGTGGATCTCGAACTGGTCCTGCTGGTGGAACGACGGATCGAGCCAGTGGCGGAGCGTGCTGGTCTGCGCCGCGTGGAACGGCAGATCGGTCATCGCCGGGTAGCGCGCGGCCGCGAAGGGCGCGGCGATGGCGTACACCGCGGCGACGAGCGCGGCGAAAGCGAGCGTGAATTCGAGCGGCGATCGCGCGATCCGGTGAAGAGCACGGCGCAAAGTGGCGGCAACTTAGCACCACTTTGCCGCGGATTTACCCCACGTTTTGCTCGCGGCGACGCGCGGTGAAGGTGAAGCCGAGGGTCTCGGTCGCGTCGGGCAGCGCGCGATCGAGGACGCGCGCGCCGGTCGCCGCCGCGAGCATCGTCGGGACCACGAGCGGGAGCGTCCAGAGCCGCGCGCCGCGGTGCGTGGGCGCCTCGTGGCCGAGCTTGCCCATCGACTGCGCGACGCCGCCGATCTGCGCGACGCCGAGCGCGAGGAAGGTGTTGACCTTGTGGCCGAGCAGGCTCCACAGGTTGCCGTGGGGATGAATCTCCTCGATTTCGAGGCCCGCGCGCTCGCAGAGCACCCGCATCCCGTGCGGGCTGAAGCGGAAATAATCGTGCGGCTCCTCGTGGAGGCGGAACGAGAACGGGGCGCTCAGGATCATCAATCCATCGGCGCGGAGCACGCGCGCCATGTCGACGAGCAACGCTTGCGGATCCGGCGTGTGCTCGAGGACCTGCACGCTGAGCACGGTGTCGAAGCTCTGATCGTCGAACGGGAGCCGCAGGCCGTCGTAGAGCACGTCGGCCTTGCCGCGCGACGTGGCCGAGGTCGCGCTGAAGGTGGCCTCGTGCTCGACGCCGACGTACTCGCTCACGTGCGCGCGAAACAGGTGCTCGTAGGGCTTGTCGCCGCACCCCACATCGAGGAGCCGCCCGTGCGCGCGGGGCGCGACGCGCGCGAGCGAGTCGACGACGTGGGTGAGCTGGAGGTCGACCCAGTCGGAGGCCAGCCGCGCGGCGCGCCGGGCCGGGGGAAGCGCGAGCAAGCTCTGGAGGAGGTCAATCACGGTGGGGGCCTATAGCCCCGCAGACGGCGGGCGCGCAGCAGGAACGTCGCTCGCCACTCTCCCGCGCGGGCCCGACTGTACTAGCGTCGCGCGGCGCGATGCTCCGCCGACCTCTCTCCCCGCCCTCCGGCCTCGACGGTCTCCCGCTCGCCGATCCGCTCGAGGCGCGCGTCGCCCGGGCGATCGTGGTCGTCGCGACGGTGTGGCTCACGCTCGCTGCCGCGTGGGAGATGTTCGGCCCGCTCCTCGCCGGTCACTACGCGTCGGCGGCGGGCATGGGGATCATCGCCGAGAACATGCTGCGGTGGCACATCCCCGGACCGGTCTGGGAGTACACCGCCACGCCACCGAGCCCGGGACTCTACTACTGCCATCATCCCTGGGGCATCTTCTGGACGACGACCGCCTTGATGCGCGTCCTCGGCCGCCACGATTACCTCTGTCGCCTCGCGCCGGTGCTCTTGAGCGCGGCCACACCGCCTCTCCTCCACGCGATTGGCCGGGCCATCTGGCGTCCCGCCGCGGGTGCTGCGGCCGCGGCCTCGTTTGTCGTGCTCCCGATCACCCTTTCGTTCGCGGGCTTCAACGGGCTCGAGGTCCCGGTGATCACCTGGACGCTGCTCGGAGTCTGGGGCTTCGTGCGGATGACGCAGACCGGCTCCCGGAGGCACCTCGCCGTCGCCGTGATTGGCCTGCTCCTGGCCTGCAACAGCGACTGGGCGGCGTTCTTGCTGGTCGGCGCGCTGCTGGGCTTCGGCGTGGTGCGGGCCTATCTGCTGCCCACGCTCTTTGGCAAGGTGCGGAGCGAGCGTCGCTATGCGCAGTGGTGGGCGCTGACGTCGAGCGCGGCCGTGCTGACGTTCGTGATCTACCTCGCGGTCTTCCAGAAGGCGGGAAAGCTCGACGATCTCTTTGGCAGCTACGGACAGCGATCCTCGGGCAACGCGGCCTCGCTCCAGGACGTGCTCCTCTCGCGGCGCTACTGGATCGAGCTCTCGTTCACGCCGATCGCCATCGGCCTCGGCAAGCTCGCCGCCGTCGTCTCGCTCGCGCGCCTCGTCGCGCTCCGCCGCGAGCACGAGGTGCTGCCCCTCGTGTACCTGGTGATGGCCACGGCACAGTACCTGATCTTCAAGCAGGGCGCCGATATCCACATCTTCTGGCCGCACTACTTTGGAGCCTATTTCGCGCTCGGGATGGGCGCCCTCGTCGCCACGTTGATCCCCGCGGTGGCCTGGTTCCTGAAGAGCGTCGCCGCGCTCCCTCGCCGCGCACCCGCCGTGTACTCGGCGCGCGCCGCGCTGTTGAGCCTTGGAGTCGCGGCGCTTCCCCTCGCCGCCATCGCGCGCGACGGACTCCCCGCGCTCCGCTATGCCCACGAGACGGGCGGGCGCTTCAACGAGAAGGGGTTGCTCATCCACTCCGACGGCGCCAAGACTGCCTTTCTGCGCTTCATCGAGCCCAAGCTCCCGCGCGGATCGACGGTGGAGATGCACGAGGGGATGAAGACCACGTGGTCGCAGGTCTGGGCGCTCAACGGCCGTCCGGTGGCGCAGCTGCGGCCGTTGCCGACGCTCGGGAAGGCGACCAGGGGCACCGGCGCGTACCTCGCGGATACGCGATTCCTCCTCGATTCGTTGCAAGGCGATCTGGCGACTGGCTCTCACGTCACCGCGGTTGGCCCGTTCTGGAAGGTCGTTCCCGGCGAGGCGGCGGCGCCGATCGACGCGTATTCTTTCGTCGAGAGCGAGCCCTCGTGGTGGGAGTGGTACTTCGTTTCAGGGACCGAGCCGCACCGCGAGGTGGTGGCCGATCCTTATCTGACCTGGGAGCTGCGAACGCATTTCGGGCAACCCGCCGTGGTGCCTGCCGGGGCGCCGATCACGCTGGAAGAGAAGCGGATCGCGCACAACATCGCTGTGGCCGCGGGGGACGAGGCGCGGGCGCGGGAGCTGCTGGAGGAGATCGGCAAGGCGCTGACCCCGGTCCATGCGAGGTTCGA
Organism: Byssovorax sp.; assembly: GCA_040006075.1. Classification (GTDB taxonomy): domain Bacteria; phylum Myxococcota_A; class Polyangia; order Polyangiales; family Polyangiaceae; genus JANYGI01. Next base: position 13,592 of record JBDTXR010000130.1, on the reverse strand, counting down.
CGACGGGAGTGAGCTCCTGGGGACCACCTACCACGAGGGGGCTCGATCGTTACTTACGCTGTATGTTCTCGCGGGCGGGCCGAGCGTGGCGGATGTGCAGCTCGCGGTGCGCTCGAAGGTGCTGAAGCGCGCGACGCTGTCGTTGACGGTGCTGGATCCAACGGAGCGCGAGGTGGGGATCCCGATGGCGCTCGCGCCGCAGCGGTGGAAGAAGGGGTTTCTGTACAGCGATCCGGTGGCGATCCGAAAGCGGCCGGGGACCGAGGTGTTCCGCGCGAGCTACTGGGTGCGGGGGCGCGGCGTGGCGCCGAAGGCGCTGGGGAAAGACGCCGGCGGGGTCGAGGTGTTGACTCTGCGGTGAGGGGGATCCTGACGGCTCCCCCCACGTGGCCCGCTCGCGATTTACGGCTTGGCCGCGTCGGCCTCGATGGCCATCTCGATCGTCGCGAAGTCCCCGAAGCCGGACTCGAACGACATGATGGTGAGATCCGGCCGCACGATGGCCAGCGAGGGATACCCGAGCTGGTCGGCCGGGATGGCGACACCGAAGGTGCTGAGGCCCCAGCTCCGGTCCGAGAGGATCGGAGTCGTCAGACTGTACTTCTTCACCCACGCATCGATCTGCTTCTTGCTCGTCACGCCGGTGGTGTTCGAGAGCGACGGTGCCATCAGGGTGATCATGTTCGCCTTGATGTTCTTCGCGGCGAGATCGGCGATGAACTTCTCTTCGGCGGCCGCCATCGAGTTGCAAGGGGGGCAGTCGATGGCCGACATGTCGACGACGAGGTAGGTGCCCTTGAAGTCGTGGAGGCGCACGGCCTCGCCGCAGGAGTCGTGGAAGAGGCCGTCCGGCAGGATACCACCCACCTTGAGCGAGTAGTCGCCGGTGTACGCCGGCGGATCGGCCTTGGGCCAGCCGCACGCGTACGTCGCGGGGGAGATCCAGCCGTTCCTCGCGTCGCCGACCTCGCTGGCCACGGTGAACGAGCCGGAGACGTCGAAGCTGAGCATTCCACCCTTCGGCGCGGCGGTCGGAGCGACGGTGTTGGCCATCGTCAACGTCGTCGCGGTGACGGTGGCGGTGCCCTGCTCGTTGAGCGGGCCGCCGGGGGCGCGGAAGAACTTCCCGCCGCTGTAGCCAATCCACTCGGTGGCCGCCGGCGGCGTGTCGCTGACCTGCGGGAAGCAGTCGACCAGGCCCGCCGTCATCTTCACGTCGGCGAGGAACTCGGCGTCGCACGAGGGGCAGAGCCAGGGCGCGGAGGTGTCTTCCTTGGCCTCGTAGTGGCGCGTGTAGCTGCAGTCGGTGGCGCCGGCCATCTTCGCCGCGTCGTCGAAGGTGACCTTCCAGGTGATGTCGCCCGAGAGCGTCTTGCGCATGAGCGGAGGCGGCATCGCCATCCCGCCGGCGCCGCCGGTGCCCTGCGCCGCGCTCGTGGTGGTGCTGCCCGCTCCGCCCGACCCCGCGGTGGTGGTCGTCGTCCCGCCGGTGGTGGCCGGATCGGCCACGCTCCCGCAGGCGCCGAGGAGGGCCGAAGTTGCAACCAGGAGGCCGGTGAGCGCGCGCGCGGAGTGGGCAGGGTATTTCACGAGGGTGCTTCACCCTACCGCAACCCCGCGCCGGATCGAAGCGAGAAGATCGGGTGTCAGCGAGATCGCCGGCCGATCCTCGCGGGCGGATTTTTCGTCCATTCGGCGCACTTTCGCTCGACGCCCACCCGCGCGGCCGGGACGGCTTCTTCACCGGTCGAGCTCGTGCCCTCTTGTGGCTTTGCCACGCTCCTCGCGAGGACGGTATACGAGTCCGAAATACTCTCCTGGATCGCCGGTCGTTCACCGCCGTACGAGTCGAGATCCTGAAGCACGACGAGCAGGTAACGCCCCGGATCGAGCTCGAGGATCGGAATCGCGAGCTCGCGCCCCGCGCGCCCGCCGCAGAACTGGCCCACTGGATCGTCGAAGCCGGGTCTGTAGAGGATCAGGCACGTCGCCAGGGTGGGCAGCGCGCTGACCTGGAGCTGCAAATAGGCCTTCGCCGCCGCGCCGTTCCGCGGCAGATCCACGGCGTAGAAGTCGCGATCGCCGTGGCTCGCGTCGAGCCGCTGGCCGAGCTGGCCGCGCAGGGGCTGGCCGAGCGGGAGCGGCGTGGCCTCGGCGGCGGTGTTGTTGGGCTCGATCTCCACGCCGCGGAGCTTCGCCGGGTGGGGCAGGAGGAAGCCAGTCGCGGTCGCGGCGGAGACCGCGAGCGCGGCCAGGACGACGGCGCCGTGGCGCTTGCGACGGAGCTTGCGCTCGTAGGCGTCGACCTCGTCGGAGGTGGCGGAGGCCGCCTTGGGCGCGGCGAGGCGGCGGACCCGGCCTTCGTCGAGGAGGCTCTCCACGCTCGACCCGCCGGCGGCCTGGATCTCGCGCACGAGGAGGCTTTGCAGCTCCTCGACGTGCTGGAACCGATCGGCCGGATCCTTGGCCAGCGCGCGCATCACGAGGAGGCTCATCCCGAGGGGGATCCCGCAGGCGGGGGCCCTCTCGTGCGGTGGGACCGGGAGGTCGTGAAGGTGCTTGTTGAGCACCGTCAACGGCTCTCCGTGGAAGGGGTGAACCCCGGTCAGGGCGCGGTACATCATCGCTCCGATGGAGTAGATGTCGCTGCGCTGATCGACCTCTTCTCCGCCGCGGATCTGCTCGGGAGCCATGTAGTACGGGGTGCCGAGGATCATCCCGCCGGCGGTGACGTCGCTCCGCCCCTCGGCCTCGCGCAGCTTGGCCAGGCCGAAATCGAGGACCTTGGCCACCTCGGCGCCGCCGTCGGCGGCCACCAGCATCACGTTGTCGGGCTTGATGTCCCGGTGGACGATGCCTTTCTTGTGGGCCTCGGCCAGCGAGCTGCATATCTGGATCACGATCTTGCCGAGCCGCGCCGCCGGCATCGGCCCCTGGGTTTGCAGGACGCGGGCGAGGTTCTGGCCGTGCACCAGCTCCATCACCAGGTAAGTGAGCCCCTCGGAGACGCCGAAATCGAAGACCTGAACGGTGTTGGGGCTCTGGAGGCGAGAGACGCAGAGGGCCTCTCGCTTGAAGCGGCGGACCACGTCGGGTCGACACGAGAGCTCGCCCCGGAGGAGCTTCATGGCCAGGAGCTTGCCAATCCGCACGTGCTCCACCATGTAGACGATGCCCATCCCGCCGCGGCCGATCACCTCGATGATCCGGTAACGATCGGCCACGACCATGCCAATCAGCGGATCGGCGGCCGAGGGAGGAGCGCAGACGTCGTCGACGATCGAGAGGTCCCGGCTGGTGAGCGCCAGGGCCCCGCTCGTCGCCAGCTCCTCGAAATCGACCTCGATCACGGTGATCTCCGGATCGGAAGAGAGGGTATCGTGGCAGCTCGTCGCGCTTCCAATCACGTGGGATCCTCCGTCTCGAGCTCGAAGCCCTGCTCGCTGGTGATGGGATGCGGTGAGCGCGGATATATTCATCGGACGGCGGATCGATTTGCCCGGGATCGACCGGCGAATCATGAACAAAATGCCGCCGAGGCGGCGAAGGGTACACGGGGGCCGTGAGGGGGTGTGACGTCCCTCGACTCAACGTGCTCTTCGCGCCTCGGCGGCCTTCTCACCGGCTGCAATCAGCCGGTCGCGCGCGCCGGTACCGGGGTCTACTCGGCGACGCAGTGCGCCTGTCCGCCGCCGCCTTTGCCACCCTTCCCGGCGGGAGCGGTGGCCGCGGCGAGGGCCTGCTGCGTATCGAGCGACGTGCAGACCGCGGCGGCCAGCGTGGTGTGCTGCGCCTCGTCGCCCGGGTTGACCGAGGCGCCGGCCGCGTCGACGAACCACCCCGAGGGATCGACCGTCATCGCCAGCGACAGGGGCTTGGCCGCGTCGATGGTGACGTCGCCGTCGGTGCCCTGCTCGGCGAGGAAGTGGCCGGCGAAGTTGAACGCCTTGCCCTGGTAGGTGCCGTCGACGAGCACCGAAGCGCCCGCAGCGACGAAGTCGGCCACCGCGGGATCGGTCTGATCGTCCCCGGCGTCGAGCGGCTGGATCTCGATCTCGGCGCCGCCGTACGTGCCGCTGTCGAGGGTGCCGAGGCTGAAGTCGCGGTGCGCCCCCTTGGCGATCTCGTCGCCGGTGAGGTCGACGACGAACGGCCCGACCTCGGCCGATGCGCCGGTGGATTTCCCGCCGGTGTAGCCGACCTTGGCGTGGGCCACGAGCACGCGGACGCGCGTGACCACGAGCCCCGCGGCGTCGGCGGTCGTCGTGGTCGACGTCGTCGTGCGGATCGCCGCGACGTCGACGCCGAGCTTCACCTCACCCGCCGGGCCGGACGAGCAGCCGACGAGCGAAGCGAGCGCGAGGAATGCGATGGATGCGATGAGCGGACGTGCCATTGATGACTCCTTGTTGCTGCCCCCGAGTCCTGTTGGCCGCCGCGAAGTTGATCTTTCAGACTATTTGTGGAGCCCCACGAAAGAACGAAAGAAGGCGCGAGAGACCGAGTCTCCGCGCCTCGTCCGCGATCGCGAGCCCGCGAGGGGACCGCCCGCCGGGGTGCGCTACATCCCCTTCTTCGAGATCAGCCGGGCGTTGCGCTCGATCTCGTGCTTCGTCGCCACCACCAGCGCCGCCGCGGTGTGATCGCGCGTGCGCAGGACGCGGAGCTCGGCGTAGGTCTCGTCGGGCAGGAGATCGTTGTCGACGCCGTACTTCATCCGATCCACCTGGGCGAAGCGATCGTCCTCGACGCGCGGGCGGATGACGGCCTGCGAGCCGGCGCCCTTGATGTTCGCCGCCCAGCGGTCGCCGCGACGGATCGCGAAGAAGCGCTGGCCCGGCTTCACGCCCTCCTTCGCGCCCTTGTCGATGAACACCACCTGGTTCTGCACGTAGACCTGGTTCGGGTAGAGCGAGGCCAGGATGTTGGCGTCGAGATCCTCGTCGGCCGCGACCGGCGGGACGATGTCGAACTTGCGCGCGACCGGGCCGACCTTGGCGCCGCGCTCGATCACGTCGAGCGCCTCGGTGATGCGGGCGCGCACCATCCGCGTCTTCGGGTTGTAGCGATCGATCTTCGCCGTGCCGCGGATCGAGACCAGCTCGCCCTTGGCGTTCTCGGTCTCGACGGTGCGGATCGGGCGGAACAGCGTCAGCTCGTCGCCGATCTGCACGTCGTGCCCGTCGCCGATCTGGAGGTAGACGTCGTCGCCTTCGCTCAGGAACATCTTGTCGTCGGGCGCGCCGACCAGCTCGCCCCAGACGTCGTCCTTGCGATCGTCGACCCAGCCCGTGTCGCGGAGGAAGATCGTCCGCGGCGGGACGGCGCCGCGCGGTCGCGCCGTGCCGAGCGCGCCGCCGACGGTGGGGCCCGAGCCGTCGCGGAGGCGCACGCGATCGCCGGGGTAGATCCAGTGCGGGTTCTGGATCTGCGGGTTGAACGACCAGAGCTTCGGCCACTGGTAGGGGTTCTGGTAGTAGCGGCCCGAGATCTCCCAGAGCGTGTCGCCGCGGCGCACGGTGTGGCCGTCGGGGACCGACTGCCCCTCGACGACGAAGCTCCCGTTCGCGGTGCCATGGAACGACGAGGGCCCGGTGGAGCCCTTGTTGAGATCGAAGGTGTCGCCCTTGCCGATGTCGGTGACGGCGTGCGAGCTCGATCCGAGGTGGGCGTCGGGATCGAAGCCGGCCGCCGGGAGCGAGCCCGGATACGACGGCGCGCCGGGTACCTGGACGATGGTCACCGCGGGGCCCGGCGCGGCTGGTGCGCCATCTTCGCCGCCGCCGGGGGCTGCGGGAGGATCCTGCGCCCACGAAGTTCCCGCAGTGGCCGCGACGAGCGCGAGGGCCTGGAGGGTTACCGAGATGCTGACGGTCACAGGCTTCATGGCTTCTTCTTCTCGCTGCCGCTCTTCTTCGCGTTGCCGCTGCTCGCGAGCTTCTTCGCCGCGTCGCTCCCGGGGTACGCCGCGAGCAGCTTCTTCTTCGCGGCGTCGGCGTGGTCTCGCTCGCCCAGCTTGACGTAGGCCTGCGCGGCGCGCAGCAGCGCGTCGGGCGCGCGCGTCCCCTGCGGGTACGTGAGCGCGACGCCTTCGAATTGCTCCGCGGCGCGGCGCGGGTCGCCCTTGGCGAGGAGGCATTCGCCCCGGTAATACGCGGCGATCTCGGCGCTCGGGTGGTCGGGGTTCTTCACCAGGAACCCCGAGAAGACCTCGAGGGCTTTGTCCCAGCTCTTCGCTTTGTAGAGCTCGAGGCCGTGGTCGAGATCGTCCTGCGCGCCGCCGGTGCTCTTTCCCTTGGCAGAGCGCTCGACGATCGTCCCGCCGGGGCCGACCGATCGGACCGAGAGCGGGGGCGCGTCGGAGTCGTCGGCGTCGGGATCGGGCGCGAGGCGAACCACCGCGAGATCAGGGCGATCGGAGTCGATCGGCTTCGACGTGGGTACCGGATCGAGGGCCGCGCCGCCGACGCTTCGAAGCCCGCCGCGCGCGATCTCGAGGGCGTCGAGGCGCTCCTGCGTTCGAGACTGATCCGATCGCAGCTTGGTCAGATCGCTCCGCAGCTCGGCCAGCTCCTTGTCGGTCGCGTCCCGCGCGCCGCCGCACGACACCAGGCCTGGTGCGGCGATCAGCACGGCGAGAGCGAGCACTCCGCACCTCATGGGCCCGAGCCTAGTCCGACCACGGAGGCCGGGCCAAATCTCCGCCTCTGCATCGCCAGGGGCGAGGATTGTCTGCTAGCGTCCCCACCGCTCGGGGGCAGTCCCCGGGCGATGCAAGAGGAACCATGGCGAACGCGCGACCCACGATCCCCGCCCTTACAGCCCTCCTCCTCGCCTCGCTGGCGTTCGGAGCCAGCGGCTCGCTCGCCGGGTGCGGCGGCGGATCCAGCACCAGCACCGGCGGCGGCGGAGGTAGCTCCTGCGGCCTCGGCGCGGACGGCTGCTTCGACTACACGTGCTTCACCGCCGACATGCCCGCGGTCGGCTTCAAGGCCGACGTGCTCCCGATCTTCCGCACCTCGTGCGGCCTCTCGGCGTCGTGCCACGGGAGCCAGAACGGCCCCGGAGGCCAGCACTTCCTCGGCCCGAAGAAAGACGATCCGGCGCCGAGCGCGGCCGATATCCAGGTGATCTTCGACCAGTGGGTCGGCCAGACGCCGGTGGTCAACGCGGGGATGAACCTCATCACCGCGAAGGATCCCGAGCACAGCTTCCTCATGTACAAGCTCGACGGCCTCAAGTGCTCGAAGCTGTCGTGCGCGTCGGACGACACCTGCCTCGCGCTCATGCCGCAGGGCAACACCGAGCCCATGCCCGCCGCGCAACGCGACGTCATCCGCCGCTGGATCGCCCAGGGAGCGAAGAACGATTGATCGGCCGACTCGCAGGGCGAATCGTCGATGACGGCGCCGACGGCATGCTCGTCGTCGACGTCGGCGGCGTGGGGTACGAGGTCATGGTCCCGCTCGGGACCGTGGGTCGCCTCGCGCCGGTCGACAGCGTCGTCACGCTCTACGTGCACACCCACGTGCGCGAGGACGCGCTGCTCCTGTACGGCTTCGCCACGCTCGACGATCGCGCTGCGTTCCGGCTGCTCACCGGCATCTCGGCCATCGGCCCGAAGATCGCGATGAGCATCCTCGGCGCGCTGTCGATCGCCGATCTCGCGGTGGCCGTCACTCGCGGCGAGACGGCGCGGCTCACCAAGATCCCCGGCGTTGGGAAGAAGACGGCGGAGCGCATTTGCCTCGAGCTCAAGGACAAGCTCCTCGGGCCGAAGCTCGCGCAGGCGACGACCACCACCAGCGCGGCCGCGCCGGCAGCGCAGGCCGGCAAGGCCGAGCTGGTGCACGGCGCGCTCACCCGCATGGGGTTTCGTCCCGCCGAGGCCGAGCGGGCGATCGCTTCGCTCGGATCGCGGGTCGACTCGGCGCCGATCGGCGAGCTGGTCCGCGACGCGCTGGCGGTCCTCTCGAAATAGCGCCGGGGCGTCCGAATCGAGCGCAAACAGCGCGACCCGGCGCGCGCCGTGTTCGAAGTGTCGACATCGGGCCATGGCCGCGCCTATGCTCCGGCCGTCTGTGGGCCCTGCCTGCGAGGAGATGCGGTGATCACCTGCCCGAAGTGCTTCAAGGAGAATCAGGACCACTACAAGTTCTGCCTCGGCTGCGGGGCAGAGCTTCCACGCGATGCGTCGCCGAAGAAGTTCGCGGCGGGGACGCCTCCGCACGGCGTGCCCGCCGTGCGCCCGGCGGCCGCTGCCGCTCCGTCGGCGATCGCCGACGAGGTCACGAGCCAGGGCGCGGGGATCATCGCGCCGCCGCGGCCCAAGGCGGCTGCGCCCACGGTCGCGTCGCCGGTTGCTGCGCCTGTCGCTGCGGCGCCTCCGGCTGCGTCCGCGATCGCCACGCCGCCCACCGCGGACAAGCCGGCGACGGCGGCCAACCTCTCGGGTCCGCCGATCCTCTGCCCGCAGTGCGAGCACCCGAACCCCGGCAACAACAAGTTCTGCGCGTCGTGCGGCTTCAAGCTCTCGCGCCCGTCCGCGAGTGAAGGTGCGCCGGCTGCTGCTGCCGCGCCGGCCGCTCCGGCTGCGGCGGCGGCGGGCCCTGCGGCGGCGCCGAGCGGAGTCGTCCTCACGGCGCTTCGCGCGGACGGTACCGAGGCCGGCTCGTACGCGCTGCCCTCGGGCAACGCCAACATCGGGCGCGACGTCGGCGCGATCTTCGCGGGCGACAGCTACCTCTCGCCACGCCACGCCACGTTCCTCCCGCGCGGCGGCAAGCTCTTCATCAAGGACGAGAACTCGCTCAACGGCGTCTACAAGCGCCTCCGCCGCGACGAGCCCATCGCCGTCAACTTCACCGACGTGTTCCGCATCGGCCAGGAGCTGCTCCGCTACGAGCCGCTCTCGCCGATGCCCGCCACCGCCGACAACGTCGAGCGCCTGGGCAGCCCCTCGAAGGGCTACATCGGCCGCATCGCGCTGATCATCGGCCGCGACGCGACGGGCAACGCCTTCCCGCTCCCCGAGGCCGGCATCCACCTCGGCCGCGAGCGCGGCGACGTGCTCTTCCCCGAAGACGGCTACGTCTCGGGCCTGCACTGTCGCCTCGCGCCGGTCAACGGCCAGCTCTACCTGACCGACCTCGGGAGCTCGAACGGCACGTTCGTCCGCATCAACGGCGAGACCGACGTGATCGACGGCGACATCCTCCTCATGGGCCAGCAGCTCTTCCGGATCTCGATGTGAGGCCTGCGGCCCGGTGCAAAGCGCAACGCCGGGCGTCGCGCCTTGCACCGCCACCGCTCCGTGACAAATAGAGCCGGCCTCCCTTCCGGAGGCCGCGCGCCGCGAGCGCGGCGAAGATCACCCCACAACCGGGGCAAGATGAGGAGGGTCGGGATGGAGACCGTGCGCACGATTCGCGTCGTCGCCGCAGTGATCGAGCGCGATGGCCGCTACCTCATCACGCAGCGTCGCCCTGCCGCGGTGCTCCCGCTGCTCTGGGAGTTCCCGGGCGGCAAGGTCGAGTCGACCGAGACGGACGCCGCCGCGCTCAAGCGCGAGGTGCGCCACCGCCTCGCCGTCGAGATCGAAGCGGGTCAGCTCATCTCGTTCGTGAGCCACCCGTACGAGCGCTACGTCGTTGATCTGTACCTGTACGAGTGCCGCATCACCGGCGGAGATCTCTCGCCCCTCGCGGTCAACGCGTTCAAGTGGGTGACGAGCGCCGAGTTCGATCAGTACCCGTTCACGCCCGCCGACGAGGCGAGCATGAACAAGCTCCTCGGCGTCGGCTGATCTCCCTCGCACGACGCGGGCGCGGCGGGCACACCGACCTGCCGCCGCGTCGTCGCCGTCATCCTCCCGACAGCATGGTGGTGAGCGCGTGCGTCTCGCGCGCGCCCATCACGCCGAACTGCACGCCCATCCCGCTGGGCTTGTACCAGCGCACGATGGCCTCGATCCGCGTCTCGCCGGGCAAGCCGGGGAGCCGCAAGAACACGCTCACCGCCGTGCCGTAGGGCTGTGGAGTCAACGTCTCGATGTACATTCCGCCCAGGCTCAGGTCGTGGCACTCGGCCTCGACGCGCGGACCTTCACCGATCTGGAACGCGACCGATGAGGTGAGATTCTTTCTGGGGTATTGACGATGCTCGGGCACAGGATCTCCTTCCCCTGATGCTCTAGGATCTGAAGCATGGCGTCCAGGGATCCACGCACGGCTCGCAAGGGTTCCGCAAAAGTGCCTGTCAAGGAATTGGCAGCAACGCAGGGGTGGTCACGCCACTTCGAAGGCTGGCAACCGGCGTTGCTGGCGCTTCTTCTCGCGGGCAGCACGGCCGCGCTCGCGATCCCGCGATCGATCGCGCCGGTCGATCTCCCCGAGCCGCGCCTCGATCCGCGTGCGTTGCAGCACATCGAAAATCTCGACGCCGAGCGAGCCGACTCCGCCGATCGGGAGCGCCTCGACGTCGACGTGCTCAAGCTCGGCACCCAGCTCTTCGCCTTCGGCGTCGCCGACGCCCGCGGCGACAGCGAGGCGCTCGCCACCGCGCGGCGCGACGTGCTCGACGCCACGCACCGCGCCCTCGCCGTCGGCGTCCCGCCGATGCTCGCGCTGCGCGCGCATCACCTCCGCACGTTCCTCCGCGAGATGGCGCGCTACGACGCCACCGGCGAGGAGACCGACAAGCTGCGCGAGGTCGCGGGCGGGATCATTCATCGCCTCGAGCACAACGGCTGGGTCGACGTCACCCGCGCGCATCACCGCGTGCTCCCCGACGCGACGGTGCTGGCGATCCTCTTCAAAAAGCACTGGAACGAGGTTGTCGGCGTGAGCGGCGAGCCGTTCGACTCCACCATCGCCGAGGCCCGCGCGTTCTATCGCTTCCTCCTCGCGCACCCCGCGCTCTCCGACAGCGCGGGGTCGCCGTCGCTGTACGACGCGCGCTCGGCGATCACCGGGCAGTACCGCCTGAAGAAGATCGACGAGCTCTCCACGGTCGATCCCGACTACCCGGTGCAGCTCGCGCGCGGCGTCGTCTACTTCCAGCTCGGCCGCTTCCCGCTCGCGGTCGAGGCCTTCCGCCGTCACCTCGAGGCCCACCCCGAGGGGCCCTACACCTTCCGCGCGCAGAACTACCTCCGGGCCGCCCTGGGCCGCTCCCACGACGAGCCGTGACCGAAAGAACCACGATGTTGACGACCGTGCCCACCGGATCCCCTCACGCGACGAAGTTGCCCGATCACCTCGCGCTCCTGCCCGAGCTCGACGCCGCGTGGCGCGAGCCCTCCGCCGGCGAGCGCCTGATGGCCGTGCGCCGCGCGGCGCCGCACCTCCGCGAGCGGATCCTCGCCAGCGGCCGCGTCGCCTGCGCGCGCACCTTCGACATCTCGCCGCTCCCCTACCCCACGCGCTTCGCGTTCAACGGCGCCGCGCGCACGCCGGTTCCGTTCGTGCTCATGACCAACCGCTGCAACCTGGTGCAGCTCGACACCAGCGCCGGCCCGAAGACCTTGCTCTTCAACCCCACCGACGCCGCGCGCAGCGCCAAGACCCCGTACTTCGCCGATCTCACCAACACCTTCGGCCCCGCGCTCACCCGCCGGATCGAGGCCCGCTTCCGCCGCCCCACCGCCGCCGAGAGCGTCTTCCACCTCGGCGTGCGCCCCGAAGACGTCGACTACATCGCCTTCGATCACCTCCACACGCAAGACCTCCGCGGCCTCCTCGGCACGCGCGACACGCCCGCCGCGTTCCCCAACGCCAGGCTCCTCGTCCAGCGCGCCGAGCTCGCGATCCTCAACTCCCTCCACCCGTTCCAGCGCCCCTGGTTCATCCCCGACGCCCTCGACGGCGTCGATCCCGCGCGCTTCCTCGTCACCGACGCCGATCTCCTCCTCGGGCCGGGCGCCGCCCTGATCCGCACCCCCGGCCACACCGCGGGCAACTGGTCCCTGGTCCTCAACACCGATCGAGGCGTGTGGGCCATCAGCGAGAACGGCGTCGCCTGCGACTCCTACGCTCCCGAAGCCAGCTCCATCGGCGGCCTCTCCCGCCACGCCGCCCGCCACGGCGTCGAGGTGATCCTGAACGCCAACACCCTCGAAGGCCGCAACGAGCAGTACACCTCGATGATCCTGGAGAAGGCTTTGGTGGATCGTTGCCCGGCGAACCCAGCCTTTTATCAACACCTCTCCTCCTCGGAGCTGACGGCGAGCGTGTTCGCTCCGGGGCTCTCTCCCACCTACGCGCACGGCGGGGTGAACAGCGGCAGCGTGCGGCGATCGGCCGGATAAAGCCGGAGTATTTTGCGCGCGTCACGGCGTCGGATTTCGCTAAACGATCTCGATCTCCATCTGGCCAGGGGGGAGAGACAGAGCCCGAGTCGGAGCGGACCGGACCGGAGATTAACCGCAAGGGCGCAAGGGTCGCAAGGGGCTCGGAGAAACGCTGTTTGTTCAGACCCGGATGAGCGAGCAAACGGATCAGAGCTCGCGTGTCAGCAAGGGGCGCCTCAGAGGTGCTTCTTCCACCTGCCGGGCCGTCGGCGCCTGTGCATGACCGCGAACACGACTATCTTTCATGAGGACAGGGGCCGAGGACCAGGCCAGCCCGAGCAGATTCACAGGCGCGGAGCGCAGAGTCCAGATTCATGTCGCTCAGCGGGGCTTCCTCGCAACAGCCTTCCTCGCAACAGCCTTCTTCGCAACAGCCTTCTTCGCCGGCGCCGCGAGGGCGAGCTTCGTGGCTCGGTCCACCCACCGGCGCATGGCCTCCTCGGTCTCGACTGCCGGGGCGTCGACATAAAGCCAGCCTTTCATCGGCTTGCCGGTGAAGTCCATCGGCCTCACGTAAGGCTCCTTCAGCAGCTCCTCGCCCTGCTCGGGCGTCGTGCGGATCACCAGGTGATCCTGGAGGACGCCGACGGCCATGGCGCCGTCGACCAGGTACGAGATACCGCCGAACATCTTTTTCTCGGTGATCTGCCCGGGATCGAGCGAGGGGTGGTCGGCGAGGGCGGAGAGGACGCGGGCGGCGAGCTGGAGATCGTAGGCCATGGGGGTTCGCTTTCGCCCGGGAAAGTAGCCGAAGTCCGCGGCGGCGGCGAGAGCGATGGATAGTTCGTCGACGGTGCGCGAGACCGCGTAAGCTGAAGCTCCGCGCGCGCTCGAAAGAACGACCTTCAAACCATCCTTCCGGGTCCTGCCATGATCAAGCCCTCTCGCCTCCTGGTCCTCGCTCTTTCGAGCCCTTTTCTTTCGCTCGCGTGCTCCTCGGGGGGCGGATCGCCCACGGGGACGGGCAGCGGCGGCGCGGCCACGACCGGCACGGGGATGGCCGCCACGGCGGGCACGGGCCAGGGCGGCGCGGGCGGCGAGCTGATCACCGTGGCCACCGGCACCGGATCGGGCACCGGGGTCGGCGGCGCCTCGTGCGATCCACCCGATGTGCTGATCGCCCTCGATCGCACGCTCACCATGCACAAGACGCCCGAGGGATCGGAGCCGATGGACGCGCCGGCGTATGCCAGCTCCAAGTGGTATCAAGCGCTCACGGCGATCAAGGGGCTGGTCAGCACGC
>JBDTXR010000129.1:0-20798 GCA_040006075.1 Byssovorax sp. | reverse complement strand
CGCAGGTCTTGATCCCGGCGAGGATGGCGCGCGAGGCGAGCGGGATCTTGATGGAAAAGAGCGTGGCCCGCCGCGAGAGCCCCAGGGCCTCGGCCGACTCCAGGAGCGACGAGGGGATGGCCTCGATTCCAGCCGCGGTGTTCCGCGCGATCGGGAGCAGGCCATAGAGGAAGAGCGCGCAGAGCGCGGGCAGGGGCCCGGTGCCCAGGATCGGGATGAAGAAGCAGAGCAGGGCGAGAGAGGGTATCGTCTGGAGGACCCCCGCGGCGCCGAGGATCGACCGCCCCAGGAGCCGACCGCGCGCCGCGAGGATGCCGAGAGGCAAGCCCACCAGGATCGAGAGGAAGAGCGCGCCGAACGTGAGCGCGAGGTGGCGCGGCCCCTCGGCGCGGATCGTCGAGAGAACGCCCCGGAGCAGCCCGCGCCGGAGCGCCGGTGTGGGCGCGCCGGTGGGCGGGGAGAGGCCGAGTCGGGACTCCACGGCTTCCTGGGCGACCCCGGCGAAGGTGCGCTGATCGATCTCCGCTCGGGCGTTGAGCTCGATCATCGCGCGGGCATCGAGCCGACCCGCGAGCGCGCTCACGGCGGCGAAGGCCTTCGGGCTCCGCTTCGCCGCGTCCTCGCGGTAGAGAAAGACCGCCTCGTACGAGGGAAAGAAGCGCTTGTCGTCGGTGAGGACGGTGAGACCGTAGCGGCCAATCTTGGCGTCGGTGGAGTAGACGTCGGTCACGTCGATCGAGCCGGCCTTGATCGCCTCGTAGGCCAGGCCATGATCCAGGGCCTCGACCCGCGTCGGGGCGAGCCCGTAGGCGCGCGAGAGGCCGGGAAATCCGTCGGCGCGCCCCAGGAACTCCGGGCTCAGGCCGAAGTGGAGATCGGGTGTCGCCGCCAGATCCGAGATCCGGGCGAGGTGCCGGGAGCGGGCGAGCGCGGAGGGGACGGCGAGAGCATAGGTGTTGTCGAACCCGAGCGGCTCGCCCACCAGGATGCCTCTCGGCGCCAGCGCCCCGCGGATCGCGGCCAGATCGGGGCGCCCGGTGTCGTGGAGGATGGCCTCGGCGATGGTGCCGGTGTACTCCGGATAGGCGTCGATCGAGCCTTCTTCCAGGGCCCGATACACCACCGCGGTTCCGCCCAGCCCCTCTTGATGCGAGACCTCGGCGTCGCCGGCCGCGCGGGCCACGGCGACCGCGATCTCCCCCAGAATAAGGGATTCGGTGAATCGCTTGGAGCCAATCCGGAGCACCGGCCGCGGCTCCTTCGCCAGCGCCGGAGAAGGCCAGGCGAGGAGCGCGGCCGAAGCAAGCAAGCAGGCGACCACGGAGCGGATCACTCGTTCCACCACGGCGCGCGCTGGGCCTCCAGAAAGGCCTGCACGAAGGGATCGGCCGGGCGAGACACCAGGTCGCGCAGGGCGCCGCGCTGGAGCACGTGGCCCTCGCGCATCAACACCACCTCTTCGGCCAGGTACGCCGCCTCGCCGAGATCGTGAGTCACCAGGACCACTGTCTTCTTCAGGGCAGCGAAGATCACCTTGAGATCTTCCTGGAGGCGGCCGCGGACGATGGGATCGAGCGCGCCCATCGGCTCGTCGAGGAGGAGCAGATCGGGATCGAGGAGCAGGCCGCGCATCAGCCCGACGCGCTGGCGCTGGCCGCCCGAGAGCTCGGCCGGATAGCGCACGAGCAGGGCCGGATCGAGGCGCACCAGCTCGGCGAGATCGCGCAGGCGAGCGCGGATCCGCGGCGGTTCCCAGCCGATGTGCCGGGCCATCAGCGCCGCGTTGTCGCCGGCGGTGAGGTGAGGGAACAGGCCACCATCCTGGATCACGTAGCCAATGCGCCGACGGATCGCGGGCGCCGAAGCGGTGGTGACGAGATCGCCCGCCACGCGCACCGTCCCGACGTCCGGGGTGATGAGACCGACGATCAGGCGGAGCAGCGTGGACTTGCCGCAGCCGCTCGGGCCGAGCAGCGCCACGGTGGTCCTCGACGCGACGGCGAGCGTGGTTTTCGCGAGGACCAGCTTGCCGCCGAGGCGCTTGCTCACGCCGTCGAGGGCGATCATCGGTCCGTCCTCGCTCATGCAGGGGCGAAGATGGCACGATCGGCGCCGCGCGGCTCCATCAAATACGCGCGGGCGCGGATCGCCCGCCGCGCGGCCCGACGATCAGAAGCTGATCACGATGCCGCAGCCGCCGTGGCACTTGCCTGCGGTGCACACCCCGGAGCAACACTGGTAGTCCATCGAGCAGGGAGCCTGATCGACGAGGGTCATGGCGCACGCGCCCTGGACCTTGCACGCGTCGCCGGGATCGCAGCAAGCGGCGCAGTACTGGGCCGATCCACAGGCCATGTCGCCGGGGCCGTCGAAGGGCCCGGGGGTGGCGCACGAGCCGCCGCCGGGGCAGAGCGGCAACGCCGGATCACAGGAGCACGCCTCGCCGCTGCCCGTGCTCGCCGAGGTGCTGGCCGGGGGCGTCACGCCGTCGTCGCTGACGCAGGCGTCCCACGACGCGCCGCACCCGGTGGGCGAGACCAGGCACGTCTTGCAGGCGAGCGGCGGATTCCCGGCCCAGGCATCGAGGCAGTTGCCCGGAGCGTCGTTGCCGCACACCGACGCGCAGGCCGCCGAGCAAGCGCAGGTGACGATGCCCTCGAAGGCGGTTTGCGAGGGCCCGCAGAGCGGGCTCGACTGG
Source organism: Byssovorax sp. (assembly GCA_040006075.1). GTDB lineage: Bacteria > Myxococcota_A > Polyangia > Polyangiales > Polyangiaceae > JANYGI01. Next base: position 18,100 of record JBDTXR010000129.1, on the reverse strand, counting down.
CTGCCTCCGAGGGCCGCTCCGCACACGTCGCACGGCTGTCCAGCGTCGCCGCGGGGCGCCGGGGGGAGGATCGTGACGCCTCCACCGGAGCCGCCGGATCCGGCTCCGCCCGCTCCGCCCGCGCTGCTGCTCGCGGCGCCGCCGGAGTCGGAGCTGCTCGATCTCGATCCGGTGGCGCTCGAAGCCGACCCGCCGGAAGAAGAGGAGGCCGCCGTCCCGCCTCCTCGGCTCGCGGTCGGATCGCAACCCATCACGACGGCGAGAGAAGCCGCCGCGGCCAGGAACACGTGTCGATTCATGAAAGGTCCTCCAGCCGACCGATGCCGGCCGAGATGGGTCGCGTTGTGTGGTTTCCTCAACGGCTTCGCCGGGGCGAGCTTGAGGTCCCATCGCGCGCGGGCCGACGACCTTCCCCGGCGACGCTATTTGCGGAACGCGACCAGCGTCTTGATCAGCGCGGCGCGCTGGAGCGGCTTGGTGAGGTACTCGTCGAATCCACCCTTCAACGCTCGCTCGCGCTCGTCGCGCATCGCGTGCGCCGTCAGCGCGACGATGGGGCGGGTGTACCCGGCTTGCCGGAGGCGCGCGGTGGCCTCGTGTCCGTCGAGGATCGGCATCTGGATATCCATCAGGATCACGTCTTGATCGCCGTCCAGCGCCGCGTCGACCGCGTCGAGGCCGTTGTCGGCGAGCTCGACGTGGGCGCCGGCGCCCTTCAGATACCGACTCACGAGGGTCTGATTGTCCTCCGAGTCCTCGACGAGCAAGATCTTCATCCCGGCGAGCGGCGCCCGGTCGCCCACGGTCGAGCTCGCCGGCGCGACCGCCGCCGTCGGAGGAGGAGCGACGGGCTCGGACGGGATCCCCTCGACGACGACGGTGAACCGGAACGAGCTGCCCTTGCCCAGCTCGCTCCGCGAGAGCTCCAGCTCCCCGTCGAGCGCCCGCGCGAGCTGCTGCGAGAGCAGGAGTCCGAGCCCGGTGCCCCCGAACCGCCGCGTCATCGAACTGTCGGCCTGCACGAACAGCTGAAAGAGCTTGCGGTGCTGCTCCGGCGAGATGCCAATCCCGGTGTCGTCGACGATGAACTCCAGCGTTCGAGCCGCGCTGTCGCCCGCGCTCGGGAGCGCCTTGCAGGCGATCGTGACCGCGCCGCGCTCGGTGAACTTGATGGCGTTGCCGACGAGGTTGACGAAGATCTGGCGCAGCCGCGTCGGATCGGTGCGGATCAGCGCCGGGAGACTGGCCTCCTTCACGACGCGCAGGCCAATGCCCTTCTCGCGCGCGCGCATCCCCAGCAGCGCCGCCACCTCGTCGAGGAGCCCGTCGAGCGCGAACGTGACCTTCTCGATCTCCAGCTTGTTGGCCTCGATCTTCGAGAGATCCAGGATGTCGCCGAGGATCTTGAGGAGCTGCTGGCCGTTGCGCTTGATCCCGAGCAGGTAGCTCTGCTGATCGTCCACGGACTGCCCGGGATCCAGCGCCAGATCGGCGAAGCCGAGGATCACCCCGAGCGGCGTCCGGATCTCGTGGCTCATGTTCGCCAGGAACTGGGATTTGGTGATGCTGGCGGCCTCGGCGGCGCGCGCCAGGCGCTCGACCTCGCGGCGGGCGATCACCTGCTCGGTCACCTCGTACGTGAAGGACATGATTCCTTCGACCTGATCCGACTCCCCCTTCAACGGCTCGTAGCTCACGTTGAAATAGCGAGTGTGCGGCTTCCCGTCGCCGTCCCAGTCGAAGACCTGGGCGAAGTCGAGGGCGCTGAACCGTTGACCGGTCGCGAGCACTTGCTGGAGGATTTCGCGGGCGCGCGGATCGAGCTCGGGCAGGGCCTCGAGCAGAGGACGGCCGACGAGCCGACGATTGACCCCCACGAGCTGTTGATAGGTGGCGTTGGCGAGCTCGTACACCAGATCCGGCCCCCGAAACACGGCGATCCCCGCCGGAGCCTGCATGAAGAGGGAGTGGAGGCGGGCCCGCTGGAGCTCGGCCTCGCGGCGCGCCGCCTGCCGCGATCGGCTGATCTCGAGCGCGGCGTGGATCCGGACGATCAGCTCGCGCGCGGAGAAGGGCTTGACGAGGTAGTCGTCGGCTCCGGCCCCGAAGCCGTCGAGTCGGGCCTCTTCGCCTGCTCTCGCCGAGAGCATCACCACCGGCGTGGCCTCGGTCTCCGGGCTCTCGCGGATGGCCTTCAAGAGGCCGAATCCGTCGAGGCCCGGCATCATCACGTCGGTGAGCACCAGGCTCGGCCGGAGCTGCCGGACCAGCGCGAGCGCGGTGACGCCGTCGGCGGCGAGCTCGACCTTCCAGTGCCGGCGCAGGAGCCCGGCGACGTACTCGCGCATGTCGTGGTTGTCGTCGACGAGGAGCACCAGCGCGCCCTGGGTCGAGGCCGCGTTGATGAAGCGCGATGACTCGACGGGCGCCGCAGGACTGAAGGGCTCGCTCCCGCTCCCGTCGGCCAGCCAGCTCTTCGCCTCCTCCACGTAGGCGCCGGCGGCAGAGGGCCAGTCGACGCGGAGCCGCTTCGATCCCAGGCGATCGGCAGGGAGGTGCGCCGAGCCCCGGGGGAGAAAGACCGTCAGGCTCGTCCCCTCGTGGAGCACGCTCTCGGCGGTGATGGTCCCGCCGTGGAGCCGGACCAGCTCCTGCACCAGCGCGAGGCCGATGCCCGAGCCCTCGTGGGTCCGCCCGCGCGCGCCGTGCACCCGATGAAACCGCTCGAACAGCCGGGGCATCTCGTCGTCGGGCACGCCGATGCCGGTGTCGGAGATCTGGAAGAGAGCGCCGTCGCCGACCCAGCGCAGGCGGAGCGTGATCGTCCCGGCGAGGGTGAACTTGAACGCGTTGGAGAGCAGGTTCAACACGACCTTCTCCCACATCTCGCGATCGACGAAGACGTCCTCGGGCAAGGGCTCGATTTCCACCGCGAACCCGAGGCCGGCGCGGTCGATCGCCGCGCTGAAGAGGCTGGCGAGATCGGCGGTGAAGCGGCTCAGATCGACGGGCTCGAACAGGGTCTGGGTGCGCCCGGCCTCGATCCGCGAGAAGTCGAGGAGGTTGTTCACCAGCTTGAGCAGGCGCTGGGTGTTGCGATGAACGAGCTCGAGCGAGGGCCGCGACGCCCCGCGGAGCCCCTCTTCGTCCGGCGCCGCGAGGAGGTCCTCGATCGGGCCGAGCATCAGCGTGAGCGGCGTCCGGAGCTCGTGGCTGACGTTGCTGAAGAAGGCTGTCTTGGCCCGGTTGAGCTGCATCAACGCCTCGGCCCGCCTCCGCTCCTCCTGGTAGTCGGTGGCCGTGCGGATCGCGGTGCTCATCTGGCTCGCCGCGAGCTGGAGGAAGCCGCGATAGTCGTCGTCGAAGGCGCGGCGCGGGCTGATCCCGAAGATGATCACCCCGCCGGGGCCGCGCTGATCGAACGAGCTGATCGGGAGGCACGCCGCGCTCTCCGGCAGGGCGGACCACGGACCACAGGGGAGCGCGCCGGGCTGCGCGGCCAGGCTCTCGACGCGCACCAGCTCGCCGTGCTCCAGCACCTCGGCGAAGGGCCACAGGCTCGCCGGGTCGCCCTCGGACGCGGCCACCGCGACGCTGCGCGGGAGCAGGTCCGAGCCGGCCTCGATCCCCGACGCCGCCGCGAGGAGAAGCTGGCTCCGGTTCGTCGGATCGAGGAGATAGACCGCGGAGAACGGGAGATCGAGGCTGTTGCGCGAGAAGACCCGGGCCGCGATCGCCGAGACGTCTTCCACCGACTTGGCCTTCGCCGTCTCGCTGCTGAGCTCGCGCAGCGTCTTCAGCCGTCGCTCACCGAGGATGCGACTCGTCGTCTCCTGGACGGCGTTGAACACCCCCGCGACGCCGCCATGCTCGGACGGAATGGGGCTGTACGACCAGGTGAAATAGGACTCTTCCAGGTAGCCATTACGGTCGAGGAAGAGCTGCATGTCCTCGGACCAGGTGGCCTCTCCGCCGCTCGTCACCTGCTTGAACATCGGACCGATGATGTCCCAGATCTCGGCGAAGGCCTCGGATCCAGGCTTCCCGAGCAGCTCGGGGTGCTTGGCGCCGGCGATGGCGATGTACGCGTCGTTGTAGACGATATGGAGCTCGGGTCCCCACCAGATCTGCATGGGAAAGCGCGAGGCGAGGCAGATGCTCATCGCCGTGACCAGGCTTTGCGGCCACGAGCCGATGGGACCAAGCTCGGTACGGCTCCAGTCCTTCTCCCGGGTGAGGCGCCCCATCTCTCCGGAGCGCTTCAGGATTTCATCGATCTTGGTCGGAGAGTCCATTCGTCAGCAGACTGCGCGGCGCCGGGAAATCAAGGGGGAAGGAGACTTAGCGACAACGAGTAGATCCGTCAACCGGGTCGATCCCGAGCGGACCGACGGTCCGCTCGCCGCGCCGCCCGGACGGCACGACGATGGCCGGACGCGGCCCCGCGATGGTACGCTGCCCCGGACCCATGTTCGTCATGACCGGGCACCAGCGCGAGGCCTTCCGCGCCCGAGGCTTCGCCGATCTGCGCGAGGCGCTGCTCGCGCACGTGATCGAGTGCTTTCCGGCGCGCGCCGCGGAATTCGAAGCAGTCGCGCTGGCGCGTCACGTCGAGGACGGGATGCGCCGCGCCGAGGGCCACGGCCTCCGCCTGGAGCGCGACATCTGCGCCTACGTCGAGCTGATGATCGTCTTCGGATCCGGCTTCGAGACCGACCCCCGCTGCCCCTGGGCGACCGCTCTCCGCCCCGGCGAAGAGCACGATCCGAGCGCGCGGATCCAGGCCACCTTCGCGGGCGCGCTGGCCGCGCTCGACGCCGCACCCTGACCCCGCTCCCGGCGAGACCACCGAAATGGCAAGTAACACCGATCTGCTCGAAGCCCTCAAGACAGCGAAGGTGAAGCGCGAGAAGGCGCTGGAGCCCGGCGCCACCTCGGACAAGAAGGTCTGCAAGGCGCGGGTCGACGTCGTGATCACCATCACTCGCACGCAGTACACCGACGACGCGACGCTGGGCACCTTCGACGCCCGCCGCGTCGGCGACTCGGCCGCGGCGGTCACCGGAGGCACGCTGGAGCAGAAGCATGGGAGCTTCGATCTCGGCAAGGGCAACGGGGTCAAGGCCTATCCCGTGAGCGCAGGCACCTACAAAGGCCTGATGCGCGGCGAGCCCGGCAACACCACCACATCGAAGAACAACGCCGTCGCCAGCCCGTACTCGCGCCACGCGGTCGAGGTCCTGGCGGTGCCCAACTTCGGCGACGTGCTCCTCCACATTGGCACGGTCCCCCATGACACCGAGGGCTGCATCCTGCTCGGCGGCGCCACGCAGGTGACCGAGACGCCGATCAAGCAAGGCAAGAAGGTCGTCGGCACCGAGTCCCACGGCCGGATCACCGCCGGCACCACCCGGCAGAAGAACTGGGATCTGCTCGACTTCATCTACAAGGTGAAGAAAGAGAACGACGACGAGATGCCGCGGATCACGGTGATCATCAAGGATCCCTGAACCTTCGTCGCGACCTTCAGACTATTTTCGACGCGCGCGCCGACAGCCTCCCGGCGGCGGGGGAGCAGAGGTATCGGCACCCGCGAATGACTCGCGCGCGCAGAGCCGGAGCGGCCGTGGCCCTCATCACCTCGATCGCGGCCTGCGCGCGCCCGCTGCTGCTCGATCGCCCGGCGCGCGCGGTCGCGCCGATCGTCGCCGCGTCGTCGATCCCGGCGGCCGTCGTGCTTCCCGATGCGTCGCCCGCGCCGCCGCCGCCTCCTGCGCTCGTCGCGGGATCGACCGTCGTCGATCTGCCCGTCGAAGGTCACCTCGCCGCGGTGGTGTCGGTCCCGAGCGACACCACCTCTCCGCGCCCGATCCTGGTCATCGCGCACGGGGCAGGGGGCCGCCCCGAGCCGCACTGTGATTTCTGGCGCGCGCGGCTCGGCTCGCGCGGCTTCCTGCTCTGCCCGCGCGGCGCGCTGCTCGGAGCCTTCGCCGAGCCGGCAGATCAAGGCTTTTTCTATCCCGATCACCACGCCCTCGCCCGCGAGGTCACCGGCGCTCTCGCCGCGCTCCACGCGCGCTTCGGCGATCGCCTCGACGAGCGCGCGCCGATCTACGTTGGCTTCTCGCAAGGCGCCACCATGGGCGCGCTGGCGTTCGCGACGCGCGCCGGCCCCTTCGCGCGGCTGGTCCTGATCGAGGGCGGCGTCGGCGAGTCGGACGAGTGGACGATCAACGGCGCGCGGGCCTTCCGCGAGGGTGGCGCCGAGCGCGTCCTCTTCGTGTGCGGCCGCCCGAGCTGCTTCCTCGCCGCGCAGCGATCGCTGACGTACCTCGGAAAAGCGGGCCTCGAAGGCCGCGTCGTTCATGCAGCCGGCGCGGGCCACACCTACGGCGGCAAGGTCGCCAACGCGTTGATCGACGCGCTGCCCTGGGTTTTCGAGGGCGATCCGCGCTGGTACGGCGGCTGACACGGCGGCCTCGCGCGCTTCGCGAGGGGAGCCGCGGCGCCCCGCCCGCCTCGCTGGTGCTTGCTGCGGCGGCGCGAAGCTAGGTAGCGTCCCCCGGTGGCGTCCCCCTGGCCCGTCGAAATTCTCCCGCTCAAGCCCGTCGCCTGTGGAGCGATCGTCTGGCGAATGCACGGCGCGCTCCGCGTCACTGTGGTCATCAAGGCCACCTTCGGCCTGATCCACGAGCACGAGGCCCGGCTGATCGCGCCGACGGATCTCGTCCGCGCCGATCGGCAGGCGCAGGCCTCGAACGGCGTCGAAGAGATCTTCGAGATCGCCCCGTACCTCCCGAGCGCCGGCGTCCTCGTCAGCGGCCACGCGTGCGCGCCGGTGGGCGGCGCCGCGGCGTCGAGCGCGGTGCGGGTGATCCTCTTCCGCGACGACACCACCATCCTCGACAAGACGCTGCACATCTTCGGCGATCGCGACGCCACGCCCGCCGCGCGGCCGCTGCCGTTCGCGCGCATGCCGCTGGTCTGGGAGCGAACGCGCGCCTATGGCGGCCCCGGCATCGACGACAACCCGGTGGGCATCGGCTCGCAGATCGGATCGCGCCAGCTCCCCAACATCGTCGACGCCGTCGATCCGCGCCGACCGGCGGGCTTTGGCCCGATCGGGGCGCGCTGGCCCGCCCGCGCGCGCCTGCTCGGCGGGGCCGAGCCGCCGACGCTCGATCGCGGGATCGTCGACATCCCCGAGGACTTCGACTGGCGCTGGTTCCATGCCGCGCCGGCCGATCAGCAGGTCGACTTCCTCACGGGCGACGAGTGGATCGCGCTCGACGGGATGCACCCGACGCAGCCGCGCCTCCAGTCGCGCTTGCCCCAGGTCCGCGCGGTGGCCCGCTGGTACCAGGAGACGTCGGAGGGGCCGACCGCGCCGCAGATCATCGAGCTCGGCGCCGACATGCTCACCATCGACGCCGATCGACAGACCTGCTGGGTGCTGTGGCGCGGCCATTTCGCGGTCGACAGCCTCGATCAGCTCCCGTGGATCCGGGTGCAGGCCGGCGTGGAGCTCCCCGGCTACCCGATCTCCTGGCCCGACCTCGCGGCTCCCGCGCCGGTCGAGGAGCCGCGACGCTCGTCGCTACCCTCGCAGCCTCCGGCGTTCGGCGACGAGGACCGCACCGCGATGGTCGACCTCGCCGCGCTCGCCGCGCAGCGCGCGATCGCCCCCTTCGCGCTCGCGCAGCCCGGCGCGCGCGCCCAGCCCGCGCCGGCGGCGATCCCCGGCGCCCCCTCGTCGTGGTTGACGCCGATCGCCGAGCCCCCGACGTCCGAAGCCGACACCGCGAGGATGAAGGCCAAGCGCGAGCCCGACGAGGACGAGGACGTCGGCGATCCGAACGCGCGGACCGCTCAGCTCCGCGTCCGCGATCTCCGGCGCCCGATCGCGCCCTTCGCGCTCGCCGCGCCCGGCCCGCGCGGGCGCGCGCCGCGCGCCGCGATCCCGGGCGCGCCGTGGAGCGCGGGGGCGCCCGCGGCGGCCCCGGCGCCGTTCGATCCCTCGGCCCACCAGGAAGATCTGGAGACCTTCGTGCTCACCGAGGCGCCGCGCCCGCCGCCGGTCATCAGCCACGACGACGACGAGCCCTTCGATCCACTGGCGAAGACCGCGGCGATCCGGGTCCCGCCCCCGCCCGCCGTCGAGTCGGTGGTTGCACCTCCAATGGTTGCACCTCCAATGGTTGCACCTCCAATCGTTGCACCTCCAATGGTTGCACCTCCAATCGTTGCACCTCCAACGGTTGCAGCTCCAATGGTTGCACCTCCAACGGTTGCAGCTCCAACGGTTGCAGCTCCAACAATCGAAGCGCCGCGCGCCGCGGCCGAGGCGCCGACGTCCGAGCTCCGGAGCAAGGTCCTCGCGCGGCTTCTGGCGGGGGAGTCGTTCGACGATCAGGATCTCTCGCGCGGGGATCTCCGCGATCTCGATTTCCACGGGCGATCGCTGATCCGCTGCAACCTCCGCGGCTCGGTGCTCGCGGGCTGCAACTTCGACGGCGCCAAGCTCGAGGGCGCCCAGCTCGGCGAGGCCGATCTCACCGGCGCGAGCCTGGTCGGCGCCGAGCTCGCGCGCGCCGATCTCTCGAAGGCGACGGTGGCGCGGGCGCGCTTCGATCGGGCGCGGCTCACCGACACCAAGCTGGCCTCGGCCGAGGGGAAGGGGGCGAGCTTCCTCGCCGCGACCGGGCAGCGGACCAGCTTCGCCCGCGGCGGGTGGGAGGGAGCCGTCTTCGACGCCATCGACATCGTCGGCGCCGATTTCACCGGCGCGCGGCTCGACGGCGCGACCTTCCGCAAGGCGGCGATCCTCGACGTCCGCCTGGCCGAGGCCATCGGCGAGGGCGCGGTGTTCGACGACGCCCGCCTGCCCGACGCGCGGGCGAAGGGCGCGGCGTTCGTGCGTGGCTCGTTCCGCGGCGTCGACGCGCAGCGAGCGGCCTGGGGCAAGGCCCGGCTCGACGGGGCGCGCTTCGACGGCGCCAACCTCCGCGGCGCGAACCTCGCCGCGGCCTCGTGCGTCGGCGCCGGCTTCGACAGCGCCGATCTCAGCGACGCGACCCTGCAAGAGACGGCCGTGGAGAAGGCCAGCTTCGCCTCGACCAACCTCCGCAACGCGCGGATGGATCGGGTCCACGGCGCCGGCGTCGACCTCGGCGCGGCCGCGCTCGACGGCGCCGATCTCCGCCACGCGCGCCTCCCGGGCGCCTCGTTCGCCGGCGCCGCGCTGAGGAAGGTCCGCGCTGATCACGCCTCGTTCGAGGGCGCGAGCTTCGCGCGGAGCGATCTGACCGAGGCCTCGCTCCGGGCGGCGGTGCTCTGCCGCACCAACCTCACCCGATCGATCCTCCGGGGCACCGATCTCCGCGACGCCAACCTCGACGGCGCCAACGTCCACCAAGCGGTGCGCGAGGGCGCGAAAATGTCCGGCGCCAGCACCCAGGGCCTGCGCGACGAGCCCGAGCCCGAGAAGTGAACGAGGAAAGTTACAGGCGGGCGCCGATCAACGTCGCGGTGGCCCTCGCAGCTCGGTTCCGTTCCTGGGCGATCCGGATATAGTCGCAGGTTCGACACGTTCGCGCGGATCCCTCCACGCGACGCGGAAGACCGCACGAAGATCCGGCAGCTCGCCCAGCGCGCCGGACGCACGCCCGGAAGGCCACCCATGAAAGACCTCTTCACGCTCAAGTCCAAGGCCCTGCCCGCAGGGACGCGGGTCGCCGGCTTTCACGGGACGGAGGCGCTCTCGAGCATTTACCGGATCTCGGTCTTCCTCCACATCGCCAACGACGAAGAGTTCGACATGGCCGACGCGCTCGGCGCGCGGGCCCAGCTCGACATCGTCCCGGGCGAGTACCTGCTCAATGGCATCCTCGCCGACGTCGAGCTCCTGAACGACTACGCGAAATCGGGGCTGTTCCGCGCCACGCTGGTGCCCGAGCTCTGGCAGCTCTCGCTCACCCGCCACAGCCGGATCTTCGTCGACGAGTCGATCCCGCAGATCATCGAGAAGGTGCTCCGCTCGTCCGGCCTCCACTCGGGCGACTTCAAGATCGACGTCCAGGGCCCCTACAAGGCGCTCGATCATGTGTGCCAGTACCAGGAGAGCAACCTCGACTTCATCTCTCGATGGATGGAGCGCGAGGGGATGTACTACTACTTCGAGCAGGGCGAAGACCGCGAGATCCTGGTGATCACCGACTATCTCCAGAATCATCACCCGAGCTCGCCCAAGCCCGTTCGCTATCACCCGCAGAGCGGCTCGGACTCCAGCGCCGGCGCCTCGTTCGAGTCGTTCACGTGCAAGCAGGCGCGGCTGCCGTCCGTGGTCCACATGAAGGACTACGACTACACCAAGCCCAGCCTCGACGTCTCGGGCCAGCACCCGGTCTCGACCACCGGCCTGGGCGAGATTCATCATTACGGGGCCAATTTCCTCACGCCCGACGAGGGCAAGCGCCTCGCCACGGTGCGATCGCAGGAGCTCCTGGCCCGCGAGAAGGTCTTTCACGGGAACGGCAAGGTCTACGATCTCCGCTCGGGCTACCTCTTCACCCTCGACGATCACCCGCGCGCGACCTTCAACGCCGAGTACCTGGTGATCTCGGTCGAGCACTTCGGCAACCAGAGCGGCAACTCGGCCGATTTACGCAAGCTGATGGATCTGCCGTTCGACGACGTCTATCGCTGCCACGTGGCGTGCATCCCCGGCAAGACCCAGTTCCGCGCCCTCCAGACCACGGCCATCCCGCGGATTTACGGCGTGGAAGAGGCGGTGATCGACGCCAACGACGGGCACCCGTACGCCGAGATTGACAGTCACGGCCGCTACAAGGTGAAGATCAAGTTCGACGAGAGCGATCTCGACAGCGGCACGGCCTCGATGTGGGTCCGGATGCTCCAGCCCCACGGCGGAGACATCGAGGGCTTCCATTTCCCGCTCCGCAAGGGGACCGAGGTGCTGCTGGTGTTCATGGGCGGCGATCCCGATCGCCCGGTGATAACCGGCGTGGCGCACAACTCCCACAACCCCAGCGCCGTCACCGTGGTCAACGGGACGAAGAACGTGATCCAGACCGGCGGCCGCAACCGGATCGAGATGGAAGATCAGGAGGGCGCCCAGTACATCTGGCAGAGCACTCCGCCCCTCGACACCTTCTTCTACATGGGCGCCACGTTCCAGGCCCACAACCTGATCCTGAGCACCAAGGGCCTTGGGCTGATCTTCACCCACGACAACCTGGACATCACCGTTCAGGGCAAGCTCACGGTCGAGGTGACGAAGGAGGTCAAGGAGACCTACCACAACACCAAGCTGACCGACATCACCCTGGCCGTGACCGAGAATTATCACAACACCGTCAACCAGACGTACGACAAGAAGCACACGATGACGATCGGCTCGGAGGGGCGGCTGGAGGAGATCACCGGCCTCTACGATCAGACGCTTCACACCGGCTACAAGAAGCACGTCGAAGCCGGGATGGTCGAGCACGTCGAGGGCGGCGAGGGCTACAAGCTCAACATCGAGCCGAGCTACAACGTCATCATCGAAGACCTCTATCACCTCGAGGCCAAGGAGGTGACCTGGGCCATCACCAACGATGTCACCATCGAGTGCAACGCCTGGGAGGTGACCCAGCGGAGCCAGGTGCTCTGGAAGACGCTCGGCGACTTCCTCCACGTCAAGCTCACGAAATCGCACGAGACCACGGTCGGCCTCAAGAGCGAGCTCTTCATCGGCGGCAAGAGCGACATCTGCATCGGCCTCATGAGCGAGATCAAGGTCGGCGGATCGCTCGAGGTCTTCGTCGGCGCCAAGGCGGCTCTCGACATCTCGGCCTCGGTCGAGCTCACGATCGGGCCGCACCTCGAGCTCGAGTCGATTCACCTTCACAAGAAGGACGCGAACGTGGAGGCCATGGAGGCCAAGCTCTCGACGATCGAGGCCGAGCTCGCGCACCGCGAGGCGTACATGCTGATCGCCGCCATCGTCGTCATCCTGTGAAGACGATCAGGCCACAGAAGCTCGGCCTGCTCACGCGGGTATTCGAGGATCGGGGCACGAATCACCTGGTGGTGACCGGGCTCCTGATCTTCCCTTTCGAGACGCCGACGCGCCTCGACAAGGAGACGAGCCTGTGGAAAATCTGCGGCAAAGAGCTGGGCGAGACGCCGCTCGATCTGCTGCTGCCCAAGGCCCAGGGCGAGATCCTGGTCACCGGGAAGGGGTATACGCAAGGCGGCCCGCGCCCGGCGTGCTCGGTGCGGGTGCAGCTCGGCCCCATCGACAAAACGCTGTGGATCGTGGGCAATCGTCGCTGGAAGCTTGGCGCGGCCACCGATCCGGAGCCCTTCACCGAGATGCCGGTCTCGTGGCAGAACGCCTTCGGCGGACCGGGCTTTGCCGACAACCCGGTGGGGAAGGGGCTTGGCACCGTCATGGGCCCCACCGGCGAGATCCACCCGCTCCCCAACGTCGAGCACCCCAAGCACCTGGTCCGCTCGCCGAAGGATCGGCCCGCGCCCTCGGGGTTCGGGGCCTACGACATCTCCTGGCCGCAGCGCGCGAGCAAGCTCGGCACCTACGATCAGGCCTGGTTGAAGGACCGTTATCCGGGCTTCGCGGCCGACTTCGACGTGGCCTATTTCAACGCCGCGCCCGAAGATCAGCGGCTCCCGGGCTTCTTCGAGGGGGACGAGGCCTTCACGATCGAGAACATGCACCCTTCGCAGGGGAAGATCACCGGGAGGCTCCCGGGCCTCGGCGTGCGGGTGTTCATCAACCAGCGGGCCTCGGGGGTCGAGGCGCTCCGCGAGGTGAAGATGCGCCTCGACACCGTCCATCTCTTTCCCCACCAGGAGCGCGGGATCCTGCTCTTTCGCGGGGTTCACAAGGTGGCCGAGGTCGACGCGGCCGACGTGCTCCAGATCATCGGCGGCGTCGAGCAGCCGGAGGATCCGCGACCGGCGGAGCACTACCAAACGGTGCTGACCCAGCGCCTGGACCGCAAGCTCGGGTACCTGCACCTGCTCCGCGATCAAGACCTCTTGCCGCCCGCGCTCGCCGCAGAAAAAGGCCTGGAGACGCGGTCCGAGCGCCGGGAGCTGGTGGCCGACGAGAAGCTCCTCGAGAAGAACCAGCGGCGCCGCGCCGAGATCGCGCTCGAGAAGTCGCGCGACGAGCTCCGCGCCCAGGGCCTCGATCCCGGCGCCGTTCCGCCGCTGCCGCCGCCGGCCGCGCCGTTCGACATCGACCAGATCGCCGAGCTCGCCGCGGGGCTCGAGGCCGATTTCGAGGTCAAGCTGGCCGACGCGCGGAAGCAGCGGGCCGAGTCCGAGCGCAAGGCGCGCGAGGCCTGCGCCGAGAACGGGCTCGACTACGACCAGATCGTCCGCGATCAGAAGAAGAAGTCCGGCGGGCCGCCGACGTTCACCGCCGAGGGCGAGATCGAGAAGATGCGCGCGCAGGCCGAGCTGGGCGTCAACGCCGGGGTGCCGCTTTCGCACGTGGAGGCGCAGCTCGCCGATCCCACGCTGTTTGGCCGCCTGCGCAAGGCCGAGGAGGCCTTGAAGGAGGCCTATCGGCTCTTTGGCCACTACCAGGATCCGGCCGCGCCGCGCGACGCCGAGGCGTCCCGGGCGATCCGCGCGGAGATCGTCGCCGCCGTCGCCGCGGGCGAGAGCCTCGGCGGTCGGGATTTCACCGGCCTCGATCTCTCGAACCTCGATCTTCACGGGGCCAAGCTCCAGCTCTGCTTCCTGGAGAGTGCCAATCTCTCGGGGTGCGATCTCCGCGGGGCCGACCTCAGCTCGGCGATGATGGCCCGCGCCGATCTCAGCCGCGCCGATCTCTCGGGCGCCAGGCTGCGCGGGGCCAACCTCGGCTTCGCTCGCCTCGCGGGGATCAGGGGCGCCGGGGCCGATCTCTCGTTTGCGGTGCTGACGCGGGCCGATCTCGCCGAGGCCGATCTCGCCTCGGCGCGCCTCGTCGGCGCGGAGCTCGGAGGGGCCCTGTTCGCCGAGACCAGCTTCGCCGGCGCCAACGCGGCCGGGGTCACCTTCCTGAAATCGGATCTGAGCGGACTGCGGCTCTCGGGCGCCGATCTCACCAAGTGCAATTTCCTCATGGCCAACGTCAACGGGGTCGACTTCACCGGCGCGGTGATGCTCTCTGCCGTGCTCCTGAGCACGACCGGCGACGGCGCGGTGTTCCGCGGCGCGAAGCTCGAGAACCTCCGCGTGGTCAAGGGCTCCTCGTTCGAAGGGGCCGATTTTACCGGGGCAAAGCTCGATCGCGCCAACCTTCGAGGCACCCGGCTCGCGGGCTGCTCGTTCGCCGGGGCGTCGCTGGTCGGGGCCGATCTCAGCGAGTGCGACCTCACCGGCGCCGACTTCACCCGCGCTGTCGCCCACGGCGCGATGCTGATGAAGGCCAACCTCACCGGGGCCAACCTCGCCTCGGCCAACCTGATGCAAACGGTCCTCCAGCGCGCCACGATCGCCGGAGCGAGCTTCGCCGGGGCCAACCTCTTTCGCGCCGATCTGCTCGACGTGGTCGTCGACGGCTCGACCAGCATGAAGGACGCCTACCTGACCCAGATCCGCTTCATCGCCCCGAAGAAGAGGGACCATGCACCGGGATGAGCTGGTAGCGCAGATCCGCGCCGGGGAGCTGATCACCCGGGTGAGCCTGGTGGGGATGGATCTCTCGGGAGCCGATCTCTCGGGCGCGATCTTCGAGGAGTGCAACCTGGTCGGCGCCAACCTCGCGGGGGCGACCCTGAAGGAGTCGGCGCTGCTCTCCTGCGATCTCTCGGGCGCCAACCTCGACAAGGCCATTCTCCACAGCCTCTCGACCCACAAAACCAGCTTCGTCGGCGCGAGCCTGCGCGAGGCGCGGCTCGTCGCGGCGAAGCTCGCCGACACCGACTTCTCGGCGGCCGATCTCACCGGCGCGGATCTCACCGTCGCCGGGCTCACCCGACCGGGCCTGGTCGGCGCCAACCTCTCGCTCACCCACCTCGATCGCACCACGTTCTTCAAGGGGCGCACCCTGGGGATGAGCCTCGCCGGAGCCACGTTGAAGCAAACGGTGCTCCTCGGCGCGGATCTCTCGGGATCGTCGTTCACGGGCGCGAAGATCGAGATGGCCGTGCTCACCGACTCCAACCTCGCCGGCGTCTCGTTCGCGGGGATGCGCTGCGAGATGACCCAGTTCGGTGGGTGCGACCTCAGCGGCGCGGATTTCACCGGCGCGACCATCTCGCGGGCCAGCTTCAAGGGCGCCAACCTCACCTCTGCCAGGCTCGACGACGCCATCGCCGATAACGCCCTGTTCGTGGAAGCGAAGCTTGTCCGAGCGAGCCTGAAGCGGGCGAGGCTCCGACAGGCGCTCTTCGTCGATGCCAACCTCGTCGGCGTCGACGCCGCCGGCGCCGATCTCTACCAGGGCATCTTCCATCGCGCGCAGTGCGTGGGTACCCGCTTCAACGGCGCCGAGCTCACCTACGCCGACTTCTCCCACGCCGACGTCTCCGCGGCCGATTTCTCGCGCGCGACGCTGTTTCGCGCGCGATTCCACCGCACGAGAGACCAGGACACCGTCTGGTCGAGCCGGGCCGCAGCGCTCGGCGACGACGAAGAGCTGGCTCGAGCCGAAGACTGGCGCCCCACCGCGCAACCCGAAGGACGATAGAGGCTTTCCCATGAACAACCTGGCACGCAAGCTCGACAACGCGTCTCTCTCGCACGAGATCGGGCAAATCGCGGGCGCGCGCGAGGGTGGCCTGTTCGCGGTGCGCACCGAGGCCGGTGAGTACCGCGCCAAGCGCGCCGTGAGCTGCCTGATCGAGCCCGAGGTCGGCGACACCGTCGCTCTGCTCACGACCGAGACCGGCACCTGCTACGTGACCGCGGTGCTCGAGCGCGAGGCCGGCGCCGCGGGGCGGATCGTGGCCGACGGCGATCTCGAGATCCAGCTCCGCGATGGGCGCTTCACCGTGGCCGCGCAGGAGGGTGTCAATCTGCTCTCCTCAGGAGAGGTATCGCTGGTCGGAGGCTCGCTCCGCGTCCACGCCCAGGAGGGCAACGTGGTGCTCGAGCGCCTCTCGTTCCTGGGCGCCTTCGCCCGGGCCGAGGTCGAGAAGATCAAGATCGCCGCCGGCAGCCTGGATCAGGTGCTCGATCGCTTCTCGCAGCGGGTCAAGCGCTCGTTTCGCCACGTGGAAGAGCTCGATCAGGTCAAGGCCGAGCACATCGACTACTCGGCAAAATCGTCGATGAGCCTCCACGCCGAGAACGCGCTCATCACCGCCGAAGAGCTGGTCAAGGTCGACGGCGAGCAGATCCACGTCGGTTGAAGGAGGACGCATGTTTGCCAACACGCAGATGATGGGGCTCGACCTCGGCTTCCCGGATGTGTGCCTCACGCCGCCGGTGCCGCTGCCGATCCCGTATCCCAACCTCGCGCTGGGGCCGATGGGCGTCCCCGCGGTCTACAACGTGCTCTTCATGTGCGCCCCGGCGCACAACCTGGCGACGATCATCGTGATGACCAACGGGGACAACACCGGCATCGCGATGGGCGTCGCGTCGGGCACGGTGATGGGCCCGGCGCGCCACCTGACGGCCGCGTTCACCGTCCTCGTCGGCGGGATGCCGGCGACGCGCCTCACCAGCGTGGCGCTCCAGAACTCGACCAACTGCCCGGGGATACGCCTGGTGCCCAGTCAGATCAAGGTGCTCTTGCTCGCTCCGTGATCCCGGATCAGACCAGCTCGCCGCGCTTGATTCCGTAGGAGCGGATCTTCTTGTGGAGGTTGGTCCGCTCGACGCCGAGGATGATTGACGCGCGCGAGATGTTCCATTCGAGGCTGGCCAGGACCTCGATGATGTAGTGGCGCTCGGCGCGGTCGCGGTACTCCTTCAGCGTCAGTCGCGGCTCGGACGACGAGGGGAGCGGGGCGCGGGGCTCGGCGCTGCTGGGGGAGCGCTCGCTCACGACCTGCGGGGCCGGCGGAGTGACGGTGGCTCGCACCGTCTCGGGCGCGTCCGACGGATCGGGATCGTCGTCGAACGGGCTTTCGTGGGGATCTTCCGGCAGATCGGCGATGGTGACCACGTCGCCCGAGAGGATCGCGGCGCGCTCGATCACGTTCTTGAGCTCGCGGACGTTGCCGGGGAAACTGCGCCGCTCGAGGGCCGGGTACACCGCGGGATCGATCGGCTTGTTCTTGAGGCCGTTCTCCTTGCAAAAAGCGGCGATGAAGGCGTCGGCGAGAGCGCGGATGTCGTCCATGCGCTCGCGCAGGGCCGGGCTCCGGAGCGGGAAGACGGCGAGGCGGAAGAAGAGGTCTTCGCGGAAGCGGCCGGCGGCGACCTCGCGGCCGAGATCTTTGTTGGTGGCGGCGAGCACGCGCACGTCGACGATCAGCGTGTGCTCGCTCCCGAGGCGGCTGATCTCCCCGGATTGCAGGGCCCGCAGCACCTTGGCCTGCGCCGACTGATCCATGTCGCCGATCTCGTCGAGGAAGAGCGTGCCGCCGTGGGCCTGCTCGAAGAAGCCGCGCTTCCGCGCCTGGGCGCCGGTGAAGGCGCCGCGCTCGTGGCCGAAGAGCTCGCTCTCGATCAGCTCGCGCGGGATGGCGGCGCAGTTGACCTTGATGAACGGGGCGTCGACGCGGGCGCTGAGGCGGTGGATCGCCCTGCTTATCAGCTCTTTGCCGGTGCCGCTCTCGCCGGTGATCAGCACGCTGGCCTTGGTGGGCGCGACCCGATCGATGTCGTTGTAGATCTTCTGCATGGCCGGGCTCTGCCCGATCATCTCGTAGCGAGCCTCGATCTCGGCGTGGAGCGTGGCCACCTCGCGGGCGAGCTGCGAGGTCTTGAGCGTGTTCTTGACGCTGACGAGGATCCGCTCGCGATTGAGGGGTTTCTCGAAGAAATCCCCGGCGCCGGCCTTGATCGCCGTGACCGCGTCGTGGACCGTGGCATGCCCGCTGATGACGATGACCGGGAGCTCGCGCGTGGTGTCGTCCTGGCGCAGGCGGGCGAGCAGCTCGAGGCCGCTCATGCCCGGGAGCAT
>JBDTXR010000128.1:0-21044 GCA_040006075.1 Byssovorax sp. | reverse complement strand
ATCGTGACGAACCTTCCGGCGAGCGATGCCAGCGCGATAGCGATCGCCGAGCTGTGACTCGCAGGCCGAACGACATCGACGATCCGAGCGGAGCTGAAGCTTGCGCTCGGAAGCTGGGGAGGGCTGCTCAAGGCGGCTTGACGGCGCCCGCGAGGATCATGTCTCCCGTGCTCGGCCCGTCGGAGACTGGCTGTTGCAGCGAGAAGCTGTGATCGCGGCTCCACTGCACCACGCCGTTCACCACGTAGTCGCGGAGATCGTCGAAGGTGACGAACCCCTTGGCTTCACGGTCGGCGAGGCCGCTCAGGCCGGCGAGCACGAAGCCGGTGAAGACCCCGTGCTGCTGCTCCGACTGCTCGTGGGCGATTTGCTGCGCGGTGCTGCCGGAGAGCACCCGGGTGCCCACGGCCTGCTCGAAGACGTTGCGCACGAAATCCGGCGTCAGCGTCGCGCCCTGCACGGCGCGCCCGACGTCGGCGCCGACGTGGCACGCGTCGAAGAAGAGCACGCGCTCGAGGGCCGGGCCGGCCTCGACGATCTGCCGGATCTCGGCGACCGCGAGCGCCGTACCGCGGAGATCGTTGAGCTGCGCGGTGCGCGGCAAGAGGTAGGCGTCGCCGCCGATGCGGGTGCCGTGGCAGGAGAAATGGACGAGGAGCAAATCCGCGGGATCGAGCGATCCGGTGAGCGCGGTGAGCTCGCGCAGGATGTTGGCGCGCGTGGGCAAGAGGCGCTCTTCGGGCGCGTCGTCGTAGAGCACGATCGGCTCTTCGTAGCCGATTTTTCGCAGGGTTTCGCGGAGCGCGAGGACGTCGGCCACGCAGAACTGGAGCGAGGGACACGCGTCGCCGTTGTCGTAGCGGTCGACGCCGACGAGGAGCGCGTGGCGCTTGCGGATCGCGGTGACGGGCTTCGCCGCGCGCTGGTTGCGGCGCAGCAGATCGGCCGGCGAGAGCCCGCGCCCCGCGTCCACCAGGGGCGCCGGCTCGGCCGCGACCGGGAGCGAGGCAGCGCGGCGCGCAGCGTGGATCAGGCCATCGTCGCCGACCGCGAAGAGATCGAGCCGGCCCGGTCGGCAGCTGATCGCCGCGACGATCGACTGCGCCGGGATCGATCCCGACGGGGCGCCGGCCGCTGTCCACTCGCCCCAGCCGCCGCCGGCGAGCGACGCGTTGGCGAGCACGGCGCCGCTCTTGCCGGTGACGAACAGCTCGATGGCTCCGGGCGCGGTGGCGATCGCGGTGACCGCGAGGTGCGATGGGGCAGCGAGCAAGCCTGCCGCGCCGATCCGGGCCCAGGCAGTCCAGGTGGCGCCGGCCCGCAGCGCCGAGGTCCACACCCCGCCGTCGGCTCCGGGGACGAAGAGCTCGAGGCCGAGGCCGTCCGCGTCGCGAGCGACGGCGGTGATCAGCGCGTCGGGCGCGAACGCCGTCTCCTCGTGGATCGTGGACCAGGCGCTCCAGGTGGCGCCGCCTTCGCTCGACGTGGTGACGACGCGACCTTGCTTGCTCACGATGAAGATATCGAGTCGATCGGGCGCGCGGAGCGCCACGGCGACGCGCTGCCGCGAGCTCACGTTGACGAAAGCACGATCGCTGAGCTGGGTGTACGCGCCCCATTTCGTCGGCGTGCCCGCGACGTCCCAGGTCACGCTCCAGACCTCGCCTTTGCTGCCGATCGCCAGCACGTGCATCCGATCGCGCGAGGGGCTGACGGCCGAGAGCGCTGTGCCCGGCGCGAAGAGTGGCAGTGTCCAGATCGGGTGCCAGTCGCCCGCCTCGCCCGCCTGGGGATCCCAGGCCACGGTCCACAGGGTCCTGTCGCTGCTGATCGTGAACAGATCGAGGCGCGTCGTCAGCCGGGCGAGGGCGGTTGGCCCGAGGTTCGGAGGCACGTTGACCAGCGCCGGGGCCCCGACGCGGGTCCACGGCGTCCACGCGGAGCCAGGTCGGTTGTCGTCGTAAAACGTGGTCCAGATCCCGCCGTCGACGCCGGCCGCGACGAGGTGAATGTGGCCGTCGTCGCGGCTCACCGCGGTGACGATCGCGCCCGGTGGAAAGGTGCCGGCGAGAGCGCTCGTCGAAGACCAGGGTTCGAATGTCGGCATCAGGCCTCTTCTCCCGACAACTAAGCGTCGAACGTCCCGCGCGCCGCGTCCGCCCACGGGCGCGCAAACTCCGGCACCGGCAAGGGCGCCTTGAGCTTGAGCGTCAGCGCCGAGAGCAGCTCCGGGCCGCCGAGCCGACGCAAGAGGGGCGCGAAGGCCGCGATCCGATCGAGAAAAGGCTCGCGCTCGGGGCGGTGCGCTTCGAAGAACGCGGCGAGCCGATCGGCCCAGATCGGGTCGCGATCAGAGCACACCTCGCCGATGGCCTGCGCCAGCTCGGCGGCGTCGAAGCGCTCGTGACGATCGCCGCCGATCCGTTTCAGCACCGCCGCCAGCAGCTCTTCGCGCTCGCGGTTCCCGAGCTCGGGCGCGCTGACCACGGCCATCATCGCCTTGACGTGATCGGAGGACGACGTCATCGCGAGGACGAGCGCCGCCGCCCTCGTGGCCGCCGCCGGGGTGAGAGGGCGAGCCAGGTCCTTCAGGCGATCGGGGTCGAGATAGCCACTCGAGCCCAGGAGCGAGGCCAGGGGCGCGAGCGAGCGCTGGTCCTGGGCGGTCCATCCAGACAGGGTATCTCCGCCGCGCCCATGGCTCTTGCCCGAGGGGGCTTTGGCGGGAGCGGCCTTGTCGGTCCGCGCGCGGGTGAGGGCCTGGAGCGCGCGCTTCATGGCCTCGGGGGGCGTCGCGTCGGCGAGGCGCGAGAGGCCGTCGAGGCCGAGGTGGCGCGCCTCCGGCGGGAACTGCGCGACCATCTGGCCGAGCGCCTTGAGCGCGGCCGGTCGATCGCGGAGCGAGAGCGCGGCCCGGACCGCGTCGGCGCGCGCCGAGGGATCGAGCGCCGCGCCGAGGTCGTCCCACAGCATGCGGTCGAGGACGTGGCGATCCTCGAAGTCGCTCGGCATCTCGGCGATGCGCGCCAGGACGCAGCGCTGGAGCGCGCCGACGTCGCCTCCGAGCCCCGCGCTGGCGCGCGCGATCGCGTGGGCCTGGAGGACGATCAGGTGGGCGCCCGCGGGCACCTCGTCGGGCCTCAGGCCGTGCCCGAGCGTCGCGTCGCCGACGATCCTCGCGAGGCCGCGGCGCACCTCCTCGCGCAGGGCCTCGCGGCGCGTCGGGTGGTGGCGCGCGACGTCGGCGAGGATCTGAACGCGACCCCAGATCTCCACGGGGATCTCGTCGGCGCGGGCGAGGAGGAGATCGAGGATCTCGGTGGGCGCGTGCGGCGCGAGCTCGCGGGCGGCGAAGCAGAGATCGCGGCGCGTCTCGATCGCGCGGATCCAGATCTCCACCCAGGGCCGGACGATCGCGAACGGCACGACGTCGAGCAGCGCGCAGACCACGTAGCGGACCTTGCCAGGATCGGCGTTCGCCTCGTGGGAGAGGGCCGCGCGCGCGTCGGCCAGCGCCTCGTCCGGCGCCGCGTCGAGGGCGAGCGAGAGCAGCAGCGAGGCGCCGTGGACCGCGGCGTCGGGGCGTCCGGCGATCGCGCGGAGCTCGGCTCGCTGGGCGGCGTTGAAGCGCCCGGCGTGTCTGCCGACGATGGCGCTGGCGATCGACGGGGTGGCCGATCGAACGAGGTCGAGGGCCTCGGCGATCATCGCGGCGCCGCGATCCGGAGCCTCGAACGGCGCCCATTCGAGCAGCGCTCGCCCCCGGCGCATCGGATCGTGCTCGCGTTCGAGGGTCGCCCGCGCGAGCGCGCGGAGCTCGTCTTGCTCGTGGGGCGGGGCCTTGCGGGCGATGCTGGCGAGCAGCTCCACCGGGCTCACCATCGGCAAGACGACGTCGAGCCGAGCCAGGAGCTGGTCGCGCGCGTGACGCCAGAGGAGGGGCGCGTGGCTCCGCAGCAGCCAGAGCTCGTTGTAGCCCTGATGATTCGCCAGCAACCGGAGCAGCTCCGGCGCGGCCTCGGGCAGCAAGGGCAGGACGAGATCCACGAAATCGTGCCCGAGATCCTCGGCGAGCGAGGCGAGCACCGCGCGATCCCAGCCGGTGAGGAGGCTCGTCTGCAAGCGCGAGGGCGTCGTGGTCACGGGGGTGGCGAATTGGCGCACGAACCGCGCGGCTTCGCAACTGGACGTTGCAGCATGGGAGAGCGCCTCTCGTCCGACCTTCAGCGGCTCAACCCGCGAACCCGCTTCCAGCCGTCGGCGGCCAGCGCCAGCAGCGCGCCGCCGCCGTTGGCCCACCAGAAGTTCACCGCGAGCGTCAACTCCAGTCCTCGGGCGTGGTGCCACCAGAAGCGGGGGATATAGAGCGCGTCCCCGCTCCCCAGCTCGGCCACCCACGGACGCGCTCCGGCGTAGCGAGGATCGGCCTCGGGGCGCTCGGGATCCACCTGGGCATACTGGGCCTGTCCCGAGAGGAGCGACATGGGCCGCACGTTCCACGAGTCTTTCGGCGCCACGAGCGTGAAGCGCTTGCGCCCGCGGACCACGACATAGAGGTTGTCGGGAACGTCGAAGTGCATTGGCGACACGATGCCTTCGGGGCCGAACCACAGCGTCGATTGGCTCCATCGCGCGGCGCCGCAGATCGCCGGCCAGAGCACGTCGGCCCGCAGATCGTCGGGGAGCTCTTCCCACAGGGTGACGAGATAGCCTGGGTTCTCCGCGCCCGCCGCGAGAGCGTCGATGTAGCTCCCGAGGGTTCCGGCGTCGTAGGTGGCTCCGCCGCTCCCGGCGTAGTCGACGCGACCGCCCGGCGCGCGCATGAGCTGGACCCGGGTGTCGGCGAAGCGCTCGCGCAGCGCCGGCAGCGTCCAGCGCGCGGACGCGGGCCACGAGGCCGCGACGTCGGCGATGATCACCGGAGCGCCGCGGCGGACCCAGGTGCGTTGAAACTCGTCGGGGGAGCACGCCGCGAGGCGCGGGACGACGGTCGCGACTCGAGGGCTCATCGCGCGAGACTCGGTGTCACGCGGCGGGCGGCTCGGGCGGCTCCGGCGCGGGAGGCGCCTCGGGCGCGGGCTCGGTGGGCGCCGAGGCGGGCGTGGCGGCGGGCTTGGCGCGGCGACGCTTCATCAGCCAGAAGCCGACGCCGGCGGCGACGAGCAGCGCGCCGCCCGCGGAGCCGGCGATGATCTGGTTGCGCTGGGATCCCATCCCCGGCCCGCTGCCGGGGGCGTGACGGATCGGATCCCCGTCGCGGATCGCCAGCGACGGATCCTGCGCGAGCGCCGCGAGCACGGCCGCGAGGGCCTTCTTCATGGGCTCGGGCGCGACGGCCCAGTCGAGGTTGGCGATGGGCGAGACGCCGAATTTCCCGTCGGCTGTCTTCTGGAAGCCGCGACCGCGGGCCACCTCGAAATCGCACCCCGCGCCGGCCACCTGGAGCCGGATCAGGCCGGTCGGGCAGGCCGCCGCGGAGATGGTGAGCCCGGTGTGCTGCGATGCGTCCTTGGCCCAGGTCGCGACCGCGGGTTCGCAGACGTCGGCCACCGGCGCGGCGGAGTCGGCCGGCGGCGCTCCCGCGGAGGGCGGGCCCGGCTCGGCGGAGGCGACCGCCGCGGAGAGCGCGAGCGCCGCGACGAGCGTCGTCGCGATCAGCGGGGACCAGGCTCGGGGCATAGGCGAGCGACAGTAGCCGCCCGCGCAAAGGCTGTAAAGACGCGGGGCGCCCCGCTCAGGGCTTCGCCGCGAGCACGCCGCGGACCGCGACGGCGATGGCGTCGCCGATGCGTCGATGCCCTTCGCGGTTGGGGTGCGCGACGTCGCCGCGCTCGCCCGGCTTGGCGAAGAACGACGCCGGCTCGCCCCGGAAGGCGTCGGCCACGCGCACCGTCGGGAACCCGATGTCGCGCCCGACGCCGAGGACCTTGTCGTAGAGCCGCGAGCACACCGGATCGCCGTACTCTTCCACGACAGGCAGCACCGCCAGCATCACGCGGAACCCGTGGATCTGCCGGAGCAAATCGAGCCGCTCGAGCGAGCCGCGGACGATGAGATCGAAGGTGTAGCTGTCGTGGAACGGGGCGAACATGCTGCACAGGCTCCCGGTCTTCGCCACGGCCACGAGCGGCAGGAAGCGGAACAGGAAGAAGCTGTTCCCGATGCGGCGATAGGCCCCATTCTGGATCGCGGCGCTGGTGAGCATGTAGGCCACGATCACCAGATCCGGCTCGTAGCGAAGGCCCACCTTCTCGAGCAGGCGGACCTGCTGCGCGGTGTTGTAGCCCTCGCACGAGACGTTGATCACCTCGACCTTGCGGCCGTCGGGCACCGCGCCGGCGAGCTGCGTTTCCAGGCGGCGGAAGAAGCGATCTTCGAAGGCGATCGATCCGTCGTTGGCGATCGATCCGGTGAGCACCGCGATCCGGAAGACGTCTTTGGGCTTGGGGATCGCGTGCTCCGTGTCGAGCAGGCCGAGCGAATTCACCACGAACGGCGTGTCGTGGCTCGGCCCGATGCGCACCGTGGCGCCGGGGCGGTAGTGGTAGCGGAGCACCACGTCGTCGCTGCGCTCGATGCGCTCGGCGCCGGATCCGGCCTCGCGAAAGCGGACGCGGGCCTCGGAGACGAGCATCGCGCCCACGGTGACGAAGGCCAGGATCCGGATCCCTTTGCGGAGCCGATTCCAGCGGATCAGGCCGCTGAGGCCGACGATCGCCAGCACCACGAGCACCACGACCCGGAACGGATCGGGCAGGTAGAAGTCCGGATCGGTACACCACCACGCCCACGCTTCGAGGCCGAAAACCAGGGCGAACAGCGTGATCGCGGCGCGCTCACCCAGCCGCCAGACCCCTGGCGGGCGCGGCGGAAGCGGGGCGGGCGGGGGCGCGGCGGGCTCGGACGGTTCGGCAGGCGGCGTGGTGGACACGGGCTCAAAGGCCGCCGGTGCGGCGGATCCGCGCGGATTAGCGGCGATGGGCGGGTCCGTGTCAAGCGCTCGCGAGGGCACAAGATCGTTCCGCGAAGCGCTCGCGAGTGCTACCGTCGACCCGGTATCTCCATGACGCGATCGAGCACTCTCGCCGGCACGTTCTCCGACGAGGTGGTGCGGCTCCCCAAGGTCGAGATCTACGTCACCGACGTCTGCAACAACCGCTGCAGCTACTGCACGACGGGCTGGGAGAACACCGAGAACAAGCGCAGCTCGCTCAAGAGCGTGCCGCGCGAGACGATCCGCGCGCACCTGGTCGAGCACTACGCGCGCGGCGCGCGGCGCGTGGTGTTTCAGGGCGGCGAGCCCACCGTGCGCCGCGATCTCGGCGAGCTCCTCGCCGACGCCCGCGCGGCCGGGTACGAGGCCACCACGGTGTTCACCAACGCCCGCGCCGCGGCCTCGCCCATCGGCGCGCGCTGGCTCGCGTCGATGAACGTCACCTGGTTCCAGGTCTCGATCCAGGGCGGCACCGCCGAGGCCCACGACGCGTCGGTGGTCGCCGCGCGGGCCTTCAAGCAGACCATCGAGGGCACGCGGCGGCTCCTCGCGCTCGGGCAGCGGGTCAAGGTCAACGGCGTGCTCACGGTCCATTTGCTCGACACGCTGCGCGAGTTCGCGGCGCTGATGATCGAGCTCAAGCCCGAGGAGGTCGGCCTCGACGTGGTGCGGCCTTCGCCGGCATTTGCGCCGGATCGCGCCGACTACGCGGAGCTGCTCCCGCCGCTCTCGCGTTACTCCGAGGCGCTGCGCGACGCGCTCCTCGCCATGAACGCGGCGGGGATCATCGCCCGCGTCATCAGCTGCCCGCCCTGCCTCGTTCCCGGCGCCGAGCACCTGGTGTCCGAAGAGCAAGCCACGACGGTGACCCAGACGCCGAGCGGCGCGTTCATGGACAAGCTCGAGCAGCGCCGCTCGCTGCAAATGAAGCCCGAGAGCTGCTCTCTGTGCGCGTACCACGCCACCTGCCCGGGCCTCTTCGGGCTCTACGTCGAGCAGCATGGAACCTCCGAGCTCCGGCCCCTCGCTCGGCGCACAATCGTCGATCCACCTCGCTCCACCGGACCCGAGATCCCCACCATGAGGACGCAGACCATCGTCGTCACCCGCCGCTGCAACCAGGGCTGCGGCTTCTGCGATCGCGTGCAGCACGACGCGGTCGATCGGCCCGCGAGCGCCGTGGGCGACGAGGTGCGCGCCGCCGTCCAGAAGGGCGCGCGGACGATCGTGCTCTCGGGCGGCGAGCCCACGCTGCGGCCGGATCTCGCGGCGATCGTGCGCCGGGCGCGGGCCGACGGCGCCGCGGAGATCCTCCTCGAGACCAACGGCACGCGGATCGATTCGAAGGCCGCCGAGGCGCTCAAGGCCGCGGGCGTCACCGCGGTGCAGATCTCGCTGGTCACGAGCAACGCCGACCGCCACCGCGAGCTGGTGGTGATCCCGCCGCCGCGCAGCGTCGAGACCCGACCGCAGCACGTGTTTCGTGGCATTCGTGCCTGCCTCGAAGCGGGGCTCCCGGTGACGATGCGGATCCCGGTAGCGCGCGGGCTCCCGCCGGCGGCGGCGCGCATCGCCGGGCTGCACGAGGCGTTCCCGGCGCTCGATCGGTTCGTGCTGGCGCCGCTCGGCGCGGGGACCGCGACCTACCGCGCCGAGCAGGCGTTGACCCGCGAGGAGCTGAGCGAGGAGCTCGAGCAGGCCTACAAGGCCGGCGATCGCGCGAAGGTCAACGTCGCGCTCGCGGCCGATTTCCCGATCCCGCCGTGCGTGACCGACGTGCGCGGCGGCGCGCGGCGGCTGTTCTCGGCGCTGCTCCGCGACGTCGACGGCGAGCGCAACGCCGCCTGCGGGGCCTGCGCTTCGTGCGCGCTCGCGCCGCGCTGCACGGCGCAGGCGCGGCACATCGAGGCCGCCGGCGGCGAGGGCGCGGCGCGGCCGATCGCCGACGCTTCCAGCTATTTCCGGCCCGGCAAGAGCGCGGGCAGCCGCCTCCGCGTCCTCGGCGCCGCCGAGGTCGAGACGTTCTTTCACGTCGACTACGAGTACGACGTCGAGGCGCCCGAGCCCACCAGCCGGCTCGGCATCGTCTACCGCTGCAACCAGGTCTGCACCTTCTGCGAGCTCGCGGACATGGACACCGATCTCGCGCCCGAGAAGGTCCGCGCGGCCATCGATCACAGCCGCGCGCGCGGCTCGCGAAGGCTCATCGTCACCGGCGGCGAGCCCACGCTCTCGCCGAACCTGGTCGAGTACGTGCGCTACGCGAAGGGCGCCGGGATCGAGAACATCGAGCTCCAGACCAACGCGGTGCTGCTCGACAAACCGGGCTTCGCCGAGGCGCTCCGCGAGGCCGGCCTCACCAGCGCGCAGGTCTCGCTCCACGGTCCCGACAGCGCGATCAGCGACGCGCTCACGGCCGCGCCGGGCACCCACAAGCGCACCCTCGTCGGCGTTGACAATCTCCTCCGCGTCGGCGTCCGGGTGCTGCTCAATCACCTCATTTTCAAGGACAACTGCCACCTGCTCGGCGAGTTCGTCGCCATGGCCGAGCAGCGCTGGGGCGCCCACCGCCGCCAGATGGTGATCCAGTTTCACTCGCCCCGGAACGAGTTCCAGGATCGCGCCGAGAGCCTCCGCCACATCGCCCGCTACAGCGACTACGTCGAGCCGCTCCGCGCGGCGATCGATCGGGCCCGCGCCTTCGGGTTCAACGTCCACGATCTCCAAGATCCCACGGGGATCCCGTCGCTCTGCGTGCTCGGCGCCGACGAGCGCTACCTCGGCCCGATCCTCGCGCAGGCCGAGCGGCCGCGCCTCCACGCGTGGGAGACGGAGTGGATCACGCGGGTCGACGCGTGCAAGACCTGCGACGTGAAAGAGGCCTGCATGGGCGTGCCGCGGCACTACCTGGCGCTCCACGGCGACGCCGAGTTCAAGACGATCCGGCTCGCCTCGGGCAGCCCCGCGACGCGCCCGCCGGAAGGGAAGGTCGACGCGCATGGATAAGCGCCTGGTCGTCTCGGCGGCGTGCGCGACGCGCTGCCCTTCGTGCACGGGATGTCACCCGGACGCGCCCGAGGCCACGCTCGATCAAGCGCGCGCTCTCGACGAGGTATCGGATCTCTTCCTCGGCGGCGGCGACGCCACCAAGTGGCCGCACACAGCGACGCTCCTCGCCGAGAACGCGGCGCGCCCGACGCCGCAGCGGATCTGGATCGAGGGCCCGGCGTCGGCGTTCACGCCCGGGGTGCTGGCCTCGCTCGCGAGCGGAAAAGCCCACGGGATCCGCGTCTTGATCGAGGGCGTGGGCGAGAAGATGACCCGGCTCATGCGCGTCGGCGACGGCGAAAAAGTCATCGCCGACGCCGAGGCGCGCGGGCTCGCCACCGAGGTGCGCCTCGCGGTGCGACCGAAGACGTTCCCGATCGTCGTGCCGCTCGCGCGTCGGCTGCGCCCGCGCCGGGTGTGGCTGGAGATCATCCGGCAAGACTGGTCGGGGCCCGCGGTGACGATGCCGGTCGAGCCCATCGATCAGACCCTGCTCACGAGCCCCAACGTCGAGTTCGCGGCGCACCGGCTCTCGCACACCGGCTACCTCCCGCCGTGCGTGCTCGCAAAGACCTGGAGCGTGCGCTCCGGCGCGTGGCGGGCGACCCTCGGCGAGCGCCCCACGCCGAACCGCGCGCTGCCGATCTGCGACCAGTGCGCTCTCAACCGTCGCTGCCAGTGGAACGACGCCGGGGCGCTGAGCGACGAGGCGCGCGCCGAGGCGAAGCCCATCGCCAACCTCCGCGAGCGTCGCCGCGCGACCGAGCTCCCGGTGCCCGAGATCATCGTCAAGCGCCGCCCCGAGACCGAGGTGGTGTGCGTGACGCCGTGGACGACGATCGAGATCGTCGATCCCGACGGCAAGGCCCGGCAGTGCTGCTCCACGTGGACCGCAGGCGACCGCGGCGTGGTGCTCGGCTCCACCATGCTCGACGTGTGGAACGGCCCCGGCTACCAGAAGGCCCGGCGCACCATGGCGAGCGCCTCGCTCGACGATCTCTGCATGCCGATCTGCTCGCGCCTCCACGACCGCAAATTCGAGGAGAAGCGCTTCAAGATCCAGAGCGGCAGCGACGTGTTCGTGAAGAACCAGATCCTGCTCGCCGACGAGATCGCGCAGCGCAAAGAGGTCCTCGAGGCGATGCCGCTCCGCCTCGCGATCTGCCCCAGCACCTACTGCAACTACAACTGCATCATGTGCGACCACGGCCGCTCGCCGCGCCGCGATCTGCCCGAGTCGATCTGGGAAGAGCTGCCGCGCTTCCTGCCCACGTTGCAGTCGCTGACGCTGCTCGGAGGCGAGCCGCTCGCCAACCCGCACACCTGGCAGTTCCTCCGATCGTTCGACGTCGAGAAGTACCCCGACGCCTCGCTCGATCTCGTCACCAACGGGAGCCTGCTCACCGAGCACGCGCTCAAGCACATCCAGAAATGCGCGCTCGGCGACGTGATCATCAGCTTCAACGCCGGCACGGCCGAGGCCTACGAGAAG
Organism: Byssovorax sp.; assembly: GCA_040006075.1. Taxonomy (GTDB): domain Bacteria; phylum Myxococcota_A; class Polyangia; order Polyangiales; family Polyangiaceae; genus JANYGI01. Next base: position 9,510 of record JBDTXR010000128.1, on the reverse strand, counting down.
GTCCAGCGCGGGATCCAGCTCGATCAGGTGCTGAAGAACCTCGACGCGCTGATCCGCTTCCGCGAGTCGCGGCCGTGGTGGTTCGGGATCACGCTCAGCTTCGTGATCCAGCCCGCGGCGGCGCACACGCTCATCGCCTTCGGCGAGATCGCCCACGCGCGCAACGTGCGGATCCGGATGATGGCGCTGAACCCCGAGAACCACGAAGGGCTGGATTTCTACGAGGATCCCGACGAGGTCGCGCGGGTGCTCGAGCACGTCGATCGCTTCGTCGCCTGGGTGACCGAGGTCCGGCCCGAGTGGCTGCCCGAGGTGCTCGCGGCGCGCGAGGCGGTGATCGGCGAGGCGGCGAGCCGCGTCGCGAAGCCGGCGGCGCTGGTGACCTTGCGACGATCGGCCTTGGATCCCCGGCCGGTGAGAAACTGAGCATGCTCATTCTTTTCGAGCGCGCGAAATCGGCCAGGAACCGCGGGTAAATCGATGCGATCGGACCGGGTCTTCACCAACCTCACCTGCAACCAGAACTGCACGTACTGCACCGATCGCCGGCCGACCGAGCAGCGCGCGTTCATCCTCGGCCACGCGGTGCGGAGCCGGATCGACGCGGCGATCGAGGGCGGCGCGGCCGAGCTGGTGCTCACCGGCGGCGAGCCCACGCTGCGCGCGGATCTCCCCGCGCTGGTGGCGCACGCGCGCGAAAAGGGGGCGGCCGCGGTCGTGCTCGAGACCAACGCCACGACGCTCGACGCCGCGAAGGTGGCCGCGCTGCGCGACGCGGGCCTCGGCTCGGCGCGGGTGAACCTCTCGGGCTGGGGCGACGCGCTCGACGAGGTGACCCGCGATCCCGGCGGCCACGCGCGGACGCTCGCGGGCCTGCGCGCGCTCCTCGACGCCGGCGTCCCGGTCGAGCTCTCGGTGGTGGTGATCCGCTCGACGCTGGCGATGCTCGTCGATCTCCCGGAGCGCCTCGCCGAGGCCCTGGGCGAGCAGATTTCAGGCGTGAAGACCATCGTCGTGCGTACGCCGGTCGCGAGCCCGGACGCCTCGGAGCTGGTCTCGTACGAGGCGGCCGCGGAGGCGATCGGCGCGCTCGAAGCGTCGGCGCGCCGCGTTGGCGTGGCCGTCAAGCTCGGGCCCGACAGCGGGCCTCCGCCGTGCGCGTTCCCGCACCCGAACCGCGTCGCGCACCTGTTCTCGATGACGCCGGGCACCGCGCTGCGGACCGATCATCAGCAGCTCGCGGTCTGCGGCGAGTGCCAGATGAAGGACCGCTGCTCGGGCATTTCCACGGCGTACCTCGCGCGCCACGCGCCCCCGCCGATGCGGCCGATCACCGAGGATCGCGTGCGGCGCCGCCTCTCGCTCATCGCCACGGTCGAGGAGCAGATCGCGCGCGAGCTCTCGCAGCCGAACCGCTTCGAGCGGCCCGACACCGGCGTGGTCGAGGAGCACATCATCCGCGTCAACTTCCACTGCAACCAGGCCTGCCGCTTCTGCTTCGTCTCGACCCACCTGCCGCAGGCGGGCGACGAGGCCGTGCGCAAGGCGATCCTGGCCGCGGGCAAGGCCGGCGCGCGGGTGATGCTCTCGGGCGGCGAGCCGACGCTGAACGCCAACCTCGTCGAGTACGTGAAGCTCGCGAAGGCCAGCAACCCGTTCCCGGTCGGCCTGCAATCGAACGCGATCCGGCTCGCGGATCCGGCGCTGACGCGGTCGCTGGTCGAGGCCGGGGTCGAGGAAGCGTTCATCTCGCTCCACGGCACGACCGCCGAGATCTCGGACGCGATCACCGAGGCGCCGGGGACCTTCGCCAAGTCGGTGATCGGCATCGACAACCTCCACCGCGAGGCCGCGGTGTTCCTGATCCTGAACTTCGTGATCCACGAGAAGAACATCGACGATCTGGTGCCGTACGTGCGCCTCGTCGCCGCCCGCTGGCCGCGCGCCTACGTGAACATCTCTTTCGTGGCACCCTCGAGTGACGTGGTTCCGAAGGAGAAGGCGCTCGTGCCGCGCTACGCCGACGCGCTCCCGAGCCTCGCCGTCGCGGTGAAGGAAGCGAAGGCGCTGGGCCTGCAAATCGGCGGGTTCGAGTCGATGTGCGGGATCCCGCTCTGCCTGGTGCCGACCGAGCTGTCGTCGTACTTCGAGCTCAGCGACATCCCCGAGGGCTTCGACCGCGGTGAGTTCGTGAAGACGCCGGCCTGCCAGTCGTGCGAGCTCCGCACCAAATGCTACGGCCTCCGCCGCGGCTACCTGGCCCTCCACGGCGACGCCGAGCTCCGCCCCGTCCACGCCCCCGAGCCCACGGTCGTGACCTGATCGCGCCGTAAAATCAAGCGGATCTCAGTCGTTCGGCAGCGCTCTGATCAAGAGGCCGAGCGCGACGCGGGCGGCGTCCGGGAGGCTCTCGGGCGCGTCGAGATCGATGGCCCAGCCGCCGCGGCGGATGGTGTGCGCGCGCGCGGGATCGTGGGCGCGGACCTTCACCGTGAAGCGGTGCTGCGCGCTCGCCAGGACGACCTCGCGGGCCGAGCCGCGCGCGTCGATGGAGAGGATCCGGTACTCGTGCACCCGCACGCCGGGGCGGAACGTGGCCGGGAGCGCGCGCGGCGCTGGGCCTTGATTTTGAGGTGTTTCGACGATTTTTTCGTCACCGAGCGCCGCGACGGCCGACACCGCGAGCGCGGCGCCGGGGCGGGTGAGCAGCGGATGGGCGACGCGGATCTCGGCGCGCGATCCGTCGCGGAGCGTGAAGCCAACGCCGGTCGTCGCGAGCTCGATCGCGGCGATTTGCGCGGCGTCGACGCCGAGGTGCCGCGGCTCGTCGAGCGCGAGGGCCTCGGTGACGACGAAGCGATCGCCGTCCCACGCGCCCTGGAGCTCGACGCGGCGCTGGTAGTCGAGGAACAGCACCGGGCGATCCATCCGCTCGCGGGCGCGCGCCGTCGCCGGCGCGTCGACGGCGGCGAGCGCGCCCACGATCTGCTCGCCGATACGGATCGATCCCGCGCAGGAGGGCGAGCACGGGTGGTGCGAGAGGAGGCGGACGCCGCCCACGCGGTGGAGCAGCGGATGGAGCGGCTCGCGCGGCGCGCGGCGGAAGGTGAGGCGCTCGTTGTCGAGGTTGTCGCCGCGGGTGCGCTGCGCGAGGAACGCCTGCACGCAGCACGGCGGGTAGCCCATGAGCGCGCCCATCGCCTCGACGGCGGCCTTGCCCTGCGCCGACGCGTGGGCGCGCTGCGCGGCGAGCACCTCGTCGAGGGACGCCTGGTCCTTCGCGACGGCGACGATCGCGAAGTCGGCGCCGCGCTCGTGCGCGTCGCGGCCCTCGGCGAAGCCGTGCAGCTCGACGATCTCGGCGACGAGGCCCATCGCGCGGTAGGCGCGGCAGAGCCCGTCGGCCTCGGCGCGGAGCACCGCCTCCTTGAGGCACGCGCGCTTGTGGCCGCGGGCGATCAGCTCGATCTCCGGATCGACGCCGAGCAGCGCCGCGTCGATCCGGAGCGCGCCGCCCGGCCCGGCGCCGCCCCACGCGCGCAGCGCCTGGCGGAGCGGCAGCCACGCCGCTTCGGGCTCGGCCGCGAGGCCCGGATAGCGGGTGACGAGGCGCGCGGCGACCTCGAGCAGATCGGCGTCGGCGAGCGAGCACGATCGCCCGAAGTCGTTCGCGGCGCGGAAGATCGCCTCCATGCCCTCGTGCTGGAAGCGCCACGGGACGCTGGCGTCGTAGCCTTGCTCCGCCGCGCGATCCGGTCGCCCCGCGTCGAACGCGGCGACCAGCAATCCATCCTTCGCGGCGAGCGCGTGGAGCGGCACCCGCGGATAGAGCCGCAAGCGCGTGCGCGTGGCCTCGGCGCGAAACTCTTCGAAGCCGACCTCGCGCATCCAGCGCGCGTTCTCGAGCAGCGACGCCGGCGTGGTCCACGGCGTGAAGAGCACGACGCCGTGGGCGCGGTAGCGGCGAAACTCGAACGATCGCGGGAAGCGCGCGCCGAGCTCGCGGACCTTGGCGATCGCGGCGACGTTGTCGGCGACGCTCACGCCTTTGTTGAAGAGATCGAGGTGGAACTGATCGAAGCTCTCGAAGCCGATCAAATAGAGATGAAGCACGCTGCCATGCTGCTCCGCGAGCGCGGCGGCCTCGGCCACGGCGGTGTCGGCGAACTCGAGCAGCCAGTCGACGCGGCTCTTGAAGAGCAGCTCGACGGGGGCGATCGAGGGATCGTCGATCAGGGCCTGAAAGAAGCCCGGGAGGTACGGGTGCGGCCGCTCGTCGGTGAGCAGGATCTCGCGCACCGACGGGTGGTGCGCGCGCAGGCTGCGGAGCTGCGAGAGCCACGCATCGAGCACCGCGGCCTCGGTCGGCACCGCGAACGATCCGGTGTTGTCGAGGCAGAAGGTGCAGCCCTTCATTTGCAGCTTCGCTTGATCGGCGCCGAGGCCGGCGAAGATCGGGCTCTTGCCCGCGTCGAGGAGGAACGGGCACCCCGACGCGGGCCCGGAGATCGTCGGCCGCGCGGCGAGCTCGCCCTCGATTTGCCCGGGCAGCGCCGAGGGCGCGAGGACCCGCAGCTTGCTCGGCGCCGACGCCGCGCGGAGTCGGAGCTCGGCGGGCTTGACCTTGCGAAAGGCGGCGGGGGAGGGGTTCTCGTCGCCGCCGAGCAGGCGCTTCAGGCCGTCGAAATCGAGGACGTGATCGAAGCTCGCGTCCAGCGCGGCGCTCACGCCGGACGTGAGGCGCACCAGGAGACCGCCGTGACGGAGCGTGCCGCGGAGGACGCCGATCGTCGCCTCGTCCCACACCCGCGCCAGCACCACCAGATCGAAGCCGCCGCGCGCCACGAACTCCGCGAGGCGCCCGTGCCACGCGACGACGCCGCCGGGATCGGCGGCGAGCACGCTCCGCACCAGCGCGACCTCGTGGCCCTCGCCCTCGAGCTCGGCCGCGAGCGCGCCCAGCGCCGCGTCGTCCTGGAACTGATCGGCCCGCGCGTGCAGATCGAGCAGCGCGATCGATCGCCGCGGCGCCGCGCTCATGCCCGCCCCTCGCAAGGCAGAGGCCTCGCGGCGCGCGCTCGGTCGGGATCGACGGGCATCACGAGCACTATCGTGGAGGGCCCGCGCTCCGTCAACACGGGCCGGGCCGCGCGCCGAAGGGCAACAGCAGCGCGCCCTCCGCGTGGAGCACCGCCGCGTCGCCCGCGTGGATCACACCGTCAACGATGGACACCGTGCCCGCCGCCTCGATCAGGGCGACCACGCGCGCGGCGGCCTCGAGGTCCTCGTCGGCGATCGTCGCGGCCGGGTGACGATCCCGCGCGGTCGGCCAGGCGTGATCGACGCGGACCACGCCCCCGTCGATCGCGCCGGCGATCGAGACCTGCACGTCGTCGAACAGCACCAGCCGGTGCGCCGCGTGGGCGGCGTCGATCGCCGCGACGAAGCGCTCGTGGCGACACCCGGGCGGGCAGCTCTCGCGGGGCGCGCGGGCCGCCGCGCCGCGCGCGCTCGCGAGGAACCGCGCGTGCTTCCGGGCGATGTGGTGCGCGACGGCGTCGGCGAACGCCGTCGAGATCGCGCACGAGAACGAGCACGGCAGCCACGAGATGTAGTGGAAGACCGCGAGATCGACGGTGTTGAGGCGGGGCGTGAAGACGCCGCCCGACGCCGCGGCGGCGCGCGCGAAGGCGTCGATGTTGCGCTTCGGTGGGGGGATCTCCAGGTAGGCCTCGACGCAGCAGCGCGGGTAGCCGAGGAGCTTGCCGAGCTCGTGATCGTGATCGGGCATGGCCTCGCAGAGCACGGCCTCGCGCACGTGGCGCGGATCGCGGCCGACGAAGAGCACGGTCCCCGCGGTCGAGCGGAGGTCGACGCGGTGCTCGGACACGCCGATCGCGAGCCCCAGCGCCTCGAAGCGCGCGCGCGCCGCCGAGAGCTGCGAGAGCGGGAGCACCTGGCGGATCAGCGGCTTGAGGCCGGCGTAGAGGGCGACCTCGTCGGCCTCCCCGCTGCCGAGGGCGTAGGCGATCGGCCGCGCGACGGCCTCGGCGCGGGCCGCGGCGACGCGCGCCGGATCCACGAAATCGAGGGCAGCGAGGAGCTCGCGCGGCGTGTCGACGTGGCGGGGAGCGGGCATGGTCCGGAGCCGCGTAACCTAGCCTCGCGGCGCGCACGGCGGAAGCGCGACCGGTCAACTCGGCGCCCGCGGCGCGCGGCGATGCGGTATCCTCGCCGCGACGAGGATCGAGATTTGAGCCGCGATTTCCCGAGCGATGTGGAGCTCCCCAAGGTGGAGATCCACGCCACCGACGTGTGCAACAACCGGTGCAGCTTCTGCACGACCGGCTGGCTCATGCGCGAGCAAGGCGAAGATCTCGGCCACCCGCCGCGCGCGATCCTCCGGATGCAGCTCGAAGAGGCCTACGAAAAGGGCGCTCGCCGCGCGCTCTTCCAGGGCGGCGAGCCCACGATCCGCCGCGATCTCGGCGAGCTGCTCGCGGACGCGCACGCCATCGGCTACCAGGCGACGACGATCTTCACCAACGCCCGCATGGCGGCCTCGCGCGCGGGCGCGCGCTGGCTCGCGGCGATGAACGTCACCTGGTTCCAGGTCTCGATCCAGGGCGGCACGGCCGAGGCGCACGACGCGTCGGTGGGAGCCAAGGGCGCCTTCGAGCAGACCGTGCTCGGCGCGCGCCGGCTGATCGAGGCCGGGCAGCGCGTGAAGATCAACGCCGTGCTCACGGTGCACCTGCTCGACACCATCCGCGAATTCGGCGCGCTGATGATCGATCTCCGCCCCGAGGAGGTCGGCCTCGACACGGTGAAGCCGTCGGGCGCGTTCGACGAGAGCCGCGAGAGCTATGCTGCGCTCGTCCCGCGGATGTCGGGCTATTCGCCGGCCCTTCGCGACGCGATGATCGCCATGGATCAGGCGGGGATCGTCGCGCGGCTCACCAGCTTTCCGGCCTGCCTCGCGCCCGGCGCCGAGCACCTCCTGGCCGAGGAGGCGGGGACGACGCAGACCCAGCAGCACGGCGGCAGCCTCGTCGACAAGCAGCGATGGAAGCGCTCGATGCAGGTGAAGGGCGACCGCTGCGGCGAGTGCGCGTACGACGCGACCTGCGGGGGCGTGTACCGGGCGTACGCGGCGCTCCACGGGGTCGCCGAGCTGGTTCCGCTGCGCGCGCGGCGCGAGTCGACCCCCGTCCGCGCGCGGAGCGTGCCCGACTCGCCGTTCACGCGCGCGCTCCGGGCCATGCTGGTGCGGGGCGCTCCGGCGGCGGTCGGCGTGCGCGAGGTGCAGCGCCTGCCGGACGACTCGCACCAGCTCACCTGCTTCGCGCCGGCGGGCGAGTCGACGGTGCTGATCGCGCCGCGGACCGACGCGCCGGCGTACGCGCACACGTCGCGCTTCAGCGTGCGCTATCGGCTCGGATCGAAGGGCGCGCGCCCCGACCAGCGGCTGCTCGAGGCCATCGTCAAGCGCCTGGAGCGCGCGGAGCAATCGATGCGCGACGCCGACGACCCGGTGCCCCCACCCCACGATCTCGGCGCCGCGGAGGAATAATGAACCTGCTCATTAATGAGCTTGTTCATTATCTTGAAACGGGCCGGCGCAGGGCCACCAACCCCCGCGTCCCCACGGCGCGCCCCACGGTGGCCGCGAATCCCGGGCAGCCTGGCCGGAGCTCACACCCGCCGCAGATCGCCTCGTCGTACCCGACGCGCAGCCGCTCATCGGTGCGATCGAATGTCGCGCCGCCTCGCGGTCGCATCGTCTCGGGCAGCACGCACAGCGGCAGCGCGTCCACGCTGATCCGCGCGCCCGCGAGCGGCGCGAGCGCCGCGCGCAGCTCGTCGAAGGGCGCCACGACGGCGTCGAATCCCGCACCAACCATCGAGTCGGGCGCGTAGGCCAGCAGGGTGTGGCCGCCGTCGGCGAGCTCGGCGGCGAGCGCGGTGATCGCGCCGAGCTCGGCGAGGATCGGCCGGATCAGCGGCGTCACCAGCTCGACCTTCACGCCGGCCTTGCGCATCGCCGCGGTCGCCTCGCGCACGGCGCGGAGCGCGCCCTCGCGGCCGCCGATCCGATCGTGGCTCTCGTCCGACGCGCCGAGCAGCGCGGTGAGGTACTTGCGCAGGCCCGCCCGCGCGAGATCGCCGGCCATCCTCGCGGTGCTGCCGAGGCGCGGCGGGCCGATCACCGCGACGTGACGCCCGTCGCGCGCGGCGGCCTCGATCCACGCGGCGATCCTCGGGTGCGAGAGCGCGTCGTCGCCGGTGAAGAGCACCGCGCCGGGGGCGGCGGCGATCGCCCGCTCGACGTCCTCGTCCGCGCCGCGCGGGGTCCGCTCGGCGATCGGCCGCGACGAGATCTGACAGAACACGCAGGCGCGATCGCAGACCGACGGCACGTCGATGATCGTGACGTTCTCTTCCGAGCGCGGCGCCTCGACCCGCGCCTCCACGATCGCCTTTGCCTCGACCTCGCGCGGCACCACCTCGGGATCGAAGCCCTCGTCGAGCCGGGGCCCGAGGATCTCGACCACGGCGCGGAGGAGCGCGCGACCGCGTGGATCGCCTGGATTTCCCAGCAAGCGCAGCGCGATCGGCCCGAGGCGGACCGGCGCGTCGTCGGTCCGCGCGACGATCTCGAGGCGGAACGGGCGCCGCGAATCGCCGAAGAGCACCCCCTCGGACGATCGCTTCACCGCGGCGCCGAGCCCGAGCTTCGCGCGCTCCGCGTCGGTGAGCCACCACCAGGGTCGGTCGTTCATTCTCGGCCTCTCGCCCCGACGTTGCCACGGATGACCGCGCGTGCGCTGCGCAAAGGCGACGTCGCGCGGCGGCGTTTTCGTTATAGTGCCCGCGTGGACCTCCGGGCTCACCTCCTCGAGCTGCTCGCGCCGCTCCGGCCCGGCGAAGAGCTTGTCCCGGGCGCGCGGCTCCTTGGCGTCTCCACCGAGGTCGGCTTCTGGCTCACGCTGGAGCTCCCCGCCGGCGAGGTCCAGATCGAGGTCGCGCCGCTGGGCGAGGGCCGATTCGCCGCCCGATCCGCGCGCTTCGCGATCTCCTACCGCGACGAGGGCGGCCGCAACCGCATCGATCCCGCGCTGGGCATGGCCCTCTGCCGAGCGGTCGCCGAGCGCGTGGGCCGCAACGAAGACCGCGTCGCCGCGTCGCTCGCGCAGCGCGCGCGCGAGGCGACGCCGGCCGCGCGGATCCGCGAGGTCCGCGTCGAGAGCCTGCTCGAAACGGCGAGCCACGGGGCCGAGCGCTTCTTCAAGCTCTCGCCGTACGCCGGCTGCCTCATCGGCTGTCGCTACTGCTACGCGCAGACGCCGATGAGCGCCGTGCGCCGCCTCGAGATGCTGCCGGAGGCGCCGTGGGGATCGTACGTCGACGTCCGGATCAACGCCGCCGAGGTGCTCGCCGAAGAGCTCGCTCGCCTCGCGCCGCGGCCGATCAAGTTCTGCCCGATCCTCAGCGATCCGTACCAGGCCG
>JBDTXR010000127.1:0-21046 GCA_040006075.1 Byssovorax sp. | reverse complement strand
CGGAGGCGGCGGCGGGGCCCACGCTTCCGGGTGCGACGCCGTGGGACGGCGCATCGCTCCGACCGAGCTGTGCGGCAAGCCCAGCTTGAAGCGCAGGAGATCGTACTCGCGGAGCGGCAAGAGGATCAGCGGCTCGTGCAGCGGCCACACGTGACACGGGGCCTCGCTCGACGCGGTCCGCGCGAGGATCGAGTTCACCGCCCGTCGGGCCGCCTCGTTGGCGCCTTCCATGGTCGCGAGATCGGTGTACGTGCGGACGAAATCGGCCGCCAGGTAGAGGTTCTCGATCCCGGTCGCGGCCTCGGGCCGGTACTGCCACGAGCCCGCGGTGTTGATCAGCAGCGGCTCGAGGTTGACAGTCGGGCTGGGGTTGGGAAACACGATATCGGGATCGAGGAACCAGGTATGGATGTTGGTCTCGTCGAGGATCGTGGCCAGATCCGGCCGGAGCGAGGCCACGATCTGCGCTTTGACCTCCTTCTTGATCGCCGCGGCCGAGCCGGCCATCCGGGCCGTGGTCCCGAAGAGCCCCGGGGTCTCCCAGTCCGAGATGTCGATGGATAAACACCCCTTCACCGTGCCGTCGCCGTGGCCGCGGAGGCCGCCCGGCCAGAACTGCGCCTGCGAGATCGAGGTGAGGGCCCAGGGCTGGGAGACGAAGTTGGCGTGTCCGTTGACCAGGGGCTGATCCTCGCGGAGAAAGAACTGAAACCCGTTCATCCAGCTGACGCGGAGATTGTCAATCAGGCCGAGCGAGGGATCGGCGCTCCGCACCTGGGCGTTGAGCAGCGGCTGGAGGCGCTCGACGGGCATGGCCGCGATGTAGTGGTCGGCGTGCACGGGGCGGGTGGTCCCGTCGGTCGCGGTGACGGTGACCCCGGTGATCCGCCCGCCGCTGCAGGTGATCTCGGTCAACGCCGAGCCGGCGTGGAGCACCACCCCTCGGCTCCGGAGGTAGTCGAGCCAGGGATCGATCCACACCTCGCTCGTCGGCCCGTTGAGGACGCGATCGAACATTTGCTCGGGCGCGTACACGCCGAGGAGGAGCTGGATCAGGATGTCGCCCACGGTGCGGGTGCTGCCCTCCTCGGCCTTCATCGCCACCAGCGACCGGGTGAGCCCGGTGGCCAGGAAGGTGCGGTATTGATCCGACATCGACTCTGCGTCGATGAAATCCCACCAGGCGATCTTCTCGTACTCGGCCAGGCGGCGCTCCTGGCAGCTGGTCAGGATCACCACCAGCCGCTCGACGAAATAGGCCAGCTCCCGCGCGGGGATGTCGAGCTCCCTGGCGCTCCAGAGCGTCGTCAACGCCTCTTTCCACTCCTGGATCGACTCCGGCAGCTTGACGAGCAGCTCGAGGTTCTTCGCCGGCGAGACCGCCATCAGGTACTCGGTGGCCTGGACGAGGTTGTCGAGGACGCCGCGCCTCTGCCCCCGGTAGGGGATGCGGCTCATCGTATCGGGGAGGTGCTTGTAGAAGCTCGGGAAGAAGCGAAAGCCATGCTCCCCCGGGAGATCCGGCCGCCCGTCCGTGCCAGTCCCGGGGACGTAGATCGTCCGCGCTTTGCCGCCGAAGCCGGGCCGCGCCTCGTGGAGCTCGACCGAAAACCCCCGCTCGATCAGCTCGTGCGCGGCCGTGAGCCCACCCACGCCGCCGCCGAAGATCACCACCCGCTTGCTCATATCCGCCTCTTCGTCCTGTGTTCTTGGGCAGGAGACTACCAGCATCCTCGCGGGATCTTGCAAGTTCGAGGCGGAGTTTGGCGGCCGGCACGCCCTCGGGCGGTGGTCGTCTCGACGCTCGGGGTCGCTCCGGCGACACTGGCTCGTGACGATAGCAGGGAGCTGAAAGTGCACGATCGTCGCATCCCCGTGCTCGAAAACTGGATGCGGTCGGCGCGCGAGTGTTGTCACCTGCGGTGGACGCGCGTAGGGTCGGCGTATGAGAAAATCGCAGCTGACGGTGGTGTCGCTTGGCATTCTGACGGTCGCCGCCTCGAACTGCGCATCCATCCTCGGCCTCGACCAGTTCACGGAAGGCAACGGCGCGGGCGGCGGGACGGCGACCAGCAGCAGCACCGGGGGTGCCGGCGGAGGGGCCGGTGATCTCTGCAGTGACGGCAAGAAAGACGGCACCGAGACCGGGAAGGATTGCGGCGGGCCGTGTTCGCCGTGTGCCAATGGAGAGGGCTGCATGGTCGGGCCAGATTGCGCGAGCAAGACCTGCTCGGCAGGGACATGCGCTACGCCGTCATGCTCGGACAAACTGAAGAATGGGTCGGAGACCGATGTGGACTGCGGAGCGATGTGTTCCAAATGCGGACCGGCGCAAGGATGTGCTGTCGACGGCGATTGCGTGAGCGGAAAGTGTACGAACGGAGCGTGCGAATCGTCTTGCATGGACATGCTGAAGGGCGGCGCGGAGACCGACGTGGATTGTGGCGGAGGCATGATCTCCGGCTGCCCGGGGTGCGCGAACGGCGGAGCCTGCAAGCTCAACGCCGACTGCGCGAGCGGGATCTGCCGCATGGAGAATTGCGTCGGCTCGTACGTATGGGGAAAACATTTCGCGGCGCCACAAGGAATGGCGGTGTTTCCGAACTCGGTGTTACCGGGCCGCGTCGTCGTCGACAAGTCGAACAACATCTTGATGTCGGCGGGCTTCTCCGACTTCGCAGATTTTGGCGCCGGGGCTGTGGGCGCCACAGGCAAGGGCGGCGCGACTCTCACAAAGTATGATCCGACAGGCGCGTTGACGTGGAGCGTGGTTGTCGGCAATACTTACCCCTCGGCATCGCCGTCGGGCTTCGACGCTGACGCGTCCGGTAACACGGTTGTTTCTGGAAGCTTCACGGGGAGCGTGTTCTTCGACAACGTAACGCTAACCAGTCTGGGCGCATCGGATCTGTTCGTCGCGAAGCTGGATGCGTTTGGCAAGACGTTGTGGGCCAAGCGCTTCGGAGACGCAAAGGACCAGCACGGAACTGATGCCCGGTTTGATGCCCAAGGCAACGTGGTCGTTAGCGGCTTTTTTTATGGCACCATCGATCTCGGTGGCGGTGTCCTCACCAGCGCTGGAGGAGCGGATATTTTTGTGGCGAAGTTTGATCCGAATGGGATGCCGCTCTGGAGCAAGCGATTCGGTAGCTCGAGCGACGAATACGTGTCGATGGTGTTGGACGCAGCCGGAGACGTCGTTCTCAGCGTCGATGTTCAGAATGCTGTCGACTTCGGAGGCGTCGCGCAGTCTCCCTACTCGGGAGGCCACGATGTCGCGGTCGCAAAGCTGGATTCGTCAGGTGCTCATCTCTGGACTCGATTTTTTGGCAGCGGACTCGTTACCGACGAGTATGGCCGTGCTGTCGTCGATAAATCTGGAAATGTCGTGCTGATCATCTCGGGCGATCCGAGCAACGGCCCTCCTGCTCCGATCGATCTGGGTGGCGGCCCGATCACGAACGCAGGCGTGCTCGGCAAATTCGATCCGACTGGTATGTACCTGTGGAGCGAAGGAATCGGTGCTTTCGGTTCCGTGACGGCCGATGCTGCAGGCAATCTGATCATGACCGGGCCTTGCGCGGGCAACGTCGACTTCGGCAGCGGAGTCTTGATGTGCCCGGGCGCTTCCGGGGCCGATGTTTTTGTGGCAAAATTTGATTCCGCCGGGAAATCTACGTGGAGTCGACGCTTTGGCGACGTGCAGAATAGCCAGGATGGTCTCGGGATCGGTGTCCTGGAAGGGACGGGAGATATCGCGCTTCTCGGCCAATTTCGCGGCATGCTTGATTTTGGCGGAGGACCGATCCCGACGGCGACATCGCAAGACGACGCGTTCCTCGCCCGCCTCAGGGTGCCGTGAAAACGTGAAGCGGGGGCGACACCATCGTCACCCCCGCGTCGTCGCTCAGCGATCTAGACTCGGAGCTACGGGCCTTCGACCAGCTTGACAGTCCCCATCTTCACGTCGTCGTCCTGCGAGTTCGAGCCGTGCGAGGACCCGTCAACGACACCGTAGTAGAGGGTGAGCGGTCCAGTGCCCACCTTGGGTGCCTTCCAGGTGAACGTCCAGTTCGTGCGGTTGGGGATCGTGAGGTTCACGATAGCGTGGCAGTCGCCGACGAGGAACGTGGTCCCGGTGTTGTTGTTGGTGTACGTCGTCGGCGCCTGCGTTTCCCAGAAGCCTGCCGGCAGAGCGGCCGTCTTGGCCAGGCACTCCGGACCGTTCGAGCTCCGCGCGAAGAGCGGGTTCGTCCCGTCGGTGGTGAACACCCCCTGGGGCTTGCCGTTCTGATCCTCGGCGGTGAGCGCGAAGCTGTTGAGGTTGTTGTAGGCCGGCGCCGGCGCGTTCGCGGCGAGGTGCTCGCCCACCAGGCTCACCGTCACCAGGTAGCTGGTGTCGGGAACGTAGGAGTTGAGGCCGTTCTTCTTGGGCCAGCCGCCGGGCGGCAGCACCGTGGCGTTGATCAGGCCAGGGGCCTTGATGTGGCAGTTGGCGCAGGTGAGGCCCCAGTCCGAGACGCCGCCCGTACCGTAGATGTCACTCGCGCCCGGGCTCACTGCGTTGGCGGTGCCGTGCCACGCGCTCACCTTGGGGAAGGCGATCGCCACGGCCGAGATCAGCGGGAGCGACGCGACGAGACCGATCACCGAAAATCGTTTCCAGTTCTTCATCGTCGTGTCCTTCAGTTCGGCACCGGGTTGCAACTAAGGAGCGTGCTCCCGGAGAGCCAGCTCTTGATCGTGGTGTAGTCAGCGTCGTTCGTCTTGAAGAGGTGGACGCCGGCGTGCGATTTGCCGCCCACGACAGGCTGCTGGATGAGATCCGAGTTAGCAGCCTGCGCCGCAGGGAGGGGGTTGCCGTTGACGTCGAGCATCATGCCCCGGGCAGCATCGAAGTTCCTCTTCCACTCTTCCGGCGCGTGCGGGCCTGCACAGTGGCAATCGTTCGTCCCGGTGCAGGCGGCGAGCGACGCGTCGGTCGGGCAGGTCGGCGGCGGCTGCGCGGGTGCATTCGAGACGTTCGCGTCGCGCAGCTTGCCGCGAGAGTACACGCGGAGGGCGCGCCCCACCTCCGTACCGTGACAGCCCATCATCGAGCACTTGGCGTCGAGGATCGGCTCGACGTTGCACTTGAAGTAGTTCAGATCGAGCGCCGGGAGAGTGGCAGTCTCGGCGGGCTTGTTCACCATCGTCCCGCAGTTGTTGGTGTCGGTGCACACCCGGGTGCCATTGTCGCCGAGCCCGCCGTCCCACGGGGTGCAGAGCCACGACTCGACGCAGCCGCCGCTGCCGGTGGACGCCGCCGCCGACGTGGTCCCGGCGGCCGAGCTGGTCACGCCCGCCGTCGTGGTCGTCGTGCTCGAGCCGGTGGTGGCGGGCGAGCCGCCCATGCCGCTGGTGGTCATGCCGGCGCCGGTGCTGGGGGTGCCGCCCATGCCGCTGGTGGTCATGCTGCCGGTGGTGGGCGAGCCGCCCATGCTGCCGGTGGTCAGGCTGCCGGTGGTGGTGGTCCCCCCGCTGCCACAGATACCATTGGAGCAGGCGCCGGTGGTGCCCGTGCCCGTCGTCGATTCGCCCCCGCACTGGGTGAGCGAGAGGCTCAATCCGAGTGCGAGGACCGGAAATACTATCTGCACTACGCGTCGCATCCACGCCTCCTTGGGCGCTGGTCGAGCGCCGGGGTTCGGGCTGTAAGGGGCAATTGCCCGCGGCCCTACGGGGCAACGAGCTCTTCGTCGCTCCGACAGGCTATCGAGTCAAAGCATGCCGCTGAGCAAGCCCGCGATAGTCGCTCTTTATGCGACTATCCGTCAAGGGGATATTCACCGCGCTCGGCGCAAACGCGCAGGGGGTTCCCCCGCGGAATGTAAAGAATTTCCAGTTGAAAGTGGTTATCTACTTCAACGTGGGTTTCAACGCGGGTTCCACGCGGCTCTTTCGCCTTCGGCGCAGGCCGAGCGCGGCGAGACCAAGAGCGCAGACCACGGTGCCAGGGCGGGAGGGTTGTGCTCTTCCCATCATCCCGGGGGCTTCCTTCAGCTTCACGCTCCCCGTGAAGACGTCGTCGTTGAAGGGATCGGTCAGCGTCATCCCGGGGCTGTGCGCCGCGTCGCCGTCGACCGCCGCGAGGAACAGCGTGACCGGGCCGTGCACCGGCATGAGATCGTCGGGGTTCTGCGCCGTCCAGGTGAATTTCCACGAGGTGACGTTGGGTTTTTGCCCGGCCGAGATGATCGCCGACGGATAGGGGCTGTAGAGCTCCTCGGCCGCGAATCCCCCCATCGATCCGATGGAGTAGTTGTCCTTGTCGTCGACGATCTCGGCCACGATGGAGTTGTAGTTGGCGAGGGGCGCGTCGAGCCCGAGGTGCTCGCCCTTCATGGTCGCCGTGAAGGTGTAGGCCTGGCCGGGCACGTACTCGAACTTGCTGAACAGCTCCGGGGGATCGACCGTGAGGACCATGCTCATCGGGCCGGAGACGCCCTCGTGGCACATCCGGCAGTTCCACCCGTGTGAGAGCTTCGAGCCCGCGTAGTACAGGCCGCCCGCGCCGCCCGCGCCCGGGGGCTTGTCGAAGGTCGAGCCAGCGTGAAAGGCCCAGGCCGACGCCGGGGTGATCAGCGCCGCGAGGGCGCTCACCGCGACCGTCGCGACCAGGGTCGCGAGCGAGCCTAAAGATCGCTTCCGGGCTCGGTGCATGCCTGATCCTCCGCCTTCTCGCCGTGAGCCCATTTGTTGAGGACGATGAAGTCCGGATCGGTGCGGGTGAGAAACACGTTCCCCTTGTCGAAGAACGTGGCTCCGCCGTGGTAATAGCCGCCCTGACCCACCTGCCCGGTGCCGTCGAGGACCAGGCCTCCGGCCTTCCCGTCGAGCGGCTTCAGCAGGAGATAGCTGCTGTCGGGATCGGCGAGATCCACCATGGATCGGGCCGAGTCGTAGTTCCACGAGCGCTCGCCGGCGGTCATGGGCGCGTTGAGCTTGGCGATGGTGCCGCCGAGCCGGAGCCGGTTGCGCGCAAAGAGCTTGAAGTACCGGACGCTGCTCCCGTGGCAGGCGTAGGCCGCGCAGCTCTTGGTGAGGATCGGCTGCACCTTGCAGCGGAAATAGGCCTCGTCGAGCGACGACGAGAGCGGGGCAGGATCGGTGAGGCCGCTCTGGCACGCCGAGACGAGCGCGGCGCAAGCACCCAGCGCCGCGACCAGCAGCAAGGGTCGTCGCATCAGATCGATCCTCCGATGGCGAGCTCCCCGATCAGGCCGGTTCGGCCGGTGAGCCGGGGAAAATCGAAGTAATGAAACACGAAGCCGGTGCCCTTGAGGTCGGCCCGGAGCTCGTCGAAGAAGCCCACGCGCCGGGCCCAGCCGAGGCGGAGGCCGCCAAAGCCGTCGACCAGCTTCGACAGCTCGCGATCGGCCGTCATGTAGCGGCGGGGCTGGTCGTACACGGCCTGGTAGAACGTGGCGCTGTTCTGCACGTAGCCGCGGGCAAAGACCCCGAGCTCGAAGTCGCTGGAGGGCGTGGGAGAGCCCTTTCCGAGGTTGAACCCCACCACGTACTCGACCCCCGCGGTGAGCGACAGGATCCCCCAGTCGTCGAGGTAGCCGCGGAGGTGCGATTTGATCGCCGTGTCCTTGAAGACGTGGTGATTCCAGCGCACTGAGGCGGCGTGGCGGATCCGGGTCTCGGGATCGGTCTCGCGGGTGAACCCGGCGAAGCCGGAGAACGCCGGGAAGGTGACGCCGACGAAGCGATACGGGCTGGCCTGGAACCCGTCGACGAACATGAAGGTGTAATCGAAGGTGATGAGATCGCGCTTGGTGGCCACGATGCCGACGTCGAGCGAGGCGTTCCCCTGCTTCATTTTGCGGTGGAAGCTGTCGACCTGATCGACCCCGGGGTGAAAATGATCGGCGCCCGAGCGGGTGATCTCGTTGGTGGTGTAGCCGCCGCCGATCCCCACCGTGAGGCGATGATTGAAGAAGTCGCTGGAGAAGCCCGCTGTCCCGGTCTGCGCCTGCCAGTCGTTCTCGACCGAGTAGATGTACCCGACGCTCGCCGTGCGGGTGCCGTCTTGATACGAGACCGAGCCCGTGCCCTCGTGGCGGGTGTCGTGAAAGCGCCCCGTGGCCGCGGAGACGACGTCGACCGAGGCGCTCGAGATGATGTCGGCGAGGTAGCGGCCATTGACGGCGAGGCGGTCGAATGGGCTGATCCGCACCGCCACCGCGGTGGTGCTGATCGTGGTGCGATCCGAGTCCTGGTAGAGGCTGGTGCGCCCGTCGACGCTCGCGGCCCACTGCGCCTGCGCCGGGGCAGCGAGCGTGATCGTGACCGCCGTGGTGGCCGTGATCGCGGCCGTGGCCGCGGCGAGCTTGCTCAGTTGCATCCGCAGCCGCCGCCGAGGGAGCCGTACCCGCCGGTGGCGCCTTCGCGGTACTCGAAGACGTGCTGTTCCATGGAGACCGCGAGGCCGTCCGGGTCCATCGTCATCTTCTTCTTCGAGAGCGCGGCGCGCTCCCACGGGGCGACGGCGGCGCACCCGAACAGCGAGGTTGCGAGAGCCAGGGAGACAAGCAGGCGAAGTGCGGATCGCATGGTGAAGCGGTCAGGGTAGTCGCCGGCTGCGACCGCTGTCAACGGCGACGGAGCGCGCTCGGCAGGCCTTCAAACGGCCTCGTCCGACCCGTCGATCGCCTGGAGGGTGAGATCGAGGTCGGCGAGGCGCGCCTCTCCGCCGAGGAGCGGGAGCAGCCATTTCAGCGCGCCGCGGAGATCAGTGGCCATGAACGTGGGGTAGTGCTGGCGCAGGGCGACGCTGTAGCTCGTCGCCACCGCGCGGACCGAGGCGGCCTCGGAGCCCGACGCGCCGATGACCCACACCAGGCCGCGGATCCGCGAAACCTGGCGGGTGAGCAGCGCGACGATCTCGCGTCGAACCGGGGCGTCTGCGGGAGGCACGCTGGCGGGGATCAGCACCGCGACGCCGACGCCGCTGGGGTAGCTGGCGGCGAGCTCGACGAGCCGTCGCTCGAGCTCGCGCTGGTTCTCGACCGAGGCGCGCCCGCTCCGGACGATGACGAAGAGATCGCGGTACGACACCGACTCGAGCTCCCCATCCAGCGTCGCCCGTCGCGTCAAACGATCTTCCACCGTTCGACCGTATCATGGGCGGTGTCACGTCGGAGACGTTCCCTCTCGCCACCGCGCCGATCCGCCCTCGGAGGCGATCTTCTCACGCTGTCGGTGGCCACCGCGCTCCGGGTTCTGCATAGTGCGGGTCGTGAAGCCGCTCGCCCGACGCACGTTCCTCCAGGCCCTCGGCGGCGTCGCGGCGCTGGGCTCGGCGCGGGCCGCGCGGGCCGACGACGGCGAGGGCAAGCCGATCAACGCCGATCTCCTCGCGAGCCGCACGCCGCCCGATCTGCGGGTGCTCGATCTCGCGCTCGAGGGCGACAAACGGCTGGCGACGCGGGTGGCGCTCTTCGTCCCCAACCACCTCGCGAAAGACGAGAAGGTCCCGCTGCTCGTGCTGCTCCACGGCCTGGGCGAGACCTGGGATCAAGGCGTGGGCGCGTTCGCGTGGGTCGAGCGGTACGGGCTCGGCAACGCCTACGCGCGCCTCCGCCGTGCGCCGGTCACGCGCACCTCGCGGCAGGTGTCGCTCCTGCCCGACGCGCGACTCGCCGACCTCAACGCCTCGCTCGCGGCCCAGCCGTTTCGCGGCGTGGCCATCGCGTGCCCGTACACCCCCAACGTCACCAAGCTGGCCGATCCGGCGGCGGCGCTCGACGCGTACGCGGCGTGGATCGCCGACGTGGTCGTCCCGCGCGCGCAGCGCGAGGCCCCGGTGTTCACCGACGCCGCGCACACCAGCCTCGACGGCGTCTCGCTCGGCGGCTACCTGGCGATCGAGGTCTTCTGCCGCAAGCCCGAGGTGTTCGGCGCGCTCGGCTGCGTGCAGTCGGCGATGTCGGCGCTCAAGGTGCCGACGTACGCCGAGCGGATCGCCGCGATCCAGGCCGCGGCGCTCAAGGCGGGCCGGCCGCGCCTCGCGGTCCACGTCGAGACCACGCTCGCCGATCCGATGCACGATCTCAACCTCGCGTTCGCCAACGATCTCACCCGGCGCGGCGTCGCCGCGGATTTCGTCGCGCTCCCGGGCCAGCACGATCAGACCTTCCTGCGCGAATCCGGCTCGCTGGAGATGCTGCTCTGGCACGATCGCCGACCCCGCTGAGCGCGGCGCGCTGCGTGCAAGGGGCGCGTTGTCCAGTGCAGTCCGCGCGCCCGGCCTCGCGTTCGACGCGATTGTCGGGGTGGGGCAGGCGGCCACGGTCGCCGACCATCTGGGGCAATCTGGAGCGGATCTCCTGGAAATCGCAGCAAATCCACGCTCGGACGCGCCCGATCTGCCCTGGTATGCTCCCTGCTCACCTGTGGGTGTCATGGGCTTCCGCGGCGCACTCCACTCCCGACTGGTCCGCATTTTCGCCGTGATCTCGCTCGCGGTGGGCACGAGCGGCTGCTTGGTTGCCACCAGGGTCGCCAGCCTGGACATGGAAATCCCGCGGGACGCCACGCCGATCGCCATCGAGGCCGCGCTCCGCGCCATGAACGATCCCGCGAACCAGAAGCGGATCCAGCAGATGGTCGCGACGCCCGAGATGAAGGCCGTGGAGCGCGAGCTGGTCTCGGGCATGGTCGACGGATCGCTGGCGGCGCTGAGCGACGGCGACCGTGCGGACCGCATCGGGGCGCTCACCTCGCGTTACGCGACTGGCATGCTCCAGGGGTTCACCCGCGAGGTCGCGCCCCAGATCGGGCCCGCGGTGTCCGAGGTGATGCGCTCGGCGGTGCGCAGCGCGATGAGCGAGGCGATGAAGCCCGAGAACCAGGTCGGCGTCTCCAATGCCTTCTCCGGCGCGATGTCCACCGCGATGACCCGGGATCTCGGGCCTGCGCTCCAGAAGGTGATCTCGGACAACGTGGCTCCGGGTATCGCCGCGGCGCTCGAGAAAGACGAGGTCAAACGCGCTCTCGGCGAGACAGCGCACCTCCTCGGCCGCGAGATTGTCCTCGGCGTGAACGAGGGTATGACCGAGATCCAGGCGGCCAAGGCCAAGGGGGAGCCCTCGGCGCTGGGGAGCCTCGAGAGCCTGGCGAGTCTCGCGAAGAAGGGCTCGAACATCGCCACGGGCCTCACCTGGGTGCTCGTCGCGGTGGTCCTGCTCCTCGGTGCGCTGGTGGCGAAGCTCTTGATGCAGGCGCGGCGCTACCGGAGCGAGAGCGCAGAGCAGGTGGCCGCGACCCGCCTGATGACCGAGGCGCGGCGGGCGTCGGAGGGCAAGCCCTGGTCGAGCGAGCTCCTCGCCGCGCTCGAGAACGGCTTGCCGAAGGCCGAGCTCGGCGGCCGATCGCGCCGCCGCAGCGGCGTTCGCGTGTCCACGGTCGCGCCGTGAGGGCCCGGCAGACTGGCACTCTCGAAGCGTGACCGCGAACCCGGCGCGGCGTCAGCCGCTGACGACGGTGTCGTCCGTCGATCAGGAGAGGCGGTAGCTGCGCTCGCGCTCGCGGTTGGGGCGGGCCTGCATGGCCTTCAGCACCAGGCGCACCAGCTTGCGCGAGTAGGCGATCCGGCTACCCGCCTGCGGCGGCAGGCGCACTCCCAGGGACTGAGCCAACCGTTCAACGTTCTCCAGCTTGGCTTCGTACAGGCACTCGGCATCCAACATCATGGGCGCCGTCCGTATACATGGTGAGGTTCCGCTTGTCGACGGTGAAACGGAAAATCGACAGGACCATCAAATAGCGGTCTCGCGGGCCACCGCCAGGGCGCCGCGGCGGTTAACGAGCGGATCGGTGACGACCGCCACCGGGATCCGCGAGAGCAGATCGGCGAAGCGGCCCTTGGCGTGGAAGGCGGCCAGGAAGATCTCCCGGCGGGCCGGGAGGATGGTGCGGGCGATGTTGCCGGTGACGTAGACGCCGCCGAGCGCGAGCTCGCTCAGGGCGAGGTTCCCGGCCTCGGCGCCGTAGATCGAAGCGAAGAGATCGACGGCGCGCTCGGCGGGGAGGTGCCGGCGCGCGAGGCCGAGCTCGGCGATGGCGGCGTTGCGATCGTCCCCGGCCAGGCGCGCCGCGACGGCCGGCGGGACGGGTCCGCCGCGCGCCGCGAAGAAATCGTAGAGGTTGCCGAGGCCGGCGCCGCTGACGATCCGCTCGTAGCTCACGTGATCGGGATAGCGCCCTTCGAGGAAGCGAAGCAGCTCGATTTCCAGGGCGTTGCGCGGGCCAAAGTCGCGGTGACCGCCCTCGGTCGGGAGGGCGAGGTGGGAGGTCCCGGTCCAGATCAACCGCGCTTCGCCGAGCCCGGTGCCCGCGGCGATCACCGCCAGGTTCTGTCCGCGGCGCGCCGGGCGACCGTCGGTGAGCGCGATCATCGACGCGGGCGGCGTGAGCAGGCAGCCGCGCGCGCTGGCGGCGAGATCGTTGAGCAGCACGACCTTCTTGATCCGCAATCGCCGCTGGAGCGCGCGCTCGTCGAGGCGCCACGGCAGGTTGGTGAACGCGGCCGTGCCCTTGGCGATCAGCGCGGCGACGGCCAGCACCGCCACGCTCGGCGGCGAGCCCCCGGCCTCGTGGAGGAAGCGCGCGGCGGCCTCGTCGAAGGTCGCAAACTCGCGGCTGGGGAGGACCGATTCGAAGAGCGGCGCGCGCCCGGTGGCGTCGAAGATCGCCAGGCGGGTGTGGGTCCCACCCACGTCGCCGACGAGGAACGTAGGCCCGTTCGCCGCGAGCGCGCGCTGGTTCGCGGCGCTCACGGCGTGAACCGGAGCGAGTAGCTGACCTTGGTGGTCCCGCCCTTGGGCTTCTGGAAGTCGATGCTCTCGAAGGCGTGCACCATGCACTCGGAGAACTCGTGCCCCTTCATGGGCGAGCGTGGCTTGGTGACGCTCTTCGGCTTGCCGCCGGCCTTGTCGATCAAGAGATCGATGCCAAACGTGCCGCCCTTCTTCTGATCTTCGAGGAGGCCATAGCAGCGCCGGAACTCGTCGTAGTGCGGGATCACCGACTTGTGAATCGGCTCCTTGGTGACAGCGTCGTTGGGCCCGCCGCCGATGTGCATGCCAATGTTGGCGACCTTCACGTTCGGGAGAGGCGCCTCGGGCGGGGCTGCGGGAGCGGCAGTCGGCGCAGCCGAGGCGCTCGCGACCGGCTCCGGTGGGGGCGCGGGCGCTGCGGCGCTGCTCGCGGCGGGCGCGGCGACCGGAGCGCTCGCGGAAGCTGCGGCGGCGATCCGCGCGGCCTCCGCCGAGGCGGACGGCAGGGGCGCGCCGTCGGCGGGGCTGGTCGCGGAGGGCGCCCCGCACGCGGTCGCGAGGAGCGCCGCCGCGGCGAGGAGGAGGAGAGGGGAGAGGGGGTGGTGGGTCACGGGCGCGCGGAAGGTGCCCGGAAGGCCGCGCGAATGCAAGTTGTGCGGGCTGCCGGGCCGGCGTGGCGCGATCAGGCCGGCTTCACGCCCTCTGCCGGCGCGTCCGCCGGGGTCGCGGCCGGCGGTTCGTACCGCTTGCCGGCCCGGTCCGCCGCCTTCATCACCGGCCCGCGGATCACTTCAATGGACTCCGCCGGCGCGTCCGACAGCTCCAGGTTCGAAAGCACCTGCGACACCAGGCGCATCCAGCGCGAGCGAAGCGCGGTGATGGCCGCCCTGCCGAGGGGCGTTGTCGCCTCCTTGGCCTCCTGCTCTTCCCGCGCGGTCTCCAGCTTGCCAAGCTTGGTCCCGGCAGCGATCCATCGGTGGGTGGTGTCGAGCAGAGTGTGCTTCTCGCGCAGCGGGATGCTCTTGAGATAGACGCCAATCTGCGGCTCGTCGTCGAGCAGCCTTGCGACTCGCGCGGTGCTGCCCGACTCGGCGAGCAGAGAGGCGTTGACGATGGTCATCCCGCCCGGGAAGAGCTTCGATTGTACCTGGTCGGCCAGCCCGGCGCGCTCCTGATCCGGTGGCTCCGCGGCCAGGCACTGATCGCGATCGGCGGTGATCCCGCTCGCGATGGCGCGCGCCAGCGGATCGTGGAGCGCGTCGGCCGCGACCGCGGCGTCGATGATCACCTGGAGGGCTGGTGAGGCCGCGGCGTTGTCCGGCTGGGCGCCGAGCAGCTCGGTGTGAAGCTCGGTGATCTTGGGGTGCAGGTGGGCAATCTCGGGGATCACGGAACGTGCTGTCGGGCCATAGCGCCGTTGTAGGGAGCGTGGCGTTCAGTCCCAATAGCCAGTTGCTCGCATCTGGTTCTTCGGACGGCACTGTTCGCGTCTGGCACACGGCGTCGGGCCGCTGCCTCGCGGTCCTCCTCTCCACCCCCGAAGGCTGGGTCTCCTTCGTCCCCGAAGCCCACCCGGGCGGCCCCCCGCGCGGTGCCTTCAAAATGGGCGGCGACATCGCCGGCTCCTTCTGGCACATGATCGGACTCGCCCGCTTCGAGCCCGGCGAGCTCGACGAGTTCCTCCCCGAGGGCCCTAAGGTCCGCCTCCCCGACGACTACCTCTTTCTCCCCCCGGCCTCGCCCCCCGCCGGGATCCCCGGCCGCCCCCGATAGCCGCTCTCGCTGGACGATCGGACAAGAATCATGGACGCCCCGGCCTTGTTCGCCCGGCGCGGTCAGCCTATGAATCTCTGACCGGCGCCGCGTGGATCTTCCCCGCGCTCCAACGCTGGTCCCCAGTCGACTTGGAGCGCCCTCGCGGGTGCTCGGAGGCCTCATGAACCGTCTTTCCCTCACGTCATTTGCCGCGATCGCGCTCCTCTCGTTCGGCTGCGGATCCTCCGAATCCCCTGCGACGGGCGCCGGGGGCGCCGGGGGCGCGGCCTCCAATGCCGAGAAGCTGAGCTTCAGCTACACCACGCCTCCCGGCCAGGAGAAGCACTGGTGTCAGTACGTCAAGGTGCCCCACACCGACTCCGGCGAGGTCTTCCTCACCGGCCATTCGACCAAGTGGGGCGTTGGCATTCACCACGTTCAGGTCTCCCACACCACACCCGATCTGCCGGCCGGCGTCGACACGACCAAGCCGTTCGACTGCTTCGCGGCCGGGGCCTCGAAGTACGTCGGCACCTCGCTGTTCCTCGATCAGGAAGAGCTGGACTCCGACTTTCCCGCCGGCACCGGCTATGCGCTGAAATCGGACGAAGTCATCGTCATCCTCGTTCACACGGTCAACGTCACCACCAGCGACGCGCCGATCACGCTCGGGGTCGATCTCAAGCTCGGCGACGCGAGCACGATCAAGAACCGCCTCGGCCTCATCCAGTTCTACGATCCCTACATCTACGTGCCCGCGCACGCCGCGGCCTCGGCCACCATGCGCTGCAAGATCCCGTCGGACATGACGGTCTTCCAGACCACGACGCACTTTCACACCCGCGGCCTCGACGCCGCGGCGTTCGTCGACGCCGCCGACGGGACGCCGGGCAAGACCCCGATCGTCGAGAGCACGAGCTGGGAGCACCCGAGCGCCGTCGCCGCGCCTCTGGACCTCAAGGCGGGCTCGTACGTGCGCACCACTTGCAAGTACAAGGGCGACGCCGCCGACACCATTCAGGGCGCGGACAAGCTCGACAACGAGATGTGCATGTTCATCGCCTACTACTATCCGACCGTCGCGCCCGATCAGCAGGTGCTGTTCGAGAACTGCGCCCAGGGCGACGAGTACGGCTCCGGGACGGCCACCTGCGGAGACACGTTGAGCTGCATCCAGAAGTGCCCGCCGACCGATGCTCCGCACTACCACGACGGTCAGATCGACGTCGGCTCGTGCTTCCAGAAGTGCATCGTGGGCTCCTGTCCTTCGGCCACCACCCCGTTCCAGGCCATGAATGGCTGCATCCAGCAGAATTGCGCGGCGGAGTGCGGAATGGGCGGCCCCGATTGCCCCACCTGCATTGGCACGAAATGCGGCAAGGAGACCGGAGCCTGCACCAGCCACACCTGTCCTTGAGGCGGCGCCGCCGCGTCGCTCACGACCGCGGCGCGGCGCTCCACGCCGCTTCCGGCGCGCGCGAGGTGCGGCGATACGATCCCGGCGCGACTCCGATCGAGCGCTTGAAGGCCTTGTTGAACGAAGCCTCGGAGTCGTAGCCCACGTGCGCGGCGACCTCGGCGATCCCTGCTTCGCCCGCGCGCAGCATCCCCGCCGCCTTTTGCAGCCGCCAGCGCGTCAGATACCGCATCGGTGTCTCCCCCACCAGCTCGGCGAAGCGCGCGGCGAACGCCGACCGCGACATCCCCACGCGGGTCCCGAGCGTCGCCACCGTCCAGGCCTCGCTCGGGCTCTCGTGGATGAGCCGCAGCGAGGCTCCGATCTGCGGCTCGACCAGCGCCCGCAGCCAGCTCGACTCGTCCTTCGCGGACTCGGCGAGGTAGCTCCGCAGCACGTAGACGAAGAGCGCGTCGCAGAGCCGGTTCACGACCGTCTCGGTGCCTGGCAACCGGGTCACCGACTCGTAGGTGATGAGCTTGATCGTTTGCGCGAGCCACGGCCCCACGTCGCTCGTCGTCGCCCCGGTGTGAATCACCGCCGGCAGCGCCGCGAGCAGCACCTCGCTCCCCGGATCCTCGAAATGGAAGCAGCCACAGACGACCTGCGTCGTCGCGTCCAGGCCCGGCTGCTCGTCCCCGCCCGCGCGCATCGGCGCGAACGCGCCTGTCGCCATCCACTCGCGGAGCGGCCGCGCCCGCGTGCCCGGCGCGTCGCGCAGCGTGTGAATGCGCCCCGGCGCGATCACCGCCACGTCGCCCGCGCAGATCTGGATCGGCCCGTGATCGTCGTCGATCTCGAGCCAGCCGCTCCCGCGCGCCATGATGTGGAATGCGAAGGAGCTCAGCGGCTCGGCGCGGATCCCCCACGGCGCGGTGAGCTCGGTCTGGGTGAAGACCATGCTCCGCAGGCGAATCGTGCTCAGCATGTCGGAGAGAACATCCATCTCGGCGCTCCTTGGACGATCGGACAAGAATCATGGACTGATCGGCATTGCCAGTCCAGCGCCGCGCGGATATGAATCTCTCCCTGGCGCGGTCCGCCGGGATGACTCACCGGGGCGAGCCGATCGAGGAGGGCTTTGATGAGCACGACGCTGAACGTGGATATGGCGGGCAAGGTTGCGCTGGTCACCGGCGCGACCAGCGGCATCGGCAAGGAGATCGCCCGAGGCCTCGCGCGCCTCGGCGCGACGGTGATCCTCGGCGTGCGCTCGCCGGAGCGGGGCGACGCCGCGCGCGAGGAGATCACGAAGGAGACGGGCAATACCAGCGTCTCGGTGCTGCCAGTCGACGTCGCCGAGGCGGCCTCGATTCGCGGGTTCGCCGCGGCGTTCCGCCAACGCTTCGACAAGCTCCATGTCCTCGTGAACAACGCGGGCGCCTGGTTCACCGACCGTCGCACCAGCCAGGGCGGCGTCGAGCTCACCCTCGCGACCAACGTGCTCGGGCCGCACCTGCTCACCTCGTTGCTGCTCGAGCCCCTCCGCGCCGCCGCTCCGTCGCGCGTCGTCAACGTCGTGTCCTCGTTCGCCAGCGACTACGACGCGACCGATCTCCAGTTCGAGCGCCGGAAGTTCGACGGGTTGAAGGTCTATTCGCAGTCGAAGCAGGCCTTTCGCATGCTCACCTGGGGGCTCGCGACGCAGCTCGCGGGGTCGGGCGTCACCGCCAACGCCGCGGCGCCGGGCTTCGTCCGCACCGACTTCAACGCCAACGCCAAGGGCTTCACCGCCACGATGATCAACCTCTCGGCGCGCCTCTTCGCCGTCTCGCCGGCCAAGGGCGCCGACACGCCGCTCTGGGTCGCCGTCGCGCCGGAGCTCGAGGCCGTCACCGGGAAATACTTCGAGGGTCGCAAGGAGAAGGACGGCAAGTTCCGCGAGACGGAGCCGATCGCCGATCTGGAGCGCCGGTTGGAGCTGCTGCTTCGAGAGAAGAAAGCCTGAACGAAGGCGCCGCGATCCTGGCGCGCGTCGCGGCTACGGCGTCTTCCCGCCCTTGATCACGTCGGTATGCGTGCCGTAATCCTGGCTGAACGTGTGCCGCCCGCCCCCGCCCGCGGTCGCATAGAAATAGAAGAACTTCGTCGTCGCCGGCGCCAGCACCGCTTCGATCGACTTCATCCCTGGATTCGATATCGGCCCCGGCGGCAGCCCGTTGCGCGTGTACGTGCTGTACCGATTGGCCGGATCGCGGTTCATCGCCGGCGTCGGCTTCCCGGTGAATCCAGCGCACGAAGGCGCCTCTGCCGGGAATGCCACGCATCCATACGACGACGTGGGATCCGATTGCAGCCGCTTCGGCTTGAAGTCCGGATCGATGAGCCGGTTCAGGAACACACTGGCAATCAGCGGCCGATCCTCGTCGACGGCGGCCTCTTTCTCGATCATCGAAGCGACGGTGATCACCTCGCGGCGCCCCCATCCCAGCGACGCCTTGAGCGACGAGAAGCCGTCCTTGCGCGGCGCTAGCGCCATGTCCCAGCGCTTGTTGGCCTCCAGCACCAGGCGCTTGACGATCTCGCGAGGATCGGAGTCGAGGCCGAGGTCGTAGGTGGCCGGGAAGAGGTAGCCTTCGGCGCTGTCGGGCGCCGCGCCGTTCACCGGATCGACGCCGGCCTCGGTGAGCAGCGCGGGATCGGCGCTGGCGGCCAGGAAGCCGCGCTTGCCGGCGATGTGGAGCTTCTCCAGGCGCGCGGCGATGTCGAAGCGGCTGTAGCCCTCGGGGATGGTGCACTTCACGCCGGGCCGGAAGAACGATCGGGCCAGCATCCGCCGCAGATCCCACGGCGACGATCCGTACGGGAGCAGGTGCGGGCCGGCCACGAAATCGCCGGTGCCGCCGGTGGCCTTGAAGAAGATCGAGAGCGTGCCCGGGCTCTCGGCGAGGCCGAGCTCGACCAGGCGATCGGCCGCCGCGGCGCTGTCGAGGCCCGCGGGCCAGTCGACCTCCACCGCGCCGCCCGGGACCTTCTCGATCGCGTGCGAGCGGCCGTAGCCGAAATAGAGCATCAGCGCGCCGATCGCGAAGGTGCCCGCCAGCGCGGCGCCGCCGTAGATCAGGGCCTTGCGGCGCAGCTCGACGGCGTCGCGTCCGCGCTCGGATCGGAGGCGCGGCTTGTTGCTCGGGGGACCGCCGCGCGGCGCGCGCGACCTTCCGGCGGCGACTGCGCGCGGAGGGCGTCGCTTCGGCGACGGAGTGGGGGGTGCGCCTTCGCTCATACGGCCGCCCTGCCGTGTAGCACAGGCGCGAACGACGGAGGCTCTTGACAGACGCGGGCGGTCCTGCGCTTCTGTAAAGCCGATGGCGGTGCACGGCAGAGCGAAGAGGCAAGATGGGGCGCGCCGGATCACGCGCGTGCTCCAGGCCCTCGCGGTCACGCTGGCCGCGGGGATCGTCGCTCTCGCGTGCTCGCTCGGCAACATCGCCCAGATCGACTGCACCACCGACACCCAGTGCGCGGCGGCCTTCGGCTCGGGGAGCCGCTGCGACACCGGCTTCTGCACCGAGGCGTCGAGCCCCGGCTGCCAGAAGACGGGGGCCGACGGGCGAGGCTGCTTCGGGTGCACGCCGAAGGTCACCAGCGACTTCCAGAACGCCTGCTCCGACGCCACCTGCGCGCCCTTCGACGACGCGAAGCGCCTCACCAAGCTCACCCCCGACGGCGGCCTGCCGCCCCTGCCGTGAACGAGCCCCGCCGATGATCCGCTCTGCTCCTCGATCCACGCTGCGATCCGGCGTCGCGCTGCTCGGCGCCGCCGCGGTGATCGGCGCGGCGTCTCCCGCGCACGCCGTGCTCTGCAGCACGCTGGCCAACCCGGTCTACATCACCGGCGGCGGCAAGGTGGCCATCGCCGATCTCGCCAAGGCCCTGAGCTCGAGCGGGATCAGCCTCGTTTACAAGCTCCAGGGCTCGTGCCTCGCGGTCGACGCCATCCTCAATGGCACCCACGTCGGGACGGCGGCCGACACCGTCGCGGCCTACTGGGACTCTTCCACCGAGCAGAAGTGCGAT
This sequence comes from Byssovorax sp., assembly GCA_040006075.1. GTDB lineage: Bacteria > Myxococcota_A > Polyangia > Polyangiales > Polyangiaceae > JANYGI01. The sequence goes on along the minus strand of JBDTXR010000127.1, from coordinate 991 downwards.
CTCGACCCCATGGGGCAAGTCGCCGATCTCGGCCTCTCCGACGTGTTCCCCTCCACGTGCCAGTCCTTGCCAGGCGGCCTCCCGAGCAACGTGGGCGACTTCTTCGGCCCGGTCGAGGCCTACACCTTCGTCGTCCCCAAGACATCGACGCAAAAGGTGATCAGCAAGGCCGCAGGCTACTTCGTGTTTGGCTTCGGCAAGGACTCCGGCGTCGAGCCCTGGACCGACGAGAGCTTCCTCTTCATCCGCGACGCGAGCTCGGGCACCCAGCAAATGTTCGGCGCCGCGATCGGCGTCCCGCCTTTGAAATGGCATGGTGTCTCGGCCACCTCCAGCGGCGATCTCGTGACCAAGATCATCGCCTCCACCAAGCCCGAGGCGACGATTGGCATCCTCACGGCCGAGGTGGCGGGCGCCAACCGCGCCACCCTGACGACCCTGGCCTACCAGGACGTCGACCAGAGCTGCGGTTACTGGACCGACTCCACCCCTTCCGGCTTCGACAAGCGCAACGTGCGCGACGGCCACTACGCGGTGTGGGGCCCGCTCCACCTGCTCACCAAGCTCGACGGCAACGGCTACCCGATCAACAAGAGCGCCGGCGACGTGGTGGCCTATCTGACCGGCACCAAGACCGCTCCGGGCGGCTTCGATCTCATCGCCTTGCTCGCCGGGGCGCACATCATCCCCGCCTGCGCCATGCAGGTCCGCCGCATGAGCGAGCTCGGTCCGCTCACCTCGTTCGCCCCCGAGCAGGCCTGTGGCTGCTACTTCGACGAGGTCGCCACCGGGTCCACCAAGTGCAAGGTCTGCATGTCCGACGTGGAGTGCGGCGAGGGCGCCCCGAAGTGCAATTACGGCTACTGCGAGACGCAGTAAACGCGGGTCGGGTCCCCGCGCTGATCGCTCAGAGGCTGGCCGGCATTCGCCGTCCAGCCTCTTCTCTTGTCTCAGGGGGCTCCGCCCCCTCCCGGTGCCGGAAGTAAATTCC
>JBDTXR010000126.1:0-21104 GCA_040006075.1 Byssovorax sp. | reverse complement strand
ACCAGCACCTGGATCATCTTGCGCGCCGGCAGGCCCGAGCCGGAGCGGGCCTTGGTCCGGAAGAGCCGCGCCAGCAAGCCCGGGGCGACGCTCTTCTTCGCGGGAGACTTCGGCGGCGGCGATCCGGCGATCGTCTGCTCAGGGGTGGTGGAGGCCACGGATCAGACCTCTTTGAAGCGCAGCGTCTGCCAGTGCATGGTCCCGATCCCGCGCTCGTGCCCCATCTTCAAATACGGTATCTCGTCGGCGGTGCGGCCGATGAGCTGGCAGCCATAGGCGTCCGCGGCGACCTGATCCGTGGTGGCGATGACGGTGTGCATGTCTTTCGCGTCGGCCACGTTGCCGCCCTGGGGGCCGTTGCGCATCAGCACCCGGGTGGCGTCGACGATGGTGAGCGTGGGCTGGATGAACTGGGCCAGATCGGCGATGGATACATCGATGTTCTGGTGGAGCCGGTTGCGCCGCCCGCCCAGCGATCCATACCAGTTCTTCATGGCCGCGGTGTATCTGGCCAGGTTGTGGTGCTTGGCGATGGGGACGTTGATCACCTTGTCGGCGTTGACGAGCGGGGTATACACCGGCCACTCGTCGAGCACCTCGCCCTTGAGGCGCATGGTGCGAAATCGGTGGCTGGCGGGGAGGATCACCTCGGCGCCCATGTCGTAGGCGGCCTTCCAGATGCCGGAGCGCTGGAAGCAGCGATTGGGCTCGTTGCACGAGGCGTCGGTGACGACCACGTGCTTGGCGCCGGCGTCGTAGCAGAGCCGCACCACCTCGGCGACGACGCGAGGGTTGGTGTTGGCGGCGTGAATGGGCGTCCGGTCCCACCCGATGTTGGGTTTGACGACCACGATGTCTTGATTGCTGATGAACCGCTTCATCCCGCCCAGGGCCTCGACGGCCTTGCGGACGAGGGCGGCGGGATCGGTGTCGTTCTTCGCGACGACGAGCTCGGGGAGCTGGCCTTCGCCGGTGGGCGCGCCGTGGAGGCGGAAATCCCGGGTGATCGCGCGATCGAGGGCTGTCGGGCCAGCCGAGGTGCCATGATCCCAGCGGGCCCGGGCGAGGGCAGAGGCGCTGCCGAGGACGAGCCCTGCCGCGCCAAGGCGCTGGATCAGCTCGCGTCGGGTCAGATCGGGTAACGGCACGGGGGCACGTTAGCCCGTCGGTCGCGCTGTCTCAAGCGGTCCGTCGAGAGAAGCATGAATGCCGAGGTCGTCGCGTGCCGCATTCGATCGCCGGGAGATCGGCCCGGCTTGACGCGCTGGTTCGGCGCCGGAACACTCCGGGCCGAACCTCGGCGACAAGGCGGTCCGGCATGCACACCACCAGGATCTTGATCGGGCTCGGCGCGGCGCTGTCGATGAGCGCCCTCGGATGCAACGAAGACGGGACGAACGGCTCCGACTCCCCGCCGCCCGACAACCAGCCGGTCGTGATGACGCTGGGCTACCCCGCGGGCCCGTACAACGTGCAGCCCGGCGATGTCATCGCCGACTTCGCCTTCCTGGGCGTCCCGAACCCCGCGAAGGGCGCCACGCTCGGGCCGATCAAGCTCTCGGATTTCTACAATCCTCACGCCGACGATCCGAGCTACATGCCCGCCAATGCCTCGGTCGACGATCGGCTCTACCCCGCTGGATCGCCCTACGGCCCGGGGACGAAGAAGCCGCGCGCGCTCGCGGTGAACATCGGCGCGGTGTGGTGCGGGCCGTGCAACTTCGAGGCGAAGACCGAGCTGCCGTCGCACTACGCGAAGTACCACCCGCTTGGCGGCGAGTTCCTGTTCCAGCTCGCCGACGGCGCGACGCAGGGCACCGCCGCGACCCAGAAGGATCTCGCGAGCTGGACCAAGAAGTACAAGGTCGATTACCCGTCGACGATCGACGCGGACAAGCAGCTCACGGCGTTCTTCGACGCCAACGCTTACCCCGCGAACATGATCATCGATCTGCGCACGATGCGGATCGTGGCCGTGGTGGCCGGCGTGCCCGACGAGGCCTACTGGGGGAAGTTCGAAGCGACGATCGCCAACAAATAAAGGCGATTCAGGGCGCCGTCGGCGAGATGGGCGCGGCCTTCGCAGTCGGCGCCGGGGGCAGCGCGGCGGCCGGGACTGCGGGCGGGGCGACCGCGCCGACGGCTGCGGGATCGACCGGGAGCGCGGCGCCGCTGGCAGCGATGGGCGCGGCCGGCGCAGCAGGAGCGCCGGGGTGCGGCGCGGCGGCGAGGGCGGCGCTGGCCTTCGCGGCGGCGGTCTTCAAGGCGTCGCGCTCCTCGGTGAGCGCGGCTTTCTCGGCGGTCAGGGCCTCGAGCTTCTTCTTCGCGTCGGCGAGGTCCGCGGTGACGCGCGCGGCCGCGGCTTGCTGCTCGTCGCGCTCCTGGGTGATCGCGATGAGCGCGCCTTTTTGCCGCGCGTTGTCGATGTCGCGACGGACCTGCTCCTCGCCGCAGGCGCGCTTCTCCGTGGCGGCGGTGTCCTCGCAGGCGCGGATCCGCGTGGCGTAGCTCTGGAGCTGGCGCGCGCGATCGGCGTCGGCGCTGCTGCCGGTCTTCGTGAACTCGTCGAGCGCTTGCTTGTACATCGCGCGATCGGTGTCGCGCGACGCCGCGCACGAGGTCGCCGTCATCGTCGCCATCTTGTGCGACGCGGCGCAGGTCTCGAGCTTGTCGAAGGACTCGGAGCCTTGCTTCTTCGCCTTGTCGAGCTCGCTCGCCACGCGCAGCGTCTCGCGCTTGGAGAACGCCACCGCGGCGCCGCCGAGGCCGATGAGGAGCATCGCGCCGAGCGTGACTTTGAAGCGGAGGATCGTGGTCTTCTGCCGCGTGCGGCGGCGCTCCTCGGCGCGCGCGGCCTCGCGCTCGGGCTCGAGCAGCACGTCGAGCTCGACGCCGAGCTCGTGCATCGAGGGGCGTCGGGCGGCGTCGAGCGCCATCCACCCCGCGAGCGTCTTCTGGATGGCGGCGCGCGCCGGGCCGTGCAGATCGGGGAGCGCGCTCGCGGCGATGGGCTCGCTCGCGCGGACCTCGTGCGCCGCGGCGAGCTCGTTGCGATCGGTGGCGTTCTCGCCGGGGAAGAGCTCCGGTCCGACCAGCGCCGTCAGCAGCGTCGTCGCGACGCCGTAGGTGTCCATCTTCTCGCTCAGCGGGATCAGGCCCGGGTACGCGCCGCTCAGCACCGCGACCTGCTCCGGCGCCGCGTAGAGCGCGGTGCCCGCGACGAACGTGGCGTCTTTCTCGGCCGCGACGCCGAGGTCGAGCAAGATCGGGTGGACGCGCCCGGCGAAGACCGCGAGGAAAATGTTCTCGGGCTTCACGTCCTGGTGACGCAGGCCGGCCGCGTGCAGCGCCTCCAACCCGTGCGCGATCGGGCGGAAGATGTCGTGGGCCTCGCGCAGATCGAGCGGGCCGCGGAGCAGGCGCTCGGCGAGCGTCTCGCCCTTGTAAACAGGCATCGTCAGCCACACGTAGCTGGGCGTGGTGCCGTGGTCCTTGAGCTGGACGACGTTGGGGTGGCCGACGGTCGCGAGCATCACCAGCTCGCGCTCGACGTTGCGCCCGGCGTACATGGAGCGCGGCAGGATCTTCAGCGCCGCCTGGTGCTCGGGCACATCCTCGCGCTGCGCCACGTAGACCTTGCCGAACATGCCCTGGCCGAGCAAGCGCACCAGGCGGTAGTGATCGCCGACGAGATCGCCCATCGCGGGCAGCTCGGCGATCGGCGGCGGCGCGATCGAGTCGACGAGCTCGAGGCGCGGGCGCGGGCCGCCCTCGAAGCCGGGGCGCGATTCGTCCACGAGGGTCCGGGCGAAGGCCTGCATCGTCGTGGTGCGGAGGTGCGGCAGCGGAGTGGGCACGGCGGGGGCAATCGTAGCTCGACCCGTGGGCAGATCCGGAACAACCGGCGAAAACAAGCGCCCGAGCGCCGTGATCTGCCCGGGCCTAGTCGCCGCGTTGCTCGTCGTCGCCGTGGGGTGCGCGCCGCGCCGTGGGCCCTCGCCCGGGCGCGGGGTCTGGCCGCCTCATCGGCGCTGGTGGCCGGCGTGATTTACCGGGATCGCGACCTGCGGCGGGCGCGGATCCGAAGCGCCGCGCGTCGTCGGCGACCGCCTCTCAAGGGGCGCAGACGTTGCTCTTGCAGAGCAGCAGTGGCGTGCAGTCGCTGTCCCCGAAGCACGTCTGGCCCTTCACGCACCTCGCGCACTGCAGCTGGGGACCGCCGCAGTCGATGTCGGTCTCGCCGTTGTCCTTGACCCCGTCGTAGATGCACGCCTGCGGCGGTCCGCACATGTTGTTGACGCACATGCCGCCCATGCACTGCGCGCTGTTGGTGCACTGGACGCACTTCCCCGTGCCGTCGCAGTAGCTGCCGCCGCCCGACGAGCACGGCGTATCCTTCATGTGCGGGGTCTGGATTGGCATGGTCCCGGAGCAGGAGCCCGTGAAGCAGTCGTTGGTCGGAGGAGGCGGATCGTCGTCGGGCGTGAGCACGGCGTTGCCGCTGCCATCGCAAATGATGATCACGCAGTCACCCGTCATCTGGCCGCTCGCGTTGGCGCCATTCATCTCGTTCTTGCTGCCGCAGACCCCGCCTGTACAGGTCGGCACCTTGCACTGCGGGAGCTGAGCCATGCAATCGACGGCCTTGGTGCACCCACCGCCGCTGCCGACCGTTGCCACGCAATTCCCCGAGACATCGCAGGTGCCGCCGGTGCACGGCGTGTCCTTGGGAACGTTGGTGTATTGGCAGCTCACGCCCACGCATGCGCCGAGCTTGCATGGGGGCGCCGATGCGGTGCAATCCTCCGTGCATCCGCCGGTGCTGGTGCTCGCGGAGCTGCTGTCGCCGGAGCTCGACGCGCTGGTGCCGCTCGTGGCCGGGGCGCCGCCCACGCTCGCGCTCGCGCTCGTTCCGCCGGCGCCGCCCACCGCCGTCGCCGCGCTCGACTGGTTGGTGGTCGACCCCGCCCCGCCGAGCCCGCCGGTTCCGCCCGCGGTGATCGGATCGAAGTCGCCCAGCACCAGAGCGCAGGCCGGCGCCACGAGGCCGATCGACAGGCAAAAAAGAGCTATTTTCGAGGAAGAAAGCATATCAGAAGGTCCCCTTCGCGCCGAGGTAGCCCAGGCCGAGCACCGGAGTCACCCGGGGCTCGCTCGCCGATTTCTTCGGAGCCGTGAGCAGCAGAATGGTGCCTGCTGCGGCGCCCGCGCCGCCGAGGATGAACCCCACCGTCGAGAGCGCGGCGAGCGTGTGATACGAGTCGAGCTCGGCCTGGCTGCTCGGCGGACAGCCCTTGGGACAGGAGGTGGCGAGATCCCCGTGCTTGCCAATCGCCAGACCGCCGGTGACGGCGCCGAGGACGAGGCCCGCGCCGCCCACGCCGAGGGCGACGAACCCCAGCGTCTTTTGCGTGGATCCGCTCGAAGCGGGGCTGGGCGTGGAGGGCGGCAGAGGCGCCGCGACCGGAGGCGCGGTGGCCGTCGGCGGCACCACCGCGGCGACAGGGGGCCTGGCGGTCGCCGCGGCCTTGAGCTCGAGAGTGACAGTCCCGGTCGCGCCCTCGCGCAGCGTCACCGACGACTCGGCAGGAGCAAACCCCTCGGCCACGGCGCGGATCAGGTGCGTCCCGGGATCGGCCGGGCGCTTGACCCCGAGCGCCGCGGTGGGGACGACGGCGTCGTCGAGCGTCACTCTCGGGCTGGAGGTGCCTTTGACGTTGATGATCACCTGAGGGACGCGGGGCGCCAGCGCCTCGACCTCTTTGCGCGCGGTCTCGACCGCGACGGGCCAGGTCGGCGGCGAGCCGGGCGCCACGCCTTCGCGGACGATCCGATTGTAGGTCTCCTGAGCGGAGACCAGCTTGCCCAGGCCGACCTGCGCGTGGGCGAGGCCGAGCTGCAGCGTCGGCGCGTGGATGATGGAATCGGCGCGGGTGAAGCGGTCGGCCGCGGTGGTGAAATCCTTCTTTTCGAGGGCGTCTTGCCCCTCGCCCGCCAGCGTGCGCGCGGTGGCGCGGTCGGCGTCGGAGGCCTCGGCGAAGGCGACGGAGGGCGCGAGGAGCGCGGTGAAGATCAGGGCGGCGAGCGGGCGGCGAAGGATCATGAATAGGCCTGGGGAGCGAGGATCGGCGAGGAATGAAGAGGAGATCCGCGCGATCAGATGCCGAAGTCGGTCTTCTTCTTCTTCGGCGTCGCCACCGGAGTCGCAGTCGTAGTCGGGTTCGTGACCTTCGGGGTAGGTGTCTTTGCGATCGGCGTCTTCACGGCGGGCGCGGCGGTGACGACCGGCGGCGCGGCGGACCCGATCGGCGCGGGCGCGACGGTCGCGGCGCTGACGATGGGCGCCGCGACGACGACGGGCTCGGTCGGCTGGAGCGTGGGTACCGGCGCGACGACGGGCGAGGGGTCTGCCGCGATTGGTCGCTGCGAAGGTACGGTGCCGCGGACGATCATCACGGCCGCGAGCGCGCCGAGCGCGACCACGGCGATCGCGCCGGCGATGAGCGGAGCCAGCGTGCGACGACCGGAGTTGACCGGGACCGCGGTGAGCGCCGCGACGACGGGCCCGGCCGTGTGGCTCCGCCGCTGGGGCGCGCCGCCCCACGAGCCCCCGTCGGACACCGGATCGGCGATGCTCGGGCGCGACAGATCGGCGCTGCTCGATCGCGCGAGCAGCGCGCGATCGGGCCCGCTCAGGCCGAGGCCCAGGGCCGGGCCGAGCGCGTCGGCCAGCTCTTTTGCGCTCTGGAAGCGATCGTTTGGATCGCGCGAGGCGGCCTTCGCCCACCACGCGTCGAAGCCCGCCGGGACCTCGGCGACGCCCGACGGCACCGGGATCGGGTTGACGATGATCTTCACGAACAGATCGCCCAGGGCCATGCTGTCGAACGGGAGCTCGCCGGTGATGCACTGGTACACGACCACGGCGAGCGCCCAGAGATCCGATCGGTGATCGACCTCCTTCGTCCCCTGCGCCTGCTCCGGGCTCATGTAGTAGGGCGTGCCCATCACCGAGCCCGTCTGGGTCTTGCTGTCCACGCCGGAGAGCGACGCGGATTGGCTCTTGGCGATGCCGAAATCGAGCACCTTGGCGATTTCGCGGTCGTCGTCGTGGACCAGGAAAATGTTCGCCGGCTTGAGATCGCGGTGGACGAGGCCAGCCGCGTGGGCGCGCTGGAGCGCGCGCGCGACCTGGAGGGTGATCGCCAGCGTCTCCTGGATCCCGAGCTTGCGCTGCCTCACGAGGCGCACGTCGAGATCCTCGCCTTCGAGGTACTCCATCGCGATGTACGGGGTGCCCTCCCAGGTCCCGTGGTCGAGGACCTGCACGACGTTCGGGCTGCGGAGCTGGGCCGCGCCCTTGGCCTCGCGCTCGAAGCGGGCGCGCACCTCGGCCGAGGTCGCCGCCTCGGCGTGGATGAACTTCACCGCGCAGGGCACGTCGAGCCCGGTGTGGTGCGCCAGCCAGACCGCGCCCATGCCGCCTTCGCCGAGCTTCCGCTCGAGCTTGAAGCGATCCGCGACCACCATGCCTGCGACGAGATTCAAGGATGCTTCTCCCTCGCCCCGGTAAAGAGGGGCGCGAGGTGATCTGTAGCCCGGAGGGAGAGCGCCGTTCAGTAGCACCCCCGCCAGGGTCTGGCCCCGCGCGCCCTTCTACGATACGAAAGGCTCTGTAGATCGGGAAGAACGAATGAAAAAAATGCTCCTCCGAGGGACGACGATCCTCGCTCTCCTCGGGCTCGCCGCCTGCGCCGAGGCGCCTGCCGCGAAATCGCCGGTGTCGAGCACGTCATTTCACGGAGGTGACGCGAGCGCATCTGCGGGAGGCGAGCTCGGTGGGATCCCGGTCACGAAGACGATGGAATCGGTGGCGATGATGGCGCCGGGGGTCGAGTCCGACGGCGACGGCGTCCCCGATCAGCCGTCGCGCTCGATGAATTTCCAGTCCGACGAGGGTGGCGCGCGCCGCGAGCAGAGCATGGGCTTCGCTGCGGCCGCGCCCGCCGCGCCGCCGCCGCCTTCGCCTCCTCCTCCGCCGCCGCCCGCGAAGCCCACGATCACGTCAGGTGATCCTGCCGCGAAATCCACCGCGGGCGAGATCGCCGCGCTGCGCGCTCCGCTGCTCGTGTACACGGCGCAGATCACGGTGGCCGTCTTCGAGGTCGCCGCTTCGCTGACCGAGGTCGAGGCCATTGGCCGCGATCTCGGCGGCTTCCTCGCCCGCCGCGACGACAACGCCATCACCATCCGCGTCCCGGCCGCGCGCTTCGACGAGGCGGTGAAACGCCTCGAAAAGGTGGGCGACGTGATCCACCGCAACGTCACCGCCGAGGACGTCACCGAAGAGTTTCGCGATCTCGAGGTCCGCCTCAAGAGCGCGCACGCCGTCCAGGCGCGCCTCACCGATCTGCTCGCCAAGGCCCAGAAGGTCGAGGAGAGCGTGATGATCGAGCGCGAGCTCGACCGCGTCACCGGCGAGATCGACCGGATCGAAGGGCGAATGAAGTTCCTCCGCGACAAGGCCACGTTCTCGACGATCACCGTCACCTTCTCTTCGAAGGCCAAGGAGTCGTTGAACCAGGGCCCGTTCCGGCTACCGAGCCCCTGGCTCAACCAGCTCGGCCTGGGGAGGCTCCTCCAGCTATGAAGCGCTCACTCGTCCTGCTCGCGCTCCTCGCCTTCGGCTGCGGTCGATCGTTCGTCCCGGCCACGCCGCCGGGCTTCGTCGATCTCGGCGAGGGCTACCCCGACGGCGAGTACCGCGCGACGACGGCCGACGGCGCCGTCATCGGCATCCGCGCCTTCGACAACGATCCGAAGGGCGAGCTTTCCTTCTGGTCCCGCGCCCTCGAGAACCGGATGCGCGAGACCGGCGGCTACGCGCTGCTCGAGAAGAAGACCATCACCAGCCGCGGCGGCCTCGCCGGTACCGAGCTGGATTTCGGCCACGACGAAGGCCGTACGCCCCACCTCTACCGGATCGCGCTCTTCGTCACCGACAAGAAGATCTTCGTGATCGAGGCCGGCGGCGCGAAGCCCGAGATGGAGCGCCAGGCCGCGCAGATCGACTGGGCAATCAAAGGCTTCCTGCCGAAGTGAGCTACGCGCCGGGCTGGCGAGAGCGCACGTTCACGTTATACCTCCGGCCATCATGACCCATCCCCTGCACGACATCGTCCTCCCGGACGATCGGAGCGAGCTCTTCCCGGTCGTCGTCGAGATCCCCAAGGGCTCGAAGCTCAAGTACGAGCTCGACAAGAAGACCGGCCTGCTGATGCTGGATCGCGTGCTCTTCTCGTCGGTCCACTACCCGGCCAACTACGGGTTCATCCCCCAGACGCACGCCGGCGACGGCGATCCGCTCGACGTCCTGGTGCTGATGCAAGAGCCCGTTTTCCCGCTCACCATCGTCCGCGCCCGCGCCATCGGCGGCTTCTTCATGCGCGACGATCAGGGCGAAGACGACAAGATCGTCGCGGTGGCCGTCGACGATCCCTCGATGGCCCACTACCGCCACCACACCGAGCTCCCGCCCCACCTCGTGAAGGAGCTGCTCCGCTTCTTCCGCGACTACAAGGTCCTGGAAAACAAGCTCACCGAGGTGGAAGAGATGTACGACCGCGAGCGCGCGCTCAAGGTGATCGAGGACTCCGTCGCCAGCTACCGCGCGAAGAGCGGCTGGAACAAGGGCTGAATTTGCTCAGAGCGCGCTCGCTGGATCGAAGCCATCGACGGCCCAGATGTCGGAGTTGCTCTCGTCCACGAGGCACGCGAAGCGGGTCGTTCCTGGCACGTTGACCACCGTGTTTGCACCGTTCTCGAACGGCAGCGTGGCGAGGGGCGTCACCGCTCCGGTGCCGATCGCGATCGCCACCAGATCCTTCCCGGATACGCCGCTTTTGGCATACAAGGTCGCCCCGTCCCGACTGAAGCCTGCGGGTTTGAGCTCCCCCTCGGCCAGAAGCCGCGATGTCCCGTCGGCGACCGAGACCAGGCAGATTCCGCGCTTTCTCCCGTTGATGAACAGCGCCACAGTCTCACCGTCCGGCGAGAAGAATGGCGTGAACGCCCAGCCCTCATTCGAGGCGCGCAGCGGTCTCATCGTACCTGTGCCAGGATCCAGAACACCAAAATTCTGGTTGCCGATCGTCTGTATCACTATCTGGCGGCCCGGCGCCCAGGCCACATTCATGCTGACGGTCTGGTGAATCAGGGTCGGGATGCCGGTGTCGATGGAGACGCGATAGAGCGACACATTCCCGTCGCGCAGCGCCGCCGTACAGACGATCTCCCGACCGTCCGGGGACCATGCGGTAGCCCAGATCTGCGCAAAATCGGTGGACGTAGTGACCTGTCGCTGGGCGCCGCCGTCGAGCGCGAGCGTGAACAGGTTCGCCGATGCTTGGGTTTGCGCGAAAGCGATCCGCGCGCCGTCCGGGGACACGCTGAGGGCGGACCGATTGGCGACGCGGGCGCTGAGCTTCTCGACGCCCGACTGCGTGGATCCTCCTTTCCCCGCGGCGGCGTCGAGGAGCGTGGCTCCCTGCGCCTCGGCGTTCGCGCGCCACAGGCCGGCGCGCGGCCCTCCGCGCGTGTAAACAAGCGTCCGGCCATCCGGCGAAACCCCGATGTCTTCGTCGGCGTCCAAGCCGGAGAGCAGCGTCTCCGGCGGCCCCGCCGCGGAGATCGGATGTGAAGCGAGGGGGACTTTGATCAACTCATTGCGACCACGGAGGTAGTAGAATGAGTCGCCGCGAGGCGACCAGCAGGGCGGGCCAGCGTCCACGTCGGTCAGGAGCTTGATCTGAGCGGCTCCGTTCAGCGGGATTGTCGAGATAGAATATTTCCCCGATTGCGATGTTCGGAGGAGCAGCGAGTCGCCGCTCGGCGCCCAGGAAGCATCCTCCAACCAGGAGAAGTCCCCCGGTATTTCCAGCGTAGATCGCTCCTCGTTGATCGTATTCACGATCGTGATCGACCTCGAGCTCTGCCCGAAAGCGAGAGCCTTGGATCCATCGGGCGCTCTGGAGCTCTCCGCGGGAATTCGCCGCGTCGACTCCCTATCCACGGAGACCAAGAGAAGATCCGTCGTCTGGAGGAACGCCAGCTCCGAGCTTGAAAACCAGTGGAACCAGGTTGTGACGTCCGGGGCTTCACGCACGACGCGATCGGCGCCGCTCGGGAGATCTCGAACGCGAATCTCATTCCCCGACAGGTATGCCAGGCGCCGTCCGTCGGGCGAGAACCTTGGCGTGCTGGACTGTCCGGTGAACGTTAGCTGTCGATAGGTTGGCGGTGCTGCAGCGGGCAATCGCCTGCGCAGCAACGTCAAGACTCCTCCCGTCGCGAGCACCACCGCGGCCACGCCGCCGGCGACAAACGCGCGCCGCGACGGTGATCGGTCCGGCGTCAGCTCGGCCAGGAGCGCCTCCATGCTCGCAAAACGATCGCTCGGCCTCGGCCTCAACCCTCGCAGCACGGCCTTGCGAACGTGCTCGGGCACGCGCGCGCCCTTCGGAAGATCAATCTTCCCTTCCGCCGTGGCGAGGCTCAGCGCGAGGAGCGTGCTGCCCTGGAAAGGCCGCTCTCCGCAGAGCGCTTCGTAGAGCGCGACGCAGAAGCTGAACTGGTCGGAGCGGGCGTCGATCGGCTCGCGGCGGTGCTGCTCGGGAGACATGTACAGCGGCGTCCCGAGCAGCGTGCCCGTCGCGGTGAGGGGCGACGCGAGCAGTCCAGGAGACTGCCCCTTGCGCGAGGCCTCCTCTGCCTCTGTCGCGCCGGCCTCGACTGTCTCTGCCAGCCCGAGCACCGCCGGATCACCTTCCCAGGTTCCCGGACTGCTCTGATCGAGCAGGAGATCCGCGGAGCGCGCGAGCCCGAAATCGAGCACACGGGGCCGCCCCTCGCGATCGATGAGCACGTTGTCGGGCTTGAAATCCCGATGGATCAGGCCCGCAGCATGCGCAGCGGAGAGCCCGGCGCCGGCCTGGCGAAACACGGCGAGCACCTCTTGCAGGGAACGAGGTCGCTTCGAGAGCCACGCGGTGAGGGTCACGCCGTCGATGCGCTCCATCGCGACGAAGACCTGCTCGCCAAAGGTCCCCACGTCGTGAACGGCGATCACGTTGGGGTGCGATAGCCGGGCCATTGCCTGCGCTTCACGCAAGAGCCGTGTCCGCGCCTGGACGCTCGACGACGACGCGTGGAGGGCCGGGGCCAGCAGCTTGATGGCGATGGTACGGTCGAGCTCCGGGTCGTGGGCTTCGTAAACGATGCCCATGCCACCCCGCCCGAGCTGGCCGCGCACGATGTATCGGCCAATCGTGGTCCCTGCAGCCAGCTCGGACACCGGCTCCCACGGATCGTCAGAGCTCCGCGTCGCGCCACGGAGGAAGGAATCGGGCGTGGGGGTCGCGGAGGCCGTCGGGCCATACCCGTCGCTGCTTTGCCGGTCCGGCTCGGCGCTGACGTCTTGCGGTGGACCTGACTCGCGCTTCAAGATACCCGCATCGCAGGCTACGCGCGCGCACCGCCGGATTCAAGACAGAATGCGGCTGATGCACGACCGACGGTGTTCTCCGAGTCTGGCGTGTACACTCCGAATTGATCACCTGGTTCCGGTCGATCCGGTGAACGATTTCCAGGTCGGGTCGAAGCACCCCCGATCCGCTGGACTCGCCCCGAGCAAACAGGTGATCGCCCGCGTCGACGCGCCGTCGCAACTCGACCATGCCGGCCAAAATCCTGGCCCCACCTCGCCCGGTATGGAGCACAGTGCCGCCCATGAAAGCAGAGCGCACCGTCTTCGCCGCGGTCCAGATGTCGAGCCAGACCGACGTCGGCGAGAACCTCGATCTCGCCTCCGAGCTCCTCCGCGAGGGCGCGCGTCGTGGCGCGAAGATCGCGCTCTTGCCCGAGAATTTCGCCTATTTTGGCGATGATGCCGGCAAGCGCGCGTTCGCCGAGGAGCTCTCGCCCGAGGCCTGTACGGGGCCGATCGCCATCCGGCTCGCGAACATTGCGCGCGAGCTCGACATCCACGTGATCGCCGGGGGGATGCCGGAGCGATCGGACGATCCCGATCGGCCGTACAACACCTGCGCGGTCTTCGCGCCCGACGGGCGGCTCGCGGCCAAGTACCGCAAATGCCACCTGTTCGACGTCGATCTCGTCGAGAGGCCGTATCGCGAGTCCGGCTCGACGACGCCGGGCGAGGAGGTCGTCGCCGCGGCGCTGGGCGGACTCCAGATCGGGCTCTCGATTTGCTACGATCTCCGCTTTCCCGAGCTCTACCGCGCGCTCACGGCGCTCGGGGCCGAGGTGCTGGTGGTGCCTGCCGCCTTCACCGTGACCACGGGCAAGGACCACTGGCACGTTCTCCTGCGCGCCCGGGCGATCGAGGCGCAGGCCTATGTGGTCGCCGCGGCGCAGTGGGGCAAGCACCCGCTTGGCCGCCAGACGTACGGGAAATCGTGCATCATCGATCCCTGGGGCGAGATCATCGCCCAGGCCTCGGAGGGAGAGGGGGTGATCACCGGGATCATCGACCGCGCCTACCTGGAGCAGGTCCGCGGCAGCCTGCCGTCGCTGAAGCACCGCCGGACGGGATTGGCATCGTCCTCACAATGAGGCTCGAAGCGCGCAGGTGTTTCGTCGAGGTGCCGCGGCGTACAGGCCTGCTCCTCGGCTCCGCGGGCCAGCGTACAGGGATTCGAGCTGTCCGCGAAATGCCGTGTTGACTGGCCACGTCGCGTCTCGAAGGATGGTGCGATGATCAAGCAGATGCCCGGCGCGGCCGGCGAGGAGCGCTGGGTATCGAATCGCGGCGAGCTCCGGATCCGCCGGCCAACGCCGCTCGTGCTGGTGTACGTCGAGAGTGGCTTCCTCGAAGCCGCCTTTGCTCCCCTGATCTCGCGCGCCATGGACGCGACGCTCCGGACCCCGGGAAAGCCGCTGTTCTTCGTCGACGCCGAGGATCTCGAGGGCTACGACGCCACGATCCGCGCCGAGGCGAGCGACTGGATCAAGAAGCACGGCGCGAGGATCGCCACGCAGCACATGCTGGTGAAATCGCGCCTGACGAAGATGGGGCTCGCCGTCGTCAGCATGCTGCTCGGCGGCGTCATCGTCGGCCACGACAAGCGACGGACCTTCGACGCCGCGCTCAGAGAGGCAATCTTCACCACGCAGCGCCAGGCCGCGCAGCCGCTCTGAGCAGGCGATCCGGTCACTCGGCGATCATCAGCCGATCGCTGCAGGGCTTGGCGTTCTCGTCGGTGCGGAGGCCGGCGATCTTGAGCGGATCGCGGTCGAGGCCCTTGAGCTCGCGGGTCACCTTGCCGACGATGAGGGCGTCGAGGTTGCCGCTGGAATAGGCCGTTTGCGTCCCACCGCAGCTCGACTTCGGATCGCCCGCGCCGGTGGACGCGGAGCCGGCGCCGCCGCGGAGCACGAAGAGGTTGGTCGCGCCGGTGTACTGGGCAATCTGGCGGAAGACGACCTGGCCGAGCGTATCCATGCCGGAGGCGGCCACGGTGAAGATCTGGATCCCCTTGTGCGCGGCCTCGCGCATGTCGACGGCGTAGTCGCTGTCGTTGGCGTAGTCGAGGTGCGGGGGCGCGTCGGCGATCAGGAACGCCATCCGCGCGACGGCGTTGCCGCTCCACTCGAGCCCGGTCAAGCCCACGTGCAGGCCCTCGTTCATCGACTCCGGCGTATCCCCACCTCCGTTGGCGCTGAGGCCGGCGACCGAGCGCGAGAACTTCGCCGCGTCGGTGGTCATCGGGTAGACGCGGGTCACGAACGAGTCGGTGCGATCCTTGTACTCGACCAGGCCAATCCGGAGGCGGACGTTGCTGGACGCGAGCGCGGTCGCCACCTTCTGGATCGTGGCTTTGACGGCGGCGATCTCCTCGGACATCGATCCGGTGGTGTCGAGGATGAAGGCCAGATCGACGTCGCGCGTGGGCGGCAAGACCCGCTTCACCCCGAGCTTGAGATCGATGACCCCGTCGCTCTGGGCGAGGGAGAAGCGCGTGCTGGCCGAGCCGTTCTGGCAGCTCGTCGAGGCGGTGAGATCGCGGCCGGAGAGGCCCTCGGCGTGCGGGAAGAGCAGCGCGCGCCCCGAGGCGGTGGTCGTCAACGTGACGCGACGACCCTGCTCGTCGTTGACGACGACCGGGCAGCGCGGGACCGCCTTGCCGTCGGCGTCGCGGACCACGAGGAACTGCCGATCGGTGGCGTCGGCGCGGTGGAACGGGAGGCCCTGCTCCGAGGCCATCCACTTCTGGAATTCACGGTAGTTGGCGTTGTCGTCCCACTCGCCGGCCTTCACGGCGGCGGCGGGCGGCTCGGGGACGTAGGGCATGGCCCGCGCGTCGTCGCCGGCGATGCTCGCGGGCTTCATCGGCGCGCGCGGCGAGGCGGTGGCCGCGGCGGACGGCTCGTACGACCTCTCGGCCTTCTTCGAGGGGGCCATCATCACGGGCGAGGGAGGAGGCGGCGGCGCGCCGGCCGTTGCGGGCGCGGCCATGGCGGGAGGGGCGGCGACGCCGGCGGCCATCTCGCGCTCCTCGCCGGCGGCGCCGGGATCGGACGGCGCGGCCTTGGAGTCGGCCATGGCGGCGCCTTCGTTGCGCATCGCCGCCGGCGGGCTGCCCGGCGCGGCCGGCGCCGTCTGCGGAGCGGCTCCGCAGCCGGCGAGAAAGAGGAGCGTGAGCGTGGAGCTGGCGAGTCGGTTTCGCGTCATGGTGAGCGAGGGAACGCAGCGCATCCGCCGAGCTTACAGGCTCTCCGGGTCACGGTGTCAACGCGGTTACTCCTCGACGAAATCGAGGTCTTTCCCGTGCGTTTCCTCGATCCCCGCGAGGCCGACGAGCGCGAGGGTGAGCGCCGCGACCCCGATCGCGACCGCGCTGCCGAGGACGCCGAGCGCGGGCTTGAGCGCCTGGAAGCCGAGCGACATCGGGACGACGGCGCCGCGGACGAAGTTCGGCGCGGTGGTGGTGGCGGTGCCACGGAGGTTGGTGCCGAACTGCTCCGAAGCGACGGTGACGAAGACGGCCCAGTAGCCCGCGGAGAAGCCGAGGCACAGGCAGACCGCATAGAACGTGAAGAGCGATTGGCCGGCGACGAGGAAATAACCCGCGATGAAGAGCGCGGTGAGCAGGAGAAAGCCGGCGAGCACTCGCTTGCGCGATTCGAGGAGCTGGCTCAGCCCGCCGCTCGCGAAGTCGCCGGCGGCGAGGCCGATGTAGCAGAACATCACGGCGCGGCCGGGGGAGGGGGGCACGGCCATGCCCATGGCCTTGCCAATCTCGGGCGAGAGGCCAATGAGGATGGCGACCACGTACCAGATCGGGATCCCCACCAGGATCACGCTCACGTAGCGCCGGGCGCGCGAAACGGTGGAGAAGAGCTTGAAGAAGCTGCCGCGGGCGACTCCCGCCCTGGCCTTCACCTGCTCGAACATGCCGGACTCGTAGACGCCGATCCGGAGCAGGAGCAGGGCGAAGCCCAGCCCGCCGCCGATGAAGTACGCCGTGCGCCAGGTGACGAGATCGCCCACCAGCGCCGCGACGACGGCGCCGAGGATGCCAATCGTGGCCACGACCATGGTGCCATAGCCGCGAGCGTCCTTGTGCATGCTCTCGCTCACCAGGGTGATCCCCGCGCCGAGCTCGCCCGCGAGGCCGATGCCCGCGAGGAGGCGCAGCGCCGCGTACATGGGCAGCGAGGTGACGAAGCCGTTGGCGACGTTGGCGATGGAATAGAGCAGGATCGAGCCGAAGAGCACCGAGAGGCGCCCGCGCTTGTCGGCGAGGATCCCCCAGAAGACGCCGCCCATCAGCATGCCGCCCATCTGCATGTTGATGAGAAAGACGCTCTGCTTCAGGGCCTCGTCACCAGTTACCCCGAGCGATTTCAGGCTGGTGAGGCGGATGATGTTGAAGAGCAGGAGATCGTAGATGTCGACGAAGTAGCCGAGCGCGGCCACGAGGACGGCGAGGCGGATGCGCTGCACGGCGCCGGTGGGGCTCATCGGTCCTCGCGTCGTCGATTGAGGGGAGTGTAGAGAGGGGGAGTCGGGGAGCGGGGCTATTCGTCGCCGTCGAGCGGGGGAAGGGGCTTTGGCGTGGGGACCGCGTGCGGCGCCACGGCGTAGAACGGATCGGGCCCCGAGAGCACCCGGACCAGCGAGGGCTCCTTCGTGCGTGCCTTGCCGGTGAAGGCCGCGATCCCGAGCTCCGAGCCCGACTCGTTGGCGTTGAGCGTGGCGGTGACCCGGTAGAGGCCGGGGCGTCGCATCGCGTCGCGGGTGCACCCCTCGCTGAGGATCAGCGTTATCGACGTGGACGCGCCCGGGTTGAGCGTGCGGTAGAGCTCGCGGGGGATCCCGTGCGTCGCCGGCATCGAGCCGCAACGGAGCACGCCGTCGGGCCCGTCGATGCGGATGCCGATCATCCGCTGATGGATGGCGACGAGCATTGGCCGGTGCCCGGCGTTGGTGGCGGTGATCGTGACGGCGGCGCGGCTCGTGGACGAGGCATCGACGAAGGGCGTCGTCGTCAGCTCGAAGCGGGGCGCGTTCTCGTCGACGACCGGCGGTAGCGGGGCGTCGGGATCGGCGGCGGCAGGATCGGCGGGCTTCGGCGGCGCGGCGCTCGGATCGATCGGCTTCGCGGCGGCGGCGGGCGGGCTCGCGGGCGTCGGCGTCGCGGCGACCGGATCGGCGGGCGGCGGCTTCGCGATGCTGCCGTAGCTCAGCACCATGGTCGGCGCGGTGAGCTCGCGCAGCGGCATCGTGTCGGGCGGGAAGACCGTGCTCTCGACGACGAACGGGCCGCCGTCGGGCTTCTTCTTCGCCGACCACGCCGGCTGCTTCCTGGCCTCCCAGCCGAAGAACGCGTGGACCACCGCGCCGCCCGCGAGCCGCGCCGCCGCGTCCTTGCCGAAGCAAAATAGCCTTGGATCGAAGGACTCCACGTACGACTCGCCCGGCCTTAGCAGGAGCGCGCTCGAGTCCGGGAACGCGTCGGGGCGGAGCGGCGCGGGGATCTTGCACGTGACCGCCTTCGCGGGCGGCTTCGGCTTCGTCCACTTTTTCGGCTTCGGATCGACAGGCTCGGCCGGCGCGAGGTAGGGCTCGGACTCGATCTCGAAGCGGAGCAGGCGCACGTCGGCGGGGACGCGGAGCGGCTTGTCGCCCTCGTTGTCGATCCGCAGCGTCCACGGCCCCTGCGGCACCGACGCGACCATCCACGCGCGCACCGGGGGCGGGGGCAGCGGCGTGGCCTCGGGCGGCTTCGGCGCGGCGGCCTTGGCGACGACGGCCTTCACCGGCGGGGTGGCCGGCGTGGCCTTGGGCGCGTCGACGGGCGACTCCACCGGCGGCGGCTTCGGCGGATCGACGGCGAACGCCGACGCCGGGCTCAGCGTCGCGACGAGGACACCGATCAGCGAGGATCCACGCGTGCGCATCCGGCGACGCTTACCGCGGCTGGCCGGTGAATGCTTCAGCTTTGTTGTGCGCCGACGCGGCGGCCCGAGCGGTGCTCCGCCCTTTCATTTCGCGGCCCGTGCTCCTACTGTCCGCGGTCGAAAGCGGATGCGCGGCCTCTACGCCATCATCGATACCGACGCGCTCGCGCGCCGCGGGGTCCTGCCCGTCCCCTTCGCCGAGCGCGTGATCGCGGGGCGTCCGGCGGCGATCCAGCTCCGCGACAAGCACGGGAGCGCGCGCGCCACGCTCGCGCTCTTGCGGGCCATCGCTCCGCTCGCGGCGGCGGCGCAGGTCCCCTTCTTCGCCAACGATCGGCCGGATCTGGCGCTCCTCGCGGGCTGCGACGGCGTCCATGTGGGCCAGGACGATCTCCCCGTCGCGCTGATCCGATCGACGTTCCCTCGACTGCGCGTCGGCCTCTCCACCCACGACGCCGCGCAGGTCGAGCAGGCGGCCGACGAGGCGCCGGATTACCTGGCGGTAGGGCCGATCTTCGCCACCGCGAGCAAGTACAACCCCTCGCCGGTGGTCGGGCTCGCGGGCCTGCGCGAGCTCGTCGCGCGCGCCCGCGCGTCTCGCCCCGGCCTGCCGATCGTGGCGATTGGTGGCATCACGCGGGAGACGGCGGGCGAGATCGGATCCATGGTCGACGCCGTCGCCGTGATCGGCGCGCTGCTGCCCGAGGCCGGGCTACCGGCGGTGGAAGAGCGGGTCCGCGCGCTCCACGCGACGATCCTGGGAGAACGACGATGAGCTTCACCTTGATCCTGGCTGTGACCGCCGCCGTGGCGGGCTCGATGGGCTACTTCGCCGCGCGCAAGAAGAGCGAAGACCCCGAGGGAGCGCCGAAGAAGCGCAAGGACGAGCGCGAGAAGTCCGAGAAGAAGAAGGACAAGGACGAGCACGAGATCGAGAGCGACGAGGACGAGAAGGACGAGTACGGCAAGCCCCCGCCCGAGCCGAAGCCCGTCGCCAGGATCAAGCCGGGCGCGAAGGTGAGCGCCAAGGGCGCGGTGAAGGAAGAGACGGCCGAAGAGAAGAACAAGAAGATCTTCGCCGGTCTGCCGCTCTCGCTCGGCGACGTCGTCTCCGATCATCACGAAGAGCGCTGGCTCGCCGGCGCGCTCGTCGCCCGCGAGCAAGGCCGGGTGATCTCGGCGCTGTTCCTGGCCCCCGAGGGCGCCAAGCTCTCGGCCGTCGCCGCGTTCGCCGCGCCGCGAAAGGAGATCTACTGGATGGATCCCGCGACGCTCGACGTGACCGACGAGCCGCCCGCGACCATCGAGCTTGCGGGGATCGCCTTCCGCCGCAAGGCCCGCTTGCCGGTGACGATCGAGCGCCTGGGGCAGGGCGCGCCGTCGATCGGCGAAGAGGCCATCTGGGGAGTCTACGACGGCGGCCCGGCCGAGGTGGCCGTGGTGCTGGTGAGCGACGGTCGGGTGTACGCCTGGCAAGGGCGCAAGCTGGATGAAGATCGCTACGACCGGCTCGGCGAAGGATAGCTGCTCGCCGGGAGGTCCGCTCCAGAGCAGAGTGGCACTCTGGAGCAGGGCTGTCGGCTCAGTGGTGCTCCACGAGCCAGTGGATGTCGGACTCCACCAGCCGGGCGCGATCGGGCTCGGCGCGGGCGATGAGCTTCCACTCGAGATCGAGATCGCGGTGGTTCACCGGGGAGCCCATGGGGAGCGCGTCTTTGCCTTTGCCGTAGGTCACGTTGTTCTGGTTGCGGCCGGTTCCCTCGGTGTGGGAGAGGCTGTGGGGGTGGGCCTCTTCCATTCCCATCGTCGAGGCAGACTGCCTGATCGCGGCGATCCGGCAGTGCTGGGGCGAGAGGCGCTGGACCACGACGAAATAGCGATCGAAGGTGGTGGCGAACTGCTCGTCGTCGAGGATCGGGTGCCAGTCGGTGCGAACCACGCCGCTGCCGTCCCCGGCCAGCACCTGATACCCGCTGTCTTCCAGGAGCGCCCGCGCCGCCGCGGCTACATCCGGCGCCGGGTGATGAAAGACGTACGCGCCGGTGCGCGCCTCGCGCAATTTCTCCGACATCGAGCCGGCGCACCCGCTGACGAGCGCCAGCGCCCCAACGAGCGACAGGCACTTGCCCACCCGTGTTGCCATCTTCAGCATGAGTATCTCCGGGCCCGAGTGTCACCGATCGAGGTGAGCTGGTCAACCGAGGGCTTCGCGCATGTCCTGGATCATGGCGATCATCGTCAGGGGAGCCGACGCGTTGCGGTCGAGGCTCACCACCGCCTTCGCCACCGCCTCGTAGCGCTTGGCGGCGATGCCGGCGGTGCGCGGGGCGCTGTCGACGGTCTGCCGCGCGAGGCGCGCGAGCGAGGCGGCGAGGGCGCGCAGATCGTCCTTGAGCTGATCCTTGTCCTTGTCGCGCGACTCGCCGAAGGCCACCGCGGCGCCGAGATCGCGCGCGTTGACCGCGGCGAAGGCCTCGGCGACGAAGGCCTCGCGGGCCAGGGTGCGCTCCTCGTCGACCAGCTCGAGCGCCAGCGACGCGCTCCCGCCGGCGAGCTCGATCGCGAGATCGTGACGATCGGCCGGGACGCCGCGCGCTTGCAGGATCGATCGCACCACCTCG
>JBDTXR010000125.1:0-21106 GCA_040006075.1 Byssovorax sp. | reverse complement strand
GGCGAGCTCACCGCGGGCCAGGGCCTCAGCGAGAGCGCGGAGCAAGAGCTGCGCAAGGCGATCGACACGGACGGGCCGAAGGGCATCGAGCGCACGACGGCCACGTATGTGCGCCTCCTTCAGGATGCGACCGATGCGCAGAAAGTCCTGCGCGACGCGATCTTCACCGAGACGCATCAAGCCGCGCAGCGAGGGGCTGGCCTCGCCTTCGATCCGGCGCGCTTGCCGGGCGGTGATCCGTTCGTGCTCTTGAGCGAGCACACCGGCGATTGGTCGCGCGTCGTGGAGGCCCTGAAAAGCGGCAAAGGCGCGCTCGAGGTCTTCCGGCAGACGGAAGACGCCCGCCAGGACCGGCTGCTTCACACGGACGCGCCCGCGTGGATGGGCCGTATGCTCGCGGCGCTGTGGGAGCAACGCCAGAAAGCCGGATGGGCGCCTGGCAATCCGAGCGGCGGCGCGGAAGAAGCCGGCGCCGTCGATCCCGCGCTCCCCGAACATCCGGGGGTCACGCCGTCCGGTCGCCTGGCGAATTCGATGTCAACTCACCTGGCGAGCCCTCTGCCGGGCCAACCGGGGAGTCTGCCGTCCAGCCATCCGGGGTCTACCGCGTCGGGCCAAGCTGGGCATACACCGCCCGTCCACCCCGAGTATACGCGGGCCCACCCCACGGACTACACGCTGTTGGGCCAGAAGGGGAACACCCCCTCGGGTCACGCCGGTAACCCGCCCTCGGGTCACCACGGGAACGCGCCGCCCGGATACCAGGGCAACCCGCCCGCCGGAAAACCGGGGAAAGTGTACGCGCCCCCGGGACTCCAGGGAAACCCGCCCTCGGGTCAGCAGGGGACCGCGCCACCCGCCCACCATGTGTACGCGCCGCCCGGACTCCAGGGAAACCCGCCCACGGGCCATCACACGTTCTCGCCGCCGCCTCTTCCGGTGTACGCGCCGCCGAGCCAACCCGCGTTCGCGCCGCCCCCACTCCCGGTCTACGCGCCGCCCGGACACGCAACGTTCACGCCTCCGCCGCTTCAGGGGAACCAGCAGGGCAATCGGCCGCCGGGGCACACCGTGACGTGGGGCCACGGCCACCACGGGGACTTGCCTTGGGAACAGCGGGGGACCTGGCCGCCGGGCCACAACGTGACGTGGGACCAGGGCCACCAGGGGGACTTGCCGTGGAACCACCACCTCGGAGCATGGGAGCCCGGCTACCAGGGATATACGCCGTGGGGGCATCAGCGAACGTGGGCGTCCGCTCGTGGGTACTGGCGACAACAGCCCGGCTACCAGGGCGGGTACGAGCAAAGCTACCCGGTGCCCGCGCCGTCGGGTAGCCAGCGGACATGGGGGTCGGCCCGCGACTACTGGCGAGCCCATTACGGCTACGGTGGCGGGCCCGAATACGGCCGCGACTTCTGGCGCTACACGCCCGGACATCCGCATCGCCACACGCCGGTCGGCGCGGCCGTCCTCAGCGCACTGCTGCCCTTCCCGTTCAACCTGCTCTTGGGGCTCAAGAACCACCGCGAGGAGGTGCGACGCGAGCCTGTCCCCGAGTTCTGGCAGCGCTCCGCCAGCGAGGTCCAGTACGACCCGTTTCGCGCCATCTGGCAACGCGCGAGCGGCATGGAAGGCGCGCGCCAGGTCGTGAGCGAGCTTCAGCGCCGGTTCCCTCCCGATCCGCTGCGCGAGGTGTGGCGACGCGCGAGAGGCATCGAGGGGGCGCGCCAGGTCGTGAGCGAGCTTCAGAACAGGTTTCCAGGGGAGCCGGTGCGCGAGGTCGTGTGGCGCGATCCCCCTGTGCGCGAGGTCGTGCGCGAGGTGGTGGTGCGCGAGCCGGTCCGGGAGATCGTTCTCGAGCCGATGCGCGAGTACGTGCGGCCCGAGATCACGCTGCCGGCGGCGAGGCGTGAGGTCGTGGTGGACGTCGATGTTCGGCCGCGCCCCCTTTATCACCTGTCCTTTGGGCGGCCGATGTCGGAATACGAGCTTCGCCGTTATCTGACGGTCGCGCCGCAGCTCTGCGCGCATCCCGACGGCGTGCTCGCCGAGATGGCGGGGCTGCACGGGCAGGCGCGTGACGTACGCGGCGTCGACGCGACGACCGGCGAGTACCTGCTGCTGCCGGGGGAAACGCTGGCGGACATCGCGTACAAGCTCGTGGGCGACAGGCTACGATGGCGCGAGCTGGAAGCCTCGAACCCCCTGCGCGCCGAGGGCGATCCGCGCCTCCGGATCCCGCCGAGCTGGTTCGGCTACGTGCCCTACTCGATCCCGATCAGTCGCGTTGAAGAGCTGCGCGAGCTGCGCGGCGAAGGCGAGGCGGTCGAGACCGACGATCTCGTAGCGGCGGACGCCAGCGACGCTCAGGAGGCCGGCGATGACGCGGGCTACATGCCTGGCCGCTACGCACGCCGAGGATGGCGACGGAGGATGTATTCGCGGTACGCCCCGATGTCGGAGCTCGGCTCCTTCGCGCCCTCGCAAACGTACTGGGGCGCCGATCCGAACGACCGCGACCTGGACAGGAGTTCTTTTGACGAGGAGGACGCCAGCGGCCCTTGGACCGTCGCGACGCCCCGTCGTCGCTACCGCGTCACCCACTTCGACGCTCTCGGGACGCCCTCCCCGACCTACACGCGCGAAACGGCGGAGCAGATCGTGATGCAACACAAGCTCTTCGACGGGCAGCGGGTGCTACGGCCCGACTGGTGGGCGGAGCTCCGCGACGTGAACCCGTTGAAGCCGCTCAATTCGGAGGGGTGGTGGCGTGACATCCGCGAGGGCGAGTTCATCTGGATCCCGGACTTCTGGCCGCTGGCGAAGCCTGAGCCCGGCCCGGAGACCGCGGATGCGGGGAGCGTGTGGGATTCCATCGCTCAATTCAATCCCTTCGGCGCGGCGCCTCCGGCCGGCAACGGTGCCCCGCCGGCTCCCGATAATCCGGCCGCCAATCCCTTGGTCATGCCCGAAATGAACATTTTCGGCACGGCGTCGCGATCGGGCCCGCAACAGGCCCTCACGCGCCAGACCTACTCCGTGGTTCGCGGCGACTGGCCGCAGAAGATCGCGCAGAAATTCGGCGCCCACGCGCGCGTTCACTGGTTGAGCGAGTTCCAGAAGGCGAACCCGCAGAAGCCGGTCAACCGCACGAGCGGGAACTGGGCCAACCTCTACGCGGGCGAGATCGTCAACATCCCGGATGCATGGAGCGGCGGGAGCACGGATGCGGCCGGGTACGACGACCCGGGGCTGAACGCGGCCTGGCTCTCGCTGGCCGAAGTGCAGAAGCGGGCGCCGTACTTTACCCCGCTCGCGAACTACTTCCGAGGCACCCAGGACGCCGATGGCTCCTGGGGTCGCTATGCATCCATCCTCGCCCCCTATTTCGAGGGCGTCGCACCTGGAGACGCGTTGGAGGCGGTCCTCGAGCCCTCCTGTGCTGGGTTCTACATGGCCGTGCCGGGGACGTCGGGTCCTATCGGCTGGCGCAGGGCCACCGTCAACGAGCTGAGCCGCTTCCAGCAGGATGCCGTTCGCCAGGTTCAGGGGAGCGGCATCACGTTCTGGGTCGACCCCGCCTACGGCGTCAACCCCGTCCCGAACGCAAGCTCTGCGAATTTCGCCGACGTGCCGAGGGGGAACATGGGTCCACGACAGACCCTCACGCGTCAGACCTACACCGCGGTTCGCGGCGACTGGCCGCAGAAGATCGCGCGGAGGTTCGGAGCCCAAGGGCGCGTTCACTGGCTCCAGGAACTCCACCAGGCGAACCCGCACAAGCTCAGCAACCGCACGGACGGGAACTGGTCCGCCCTCTCCGTGAACGAGGTCGTCAATATCCCGGACACGTGGGTCTCGACGGACGCAGGCGAAGAGGACGACTCCGATGCCGGCGCTCTGCGCCAGAACCTCACGCAGCGCACCTACGCTGTGGTCGCGGGGGACGGCATGCAGCGTATCGCGCAGAAGCTCGGCGCCGCGTCGATGGGAAACTGGTTCGGCGAGCTCCGGGACGCGAACCCGCACAAGAAGATGGCCGTCAACGGCAAGGGGAAGCAGCTCGCGTGGGAGAGCCTCTATCCCGGCGAGATCATCAACATCCCCGATGCGTGGCCGGACACGCCGCAGCTCCGGCCCGCGCCGGGCGGTGTGCCGACGCAAGCGCCCTATCCTGGGCTCTCCCAGTTCCCCGCTTTCCCGGGCGGTGCAGTCCCGTCACCCACCGCGCCTCCGGGCACGGTGCCGGCGGCGGCGACGGTCGATCCGGGCACGATCCTCCGGGTGCAGGCCATTCTGATCGCGTTCCGGCAGTTCCATCCCGAGGCCATCGTTCCGAAGGACTTCGGGACGGGCGCACCGTTCTCGACCGACGCGACAGGCGTGCTCTCGACGCGCACGCAGCAGGCTCTCGCGAGCTTCCAGCGGTGGAGCAACGCGATGGCGGGAGCGCGCTTGCGGAGCGATGGCATCCTCGACCCCGACACGATCGCGGCGCTCGACAGCTTCAGCGCACAAGCCATCGGCGGGCTCGCGCAGCGACCCCCGGTGGTGCCGATCGGGGGCGCGGGTCCGGGGAGCGGCGACGCCAACCCGCTCGGAGGGATCCTCGGCGCCGCTGCGGCGGGCGCGGCGGACATTGCGCGACGCGCGGCTCCTCCCGTGACTCCCTCGGGCGGCGACGCCCCCGACCCGTTCGCGGGCGCGTTCCGAGCCGCCGGAGACTTCGTGCGCAATCTCGGCAATGGCGCGCAGCCCGGTGGGGACCAGCCGAGCGATCCGCCGGGATGGCGGCGCTCGCGAGGCGACTTCGATCCACGATCCGCGCCCGCGCCCGCGCCCCCGCTGCTCCACGAGCTTCCGGGAGCCCTCCAGCAGTACGGGATCCCCGGCGTGCCGGGGTTGCCCGGCGGCGCCCCCCACGCTCCGCCCCCGCGCCGTCCACGCGCGGACGCGCCCTATCCGCCTCCGCTGGAGCCTGAAGCGCAGTACGACGCCCCGCCCGAGGGGCTGGCGATCGTGGCGAAGAAGACGCCGAGCGACGAAGGGATTGTCCCTCTGGTGCTCGCGGGGCTCGGCCTCGTGGCGGGAGTCTTCGTGTAGCCATGGCCGCACTGACGAAGAACCCCATCACGTGGACCCACGAGGACAGCGATCCGAAAGCATCGATGGCGCTCGCCTTTGACGCGAAGACCTACCTCGCGCGCGCGAACGGAACAACGGCGATCCGGCCCGATCGGGTTCGCCTCGTGAGGGCCCTGGCGATTGCCACGCACTACGCGGTCGAGAACGCACGCGTAGTGGGCGTGATACCGAACAACAAGGACGGCATCACCGCCCTGGGGTCCGAGGTTCGCGGAGACCTGTTTGCTTCGCCTGAGCACTGCTACGCCGCGAGCACGATTGCGCGGACCTGGATGCTGTTCCCCGACCCCGGTCGCTACACCGTCTTCACGGCGACAACACGCGACGGAGCGCCCGCGAAGTTCGCGACAGGAGTCGACCCGAATCCGAAGGGGGAAGCCGGCTTCCCGCCACTCCTGCTGGCCGCGGTGCTCATTGTGGCCGTCGTCGCGTGGAGCGCGGCGGTCTGCTACGTCGCGCAAGTCACCGCGGAGGTCGTCGACCGCAAGCTCACCGAGGACACGCTCACGACGCGCATGCTGAGCACCCAGGCGCGCGCGGTCGCGATCGTCGACACGCACAGCGAGCGCGAGCGCGCTGCGGGGCATGCGCTTGCGTGGTCACCGGAGGAGCTTCGAGTTCTCGACGAGCTCCTCGGGACGCAGAGGGCGATTGCCGCTCGCACCAACAGCCCGCTTCCGAATCCGTTCGCGGGCGCGCTGGAGAAGGTCGAGGAAGCGGGCGTGACGGCGGCCAGCACGGTCGGCGGTATCGCCACGATCGCGGTGCTCCTCGGCGGAGCTTACGTGCTGACGCGGTAACGACCCTTCGAGGTCACGTGACAAGAACAGGACAGAACAGGAGCAACACCATGGGTGATGTGACGATCAGCGAGAACCACTACAACAAGCTGAAGGCCGCGGAGGTCGAGGCCAAGGCCGAACACGGGGTGATCGAAAAAGCCGGCCTGATGGGCTGGCTGGAGGGACGCACGGGAAAGACCCCGAAGGAGATGGCGGTCTCCGTCGGGAAATCGGCCTTGCAGACCGTCTTCGCGGGCGCGGCGATCTACTACATCGCGACCGCGGACTGGTTCAGCAAGATCGCGGTGTTCCGGGATCACTGGTGGCTCAAGCCTCTCGTGGTGATGGGGCTGGGCTTCTATCTCCTCCGCCAGAAGAGCCCCTGGGCGGGTGCCCTGCTCGCCGCGGGCGCCGCGATGTTCGTGCAGGCGTGGAAGGCTCGGCCCGACGCAAAGGCCGCTTCCGCGAAGCCGGACGGCACGACGCAAGGCCCCGACGAGGAGGCCGGAGGCTGGGACTGGGTCGATGACACCTACGGCCGGCGCGGGCGGTGGGTCGAGACCCCCAATGGCGCGCGCACGTACATCACGGCGGGACGCGGCGCGCAGACCGCCGAGAGGATTGCGGAGCGCGTGTTCGAGCACGCGCGGCCCGCGTAGCCGCGCCACGCCAGGACGCGATCTCGCGAGAAGTGAAAGGAAGAGATGAAGATGCAACCCGATGACGCAACGGTGCTCAAGACGATCGATCAGGGCCTGAAGGAGGCCGCCGGTCCAGAGGACGCGGGCGGCGACGACGCAGGCGGGGTGGGTGACGAGGCCGGCGCGCTCGACTCCGATGCTGCCGCAGCGGCGGAGGAAGCCGGCGCGCCGCCGGGCTTCGTCCTGCCGGAGCGCGAGCTTGCCAAGGCGGTGCGGATGCTGGAGCGAGATGGGCTGACCGAAGGCAAGGTGGTCGCCCTGGTGCGGATGGCCTCCAAGCACGAGGCCAATCACGCGCACCGGCATGGACACCGGCACGGCTTTCGACACGGGCTGACCCACGCGCGGCGGCGGGGCGGCTGGATGGAAAACGAGCACGAGGTGCCGTGGCACCGCGGGCGGGCGATGCGCGAGTTCCGGTATGACATCCTCAACCGCTACCGGCGCATCCACGGCGGGGCCATCCGCGAAGGGCGCGGCTACTACTACGGCACGATGGAGGTGCAGTTCGACGTCGAAGGCACGGTGAGCGACGCCGCCTTCGTGGTCAACGTCCCGAACCCCAACAGTCCCGTCGTCGACTCGTGCTTCAACCTGGCCATCGACGACGTGAGCACCTCGTGGTTCGGCGGCCCGCACACGCTGAATCCTGGAGATACCAATCTCCAGAACCCCGGGCAGAACCTCTATCCCGACGAGGTCATGATCGTGGAATCCGTGTCGAGCTACCTCAAGGGGATCCGGATCATGTATCCAACGGCGGGGCTCCAACCGGCCCCGTCCGGCAACATCCTGAAGGCGCTCAGCGGCCAGGAGCTCGTGTGGGATCGCGCCGGCCGGATCCTCCCCGTGGAGACCTTCAACCAGTTCGACGACACGTGCGAGATCGCGCGCGCGCTCGCCGAAGCGAGCACGTTCTACTTCACCTGGAGCGACAAGCAGCTCGGAGGGAACAAGACGATCAACGACAAGCTCATCGGCAGGTTCTCGCAAATCCCGGGGACCAGTCGCCTCGGGGTGCGCGATACCAGCGGCGCCGGCACCACGCTCGACCTCGAGCGGGGCTACCTGTGGTGCCTGGACCGGCAATTCCAGGCCAGCGTCGAGCAAGGCGGCAATGGCCTCTTCGACGCCGAGATCCACACGGACGAGTCCGTCCTGTTCCCCTTCCAGCCGATCCGGCTGTTCGGGTCGCACAACCCCGTGATGCCGACCGGGCTGGCGCTCTACTGGCAGTTCGTCGTTCACGGGACGTCGCTTCTGCCGGCCCGCGAGGTGGAGCGCTACGAGCGACAGCCCCGTCGCCGCCTGTAGCCCGCATCGCTGAGGAGGATTTGAACCATGCCGTCGCCTGCTGTTGTCCGCGCGGATCTGAAGCCGAGGCCCTCGGAGAATGACAAGAACGAGCTTGTCTTTCCGCTCAGCGGCATCCGGCGGCTGCATGTGTTCATGAAGGCCAGCGTCGACACGCGGCGCGAGTCGTCCGACGTCTGGTGGGTGCTCTCCGCGTGGGCGACCCTGGAAGATCCGGTGAGAGACCTGCCGGATCTTCCCAACTACCAGTACGTGAATCTGGCCCCGAGTGCCCTGGTGATTCCACCGCTGGGCGCGGCGCTGATGCACGTGGCGACGGTCTTCTGGGTCGCCGAGCCTCCGGCCTCGGCGCTCAGCGTCAAGTTCAGCACGGCGGGAGATCAACCGGAGGGAAGGGCCATCGCGCTCGGCTACGCCGACACGACCCCTCACGATTTCTCCGGCCTCTTTCGCGCTCCCTTTGGGTACGCCCAGGCGCCTGCGCGCCTCGTCGACCCGCTGTCGCAAGACCCGGACGACCTCATTCGCCTTCAGCTCGAGGATCGTCTTCCGCCGCTCCCCTTTCCACCGCAACCACCTCGAAGGAGGCGCCAGTAGTCATGTCAAATCCCATCGTTTCACTGCCCCGTGTCTGCAAGCCCATCCTCCAAGGGGGCAGGAGCTTCTCCATGCTTGCTCCTCTCGCTGGTGTCGTCGGCCAAGACGCCATCCCGTACACGTCGGAGTGGCTGCCCGTGGGCCCGGGGTCCTACCTCCAGCTCACGCTCACGCTGACGAAGATCACCGGCACGCTCAGCGTGGTCCTGGAGACGCTCAATGATCCGGCCACCGACTCCCCACGTTTCTGCGGCAACTTCACGCAAACCAACGTGGTCGGCTCCGTGCAGGCCGGCTTGCTCAGCGACAGCTTCGTCCGCGTGATCGCCACGCCGGGCGCGGGCGTCGGTCAGCTCGCGGACTGGTTGATCGAGGGGAACGCGTTCCTGCCGTTCGCGCCGGGGGTGTGAGCCAGTCATGAGTCTCGCGCTCCTTCAAAAGGGTACGGGCGGCGCAGCCGGCGAGGCTGGCGCGGGACTCATGGCCGAACGTCCTGTCAACGTGGTTACCCAACCCTTCACGGCCTCGTCAGCAGGAGTCGTACCCATGTCGCAGACCACGTCGACAGCCGCCCGGATCGTCCTCGTGGGCGACTCCCTCGCTCAGGGTCTCGGCCCCTTCTTCGCCGAGATCGCGCGCGGCGTTCCGTGTGGGTTCCAGGCGGTCGGCGAGAAATCCACCCGTGTCCACGACTGGACGCGCGACAGCGATCTCCCGACCGCGATCGGTGCGCCACCCGCCGACCTCGTGCTGGTGTGTCTCGGGACCAACGATATGCGGACCTCGGATCCCGCGGGCGCGGGCACCGAAGGCGGCGCGTTGGTGGACAAGATTGTCGCGATGGGCGCTTCCGTGGCGTGGATTGGACCCCCGCGGATGACGTTCGATACCGGCGCGTTTCGCTCCGGATTGGCCAGCGCGTGTGGCGCCCGCAACGTGCGGATCTTTGATTCCCAGTCTCTCGATCTCGAGCGCGCTCCAGACGGGATCCACCTGACGCCGAACGGCTACCGCGCGTGGGCCGAGTCGATCGCGGCGTGGGTGCCCTTCGCAGCGTACGCGGCGGGAGGCGACGCGGGCCCGAATGCGACGCGTGATGGCGCGGCGGCGGCGCTCCTGACGCTGCGCGCGCAGCTCGATGCGCAGTGGCCGAGCCGCTCGCGCGCGGCAGACGGGATCGCGCCGAGCGCGGCGCACCACGCAGTCAACCCGAAGAGCGATCACGAGGTCGGCAATGCGTTCGACATCACGAACGATCCTGCCGATGGGCCCGATCTCGTCGCGCTCGGCACGGCGTTGCTCAAGGACCCACGCGCCCACTACGTGATTTTCCAGGGGCGAATCGCGAACCCCGAAAAGGATGGCGGCGCCTGGCGCCCGTACACCGGAGCGAGCCCGCACGAGGAGCATCTCCACCTCTCGATTCACGATAGCCGCCGCGACGACCGGACGGAATGGGACCTCGCGGGCGTCGGTCTTCCCGCATCGCCCGCCGTCGCCACGGCGCCCGTCGGTCCGGTCCCCACGATCAGCATGCCGGCGTCGGTCATGGTCGACGGCTTTGGTCGCCTCGCGTTGGAGGACTACGTCGCGCGGGTGGTGACGGCGGAGCTCGGCGCGTCACGCCAGCTCCAGGCCCTCGAAGCGCAAGCGATGGTCGCGCGGTCGTACCTCGTGTGGATGATCAGCAATCAAGGGTACGGGACGCCGGCCAAGCCCGTCCCCAACTCGGCCCATTTCCAGGTCTGCGCGCGCGCGGCGACCGCCCTCTGTCTTCAGGCCGCTTCGGCGACCCGTGGAGGGCTCGTGCTCCACCGGGGTCGTCTGGTGCTCACCAGCTACGTGGCCGGCGCACTCTGGTCGCCGGGCGCAACCACCGGCCGGACGGGTCACGACCCGACCAAGACCGAGCACGGGGTCACGTACAACGATGGTCTCGTGGATGCCGCGGTCCGACCGACGCCGAACGCCGGTCCGATCAGGGACAACCGAGGTTGCCTCTCTCAGAATGGCGCGGTGGAGCTCGGGCGCCGTGGCGCCCTTTGGCCCGCGATTCTCCGCTACTTCTATGGTGCGGATCTCGACTTCACGTGTCGGGAGCCGTCGAGCGGGCCGCCCGGGGAACCGCCACCACAGCGCCTCGATGTGCCGCGCCCAAAGGCCACGCCCACGCCGCCGAGCAGCCCCGCCGACGAGGGCCGCGACACGAAGGACACCGGATCCCTGGTGATCGCGGCGCTGCTCACCGCGTACCGCGTCATCACATGAATCACGAACAACGAAGAAGAGGAGATCGAGCCATGCAGAACGTTCAACAGAGACATCTCGAAGGCGTGTTTTCGGTGACGGGGGCGACGACGACTCGCGCGATCACGCTTCCCGCCCTGCCGAAGGACGGAGCGTGGTCGCTCTCGGGCCATGTGATCGCGGTCGACGAGGCGACGCCGCGGTCCTCGGTGACGTTCTTCCCGCGGCTCAGCGGCGCCTGCGCCGCGGGCGCCATCACGCAGAACAACACGACCAAGATGTCGATGCAGCCCAGCGATGGAGGGCGCCTCCAAACGTGGGAACCCGGCGGCTTGACGGTGACCATCACGGGCCAGCAGGTCGAGATCCAGGTCACCGGCATCGAGGGAAAGACCCTCGTGTGGGCGTGGGCGCTGGATCTGCTGCTGGTCACCATGAGCTGATCGCGGAGGAACCAGAGGATGAGCTGCCGAGTTTCGATCTGTGACGACTGCCCGCGGGAGCGGCGTGCATCGTCCCTCCTCACGAGCGGTGGAGTGCGGTTGCAGCTCGGCGGGCTCGGCGCTGTCCTCGTTCACGCGGAGGCACCGGCTCCGGTCGTTTGCATCCTCGCGCCGTCTGCGGAGAGGTTGATATGAAGTTTCAAGAGACCGCCCGCCAGGCCCGCTATCGGGAGCTTCAGATCCTCTTTGGCGACGCGTTGCACGATCTCCGGAAGCGGCGCCGCCTCACCACCGTCGAACGAAGTGAGGAACAACTGCGTTTCGAGGACAAGCTCAGCCGGCGCGATGTCGTGACCGACGCCGATCTCGCGCGCGAGATCGCGGCGCTTCAGGCGAAGTACCTCGTCACAAAGAGGATGGTTCCCACGGCCCGTGAGATGAGCCGGGCGGTGCGCGAGAGCATCGACGCGTCGCCGATCGAGATGTGGAGTGATGACGATCCCCCGCCGCATCGAGCCGCGGTGTGCGCTGCCGGCTGCGGGAGGCCGATTGGACCGCGCGCCGAGATCGTGCAGTTCCGCCGCGGGCGTCAAACGACAACGTATCACGCGAAGTGCGCGCCCCGAGCCGGCGCGATCCGAGAACAGGCCATCAAGCCCACGCCCAAGGTCAGGTAGGTGAACCATGTCGAACGATCATTACTACGTTGTCATCGTGCCTCACGCCGACCAGGCTGCGCAGGCGCTCCGCACGACGCGGGTGGCTGTTGGAACGCACGTTCCGGCGCGCGAGCCGGCCTCCCGGCGCGGGGACGCTGGAAAGGCGGCTTCGCAGCGAGCACCCGCGGGAAT
This sequence comes from Byssovorax sp., assembly GCA_040006075.1. Lineage (GTDB taxonomy): Bacteria > Myxococcota_A > Polyangia > Polyangiales > Polyangiaceae > JANYGI01. The sequence goes on along the minus strand of JBDTXR010000125.1, from coordinate 9,023 downwards.
GCCCACGTCCTCGCGCGGGGCCGCTGCGAAGCCTGCTTCCAGGCGAGCCTCCGCGGGAACGCCTGCGTCGTCGAAGCACGCGGCCTCTGCGCCCCACACGCCAAAGCGGGTGGATGGCGGCTACGTCGGCGGCACGGACCACCACCTCCGCACCTGGAGCGTGGTCGTCGGCGACGACAAGTACAACGTCAGCGATTCCGGCGCGGCATGCGGATATCGGGTCGACTGTGAGGGTAAGACTGTCTGGACCGGAATCATGGGTCGGAGGGGCCAGTACGACACCCACACGACGACGCTCGCCGCAGGGAAGCTCAAGGAGGTCCTCCGGTTGGTCTACGTCGGGGACCAGCGGCATGCGCAGCCGAGCGCCTCCCAGCGCGCGCCCGCGGCGCCGCCGAGCGCAACGCACGCGAAGGAACCCAAGGCAACGCGCGCGACGAAGCAGACGGCGACGGCCTCCGAGCGCTCGTCCGCGGCGCCGCCGAGCACCACGCGCAGGAAGAGCTCGACGGCGAAGCCCGCCGGCGCCGTCTCTTCACCCAAGCCCGTCACGCCGCGCACCGCGCGGACCGCAAAGCCCGCTGCGAAACGGCAGGCAACATCCGCGGCGAGCAGCTCGCAGCGTACGCCCGCTTCGACGGCGAGCGCCAAGACGACGGAGAAGCCCAAGGCGAAGCGGCAGGCGAAGCCCAAGAAGGCCTCGGAGAGCACCCACGCGGGGCCGCAGACGCAGCGCACGCCCGTCTCGCAGGCGAGCGCGAAACCGTCCTCCCGCCGCGCGGGGTCGGACATCGACGACGCCGCGGTGCTGAAGGAGATCAAAGCGAATCTGCACCAGGGCGATCCCTCGTCGGCCGAGCAGCATTTCCAGGTCATGAAGGCGATCTGGATGCGCGGAGGGCGTGAGGCGGCTGTCGCGTGGAAGGCGCAACACCAGTTCTCGAACGTGGTCGACGCCTTCGACGACTGGATGGAAAAGAACATGGCGACCGCGCGCGCGATGCTCGGTGAGCCGCCGCCGAGTGCGCAGAAGCACGGACAGGTTGCGTAGCCATGACGGACTTTGCCAAGCACGTGCTCGCGCTGCTCACCGCTCCTGCGGGGGCGCCCGCGGGGCCCGACGCCCCCGCTCGACGCACGAGCGCCATCGCGGCCCTCTTCGTCACTCGACCGCACGAGGCGGTCGTCCACGTGCCGCCGGCCGCCGCCCCCGCGCGACGCACGAGCGCCATCGCGGCCCTCCTCGTCGCTCGGCCGCACGGGACGGTCGTCCGCGCGCCGCTGGCCATCGTGCCGGACGCGCCCGCGCGACGCACCAGCGCCATCGCCGCGATGCTCCTGGTTCCGCAGCGGGAAACCAACCGTTCGCGCGCTCTCCCCCCGAACGACAAGCGGGCGTCCGCCTCGTCCGCTGCGGCCACCGAGATCGCGATCATCGTCGCCGACCTGCGCGACCAGGCACGCGACGTCCCCGACACCATCACGGGGACCAAGATCGCGTCGGCCCTTCACGCGTGCGCGGAGACGCTCGATCGATGGTCCGCGTACCCGAACCAGAGCGCGCTGGAGGCGCGCGCCCTCGCGGTCGATCATCTGCGGGACGTGGCCGCGACGACGAGCGGCAAGCCCGGCGAAACGCTCTTCCTCGCCGCGAAGGCGATCGAGGCCGGCTACCACCTCGCGGGGCGGCAGAACAAGGACAGTGCCCAGGCTCCGGCTGCGCCTCCGTCGCGCGAGAAAACGCAGCGCGAGAAAACGCAGCACGAGGCGACTCCCGCCACCCAGCTCGATTCCATGGCGGCGCTGATGCGGTTGCCGGTTGGAACGAGGCTCCGACTCATCCGCAATCAGCAAGGACCGATGGATGCCCCACGTGTGCTGGTCGAGGTCAAGTCCAGGAGCATTGGACTCCGGATCAGCGATCCCAGCGACAAGCGTCATGGGCAGGTGTCCTGGTACACGTTCGAGCCTGGTTTCAAGGTCGAACCCCGCCCGAACGGGTTCGCGATCCTTCAAAACGGCGAGGTCCATGTGGAATACCGCTTCGAGGCGGCCGTGCATCCCCTTGGGCCCAACTCGGTCGGTACATGGCGGCGGCAGCTTGCGAGCGTCGAGGCAACGCGGGCCGAGACGGAACGGTGCACCCAGCGTGCGGCGATGGTCTCTACACTCCAGGAGGCTCGCAAAGGCTACCGTTCGGCCAAGCTGCATCTCGCCGTCGAGCAGGCCGGCGGCGCGCGTGGCAGCGCGCAGTCCCTCGCGCGGGCGACGGACCGGCTGGCCGCTGCGCGCGAGCGGCTCGCCGATGCGCGGGCGATGGCCGCCGCAAAGTCGCTCCACCATCTTTCCCGAGCGAGGATCGGGCGCTTGCTCAAGCAAGCACAAATCGACGGCAGCGAGCTCCTCACGGAGTTTTTGCTGGCGGCCCAGCACGATGCTTGGGGCGTCCCTTCTGAACAGGCCGGTCTCTTCAATCGAGGAGCATCGACGAGCGGCGAGCACGGGACTCCGGCGCGTGATGCCGCCAAGCACGCAACGGAGCCCGAACCGCCGGCGCAGCGGGAAGCGCCGCAAAGCGCAAAGGTCTCTTCGCTGCGCGAGGCTCCCGAGGCCTCGCCGTATGTCGCCCCTCGTCCGGGCCTCGTCCGCCGCGGAGAGGATCTCTACGGCGATACGAGTCTGTTGACGTTCGCCGGCAAGATCCCTGGGTTCGAGGTCCGCCACATGGGCTTCGGCGAGTTCGAGCTGGTGACGCCGGCTGGCAAGGTGGACTTCGACCGGATGCGTGGAAGGGACTTCCCGGGGCAGACGGGGCGCTCGCATCTGCTCTACGGCGCGGTCGAGGCCACGGCCCTCCTGCTACGAGCGCTGAAGGAGCGGGGCGTAGAGCCGACGACGGCGGACGACGACGGGCTCGCCGTCACGACGCCAGCACCCTCGTCGAGGGGCAGACTCACGATGTCGGCCACAAATGCGGTGGTTGCCGTTGCCCCTGCACAGGCCCCGTCTCCCTCGATCACACCGACGAGGAATCGGGCGGCTCGCCAGGAGGTCATCGAGCAGACCGAACCGCCCTCGCACTCGCTCTCGCCGATCGAGCATCGGACGGCGGCTGCGCGTCGCGACGCGAACATCAAGGCCATGTGGCTCGCCGCCGATCTGGAGGCTCACCCGCGCGCGCTCACCGACGCCGATCGCTTGATCCTCGCGGCCTACTCCGATTGGGGCGGCATCGGCATCAAGAAGTCGCTCGACAAGTTCCCGCCCGGCTTCGACGTTCCCGACGCGCGTCAGCTCATCCATGCGTACTTCACACCGCCGCGGGTGTGCGCCGAGATTGCGCGGATCGTCCAGCCGCTCCTCCCCGGCCTCATCGCGACCGATGGCCGGGTCCACGCGCTGGAGCCCGCTGTGGGTATTGGCCGTTTCCCGCTCGCGCTCTCCGGCCGCGGGTTCGAGACCGTGACATGGCATTGCGTCGAGTTCTCAAAGCTCTCGTACAAGATGCTCCACGCGCTCCGGCCCGACATCGACTTGTACCAGGGGCCTTTCGAGGGCTGGGTCGCGGCGCATGGCGCGGACTTCGCAGGCCGGCTCAAGCTGCTCATCAGCAATCCACCCTACGGCCAGCGCAGCTACGCCACGACCGAGGATCCCGACCGGAGCTACCGCTACAAGCGCGCCGACGACTACTTCCTGCGCCGCGGGCTCGACCTGCTCGCGCCGGGTGGACTCGGCATCTACATCATCCCGTCCGGGTTCCTGACGGGAATGGCGGAGGCGACGGTGAAGCTCCGTGTCGAGGTGCTCCGGAGACATCACCTCTCCGCGGCGTTCCGCCTGCCCAACGAGGTGTTCAGTCTCGCAAACGTCGTGACTGACATTCTCGTCTTCCGAGCCCGCGAGACGATCCTCGCCGACGTGGACGACGCGGATCGGTTCCTCGTCGAGGGGCGCTACTACCAGGAGTTTCCCGCGCACATTCTCGGAACCGTCGTCCCGAACGAGCCGGCAAATCCGGGCGAGCCGGCGAAGCGCGGCTGGCACACGAGCGCCGAGGGGTACACGGTGGTGGGCGAATTTACGGCCCTTCCTGCGGTGCTCGAAGAGCGCCCCATCTGCGCCTCGTGCTCCCACGCGGCGCTTCCGGCGCACCACGCGGAGCCGCCGAAGCAGGTCAGCACGACCAAGGCGACCCCCGCCGAGCAGCTCATCGACAACGACGAGCGCATGGCCGGTGTCTCCAGCCTCGGCCGTCGCGTCGAGGGCTTCCTCGGCAGCGTGGCGAATCCAGACCTCGAGCCGGTGGGCTGGGAGGAGCTTCGCCGCGATCTGCTGGCCTGGGCGAACGCCAACGGGGCTCCTGCGCTCGATTCCGAGGTGCTGGCTCTGGCAAAGGCCGAACGTGGCCCCTTGGGCAAAGGGCCCCCGGGCGGCGCAGGATGGCTCCTCAAGGCGTTCCTTGGACGGTCGATAATGCTCATTCCGTCGTTGGCCGAACGGCCGCAGTGGATGCCGCGATTCACGGGAAACAAGAGCGATCCGTTGCAGTGGGGTGAGTACCTCTACCGCTCCCGCAAGACGCTGACGATCGACGAGCTTCCCGGGAAAGACCCGAGCGCGCTCTTCACCGCCGGATGGAGCGAGGATTCGTCGGAGCCGGCCTGGACCGAGCGGCTCGACGCGCGTGGTCACCTCCTGCCGCCCGACGAGTACCTCTTCGGCGAGCTTTGGCCGAGGTTCGATCGTGCCCAAGCGCGGGCGGCGCTCGGCGACGCGCAGGCCGCAGCGCAGGCGAAGCAACTGATCGAGCTGATCCAGCCGGCGACTTTCGACGAGATCGAAGTGACGCCGCAGGACGGCTTCATCCCGCTCGATCTCCTCGCTGCGTGGCTCGCGACAAAGAACCATGGCGACCCGGTGGAGCTCGTGCAGGACAAGGGGCTCATCCATCTCGCCGACGTCGCGTACGAGGACCACGACCGAGGGCTCAACAGCCTTTCGCAAGAAGCGCTCTTGATCCTGGGTTGGGTCAACCATGACTATGTGGTCTTCCAGCCCCGCGCTGCGGAGGGCGAGAACGTCGATGACATTCGCCTCGCGTATGCGAAGGAGTGGACCGAGGGCTTCCGGGGCTGGCTCGACGCCGACCCGGAGCGCCAGCGCCGCGTCGAGCAGCAGTATCAGCGCGCTCGCCAGGGCTATCGCGCCCACGCCTACGGCGCCGAGCCGCTCAAGCTCGCGCGGTGGTCCCCGGCGATCGTCCTGAACCCGCACCAGATCGCGGGCGCTCGCCGACTCGACGCGAACCGCGGCGGTGGACTCGGCTTCGACGTCGGTGTCGGCAAGACGTACACGATCCTCGCCGCGCTGGCGCTGGCCCGGCAGAGTGGCCGCGCGCGCCGCGCCGTGCTCGTGGTCCCCCAGCCGATCGCCTTTCAATGGGTGGACAACATCGGCAAGGCGCTGCCCGATTTCCGCGTCGTCGTCATCGGCATCAACAAGAAGACACTGTCAACCGGGCTGCGCCGGGGCCTCGAAACCAGCGAAACCGATTCCCCCGAGGAGCGGAGCCGCAAATGGGCGCGGTTCCAGGGCGGCGAGTTCGACGTCGCGATCCTCACCTACGACTCCCTGCCTCGCACGCAGATGGACCAGGAGTCGACCCTTCAGTTCCTCCAGGGCGTGACCGCGATCGAGCGCGAGGTGGAGCTGAAGCGGCGCAACGCCGTGAAGCAGAAGAAGGGATCGCTGAAGAAATACGACGAGGAAAAGGCGAAGCTCGAAAAGAGGCTCGAAAAAGCGCGAGAGGCAATTGCTGCCAGCAAACAGTACGGGTCCGTTCGCAAGAGCGCGGGCGACCCGAACAAGATCCGCGCGCAACTGGCTGAGCTGGAGACGAAGCACACGAAGACGCTCACCGAGCGCCAGGATGCCATTCTGGAGGAGAGCGTCGGGGCATGGCTGGCTGAGATGCTCGAGCTACCCGCGAGCTGGAAGCACGACCCCGACATCATCTGGAACAAGATGGCCATCGACTGGCTGGCGTTCGACGAGGGACACAACGGCAAGAACCTGCACATGCCCTCCAGCCGCGAGGGCGGCTCCGTCCCGAAGTTCATGGGCAACGAGGGCGAGGGCTCGAAGCGCGCGTGGCACTGGTTCTTCCGGTGCTGCGATGTCCAGTCGCGCGGCGGCGAAGTCGTGGTGGCGACGGCGACGCCGGCTTCCAACAGCCCGGTCGAGTTCTACAACCTCGTCAAGCTCATGGACAAGGACGCGTGGAACAAGATCGGGATCAACGATCCCGAGGCGTTCATCGATCGCTTCTGCCTCCTCGAACCGCAGGAGGTGTTGAATTCGGAGATGGAGACCGAGACGCGCCTGGCGTGCGTCGGGTTCAAGAACCTGGACGAGCTGCGCAGCGTCATCATGAAGTTCTGGGAGTTCAAGACCGCCAAGCAGGCGAAGCTCAAGCTCCCGATCGCCAAGGTGGACCGTGTCTTCGTCGACATGGACGCCGCGCAGGAGAAAAAATACCAGGCGTACATCGCGGAGATCGAGGACGCGCTCTCCAAGCCGAAGGAGGGGAGCCACAAGATCCTCGGGCTGCTCGCGAAAATGGCGATGGTCGCGATGCACAGCCAGCTCGACGAGAAGTTCGACTGGAAGACCGCCGGCCTGGTGTCGTCCCCGGAGAGCCCCAAGTTCCTCGCGCTCGCGGCGAAGATCCTCGCGCAGCGCGGCTGTGGCCACATCATCTTCGCCGACTACATCGCCGCGCACGCGTGGATCCGCGACGTGCTCGTCGCGGCCGGCATCCCCGCCGCGCGGATTGGCATTCTCAACGCCGTCGTCGCGCCCACCGCGGCCGACCGCCAGCGCGTCGCCCGCGAGTTCAACGGCGAGCGCCACGCCGGGGTCGCGCCTCGCTACGACATCCTCATCGCCAACATGGTCGGCGAGGAGGGCGTCGATCTCCAGGAGCGCACGTGCGCCATTCACCACATGGATATCGGCTGGACGCCGAAGAAGACCGAGCAGCGCAACGGCCGCGGCGTGCGGCAGGGCAACACGCTCTCGAACATCAATATCTTCTACTACATCGCCAACCGATCGCAGGACGGCTCCCGGCTCGACATGGTGCGGGGAAAGCAGAACTGGATCAGCAGCCTGCTCGAGGGCGAGGCGAAGGACACCAACAACCCCGCCGCGCAGTCGACGCTTAGCCGCAAAGAGCTGCTGGTGCTCATCAGTCGCGATCCAGAGAAGACCCGGCTTCGGCTGGAAGCCGCGGAGGCCGAGCGCGAAGAGGAGCGAAAGACGAAGGTTGCCAAGTCGGCCTCGGACACCCTCCGCGCGCTCGTCAACCGCTTCGAGCGGGCCCGCACCGAGCCCAATCCCACGATCGCGGCAGAGTTCCTGTCGGTCGCCCGGCAGAAGCTCGCCGGGCTGGCCAAGGTGCCTCCGGATATCTGGCCGTGGGCGACATGGGCCGCGGAGGCCGAGCAGCACGCGATGCTCGTGCCGAAAGAGGGAGGGCCCGTGTACGAGAGCCTCCGCGTGGCGATGCCCCGGTTGCTCGACCGCTCGGTCGTGGAGCACGCGGAGTTTGGGCGCATCAACTCGGCTGGCCTCGACCTCAGTATCGGGACACGGGTCGCCGGCGCCGCACACTGGGACTCGACGTCGCTCGAAAAGGTCGTGGCGCTCAACCTCGAACCGGGGATGCGCGTTGCGGCCGGCAGTGGCGGGCCGTCCTGGCCCGCGGATGATCAGGCGGGCATCGACGCGGCGATGCAGGCGAAGTGGCTTCCGCGTCTTCGCGCGGCGGGCGCGGGAGGAGCGTGGGAGGCACTCAACTGGACGCAAGCTCCCGACCGGTTCGTCGAGGAGCAGTGGACGCGCTGGGGGAACGAGATCGTCCGCAGCATGGCGTCGATCGGGGACCGGGCCGCGAACCTCGAGATCCCGGCGATCCGAAACGGCCAGCTCGTCTTCGGGCTGATCCCGCCCTACAGCGCGGTTCTCCCGCCGACCGCCGCAGGGTGGCAGCGCTTCCTCGAAATGGCGCCGCACTCCGGGGAGAAATTCGCCGTGATCGAGTCGGTCGGATGGTGGTGGTTTAACCGAGGCATTCCCCGGAACCTTCTGGTCGGCACGCGCGAGCAGATGCCGCCAATTTCCAGAGCGCCCGCGAGGGCAGCGTGAGCGCCGCGAACGACGGAAGTTCGGAAAGAGGAGAAGCACCCATGAAGGTACTGAATGCGCCGGACGCCGGCTCTTCACAGGACCAGTACGCCGGCAATGCCACCGAGAGCGGCTTTCCCACGATTGACCAGGCGACCATCACAAAGTACGCCGCGCTGGCGAGCACCAAACTCGGCGCGATGGGAGCCTCCTCCCCCCGAGAGAGCACCTCCGGCAAAGTGCTCGGAGCGACCGGCGAGGGACTTCGCGATGCCGGGATGGGCGCTGGGATCGGGGCGTCCGTTGGCTCCGTGATTCCGGGGATCGGGACCGTGATCGGGGGCGCTATCGGCGCCATCGGCGGTGCGATCGTCGGCGTGGTTCACTACCTGTTCGGTGAAGGCGCGCCCAAGCATGCCGCCTACGTCCTCCCGGCCTTCAACCGCACCATGCTCAAGCGGGGAATGGAGATCTACACGACACGCCATCTGCCCGGCGCGTTTCAGGATGCGATCCTGTGCGCGTACAACCCGACGGCCTACGAGCGATTGCGCGCCCAGAAGCGGCTTCCTTCCCAGATCGAGGCCGAGCTGATCCGAAAGCGCCTCTATGCCGCCCAGGCGCGGGAGATCGAGCGGACCCACGGCGCGCGCCTCCGGCGCCAGCTTCTCCATCTGCCCCCCGACTTCCGGATGCTCGTCGGGGTGGGCTCAATCACCGGGCACTCCAACGATCTGAATGTCGCGATGGGCCGGGCCCTCGACGATCGCGCCCGCAGCATGGCCCCCTCTGTTCCGGTCTCGACCCTGGCGCCCTCTGTTCCGGTCTCGACC
>JBDTXR010000124.1:0-21242 GCA_040006075.1 Byssovorax sp. | reverse complement strand
GTCCGGCCTGGAAACGCAGGCTGCGGCCGCCCGCGGCCTCGTGGAGAACGTCGGTCCCGGTGATGTCGGCCGGGAGCAGATCCGGGGTGAACTGAACCCGACCGAAGCTGAGATCCAGGGCCTTGGCGAGCGACGAGACCAGGAGGGTTTTCGCGAGGCCAGGGACGCCGACCAGGAGCGCATGGCCGCGCGCGGCGAGGGTGACCAGCATTAGCTCGACGACGGCGTCCTGGCCGACGACGGCGCCAGCGACGGCGACGCGGAGGCGCTTCGCGGCCTCGGTGGTGCGCTCGAGCAGCTCGGCGTCGGAGGGCGCGGGGGGGAGCTCGGGCGAATCAGAAGTGGACATGCGGCCCTCGCGTTAGCGCGGGGAAGGCGGGTCCACAAGCGTGGGGGACGACGACTACGCCGCCGGAGTCGGAACCGGGCGCGCGGCGCCGCGGAGGCGAGCGGTGAGGTAGAGCAGCGGGCCGGCGATGGTGATCGTCGGAACGATGAGGAAGAGACCGACGAAGATGCCCGCGACCCAGGCGGCGACGAAGCGCGGGTAGTCCGCGGCGCGGGCCTCGATCGGGCGATCGACCCCGCACTCTTCGCGCATCTCGCCGACGGTGCGATCGAGGATCTCCTCCAGATCGCGGCCGTAGAGCGACTCGCTCCGGCGGCCGCGACGGAACGCGCGGAGCATGCGGCCCGGGGTCACGATCATCCCCGAGGCGAGGGCCGTGAGGTTGAGCTGCCACGCGGCGTAGAAGTCCTTGCAGCCGGCGCCGAGCTCCCACGCCGAGATGTCGAACTCGCCCAGCGTGTCGGTCGCGTAGCCGGTGAGGATGTGGTGTAAATCGTGGTAGCGCACCGCGCGGACGCGCGAGGGGCTGTTGGGGAAGGGCATGGGGATCGGGCCGAGCTTGAAGTCGACCCAGGCCGACGAATAGCCGCCGTCGGCGCCGAACTTGTTCGCCGCGAAGTACAGATCGCGCGCGGCGCGGAGGGTGAGCGAGGGGGCGTAGTGGGTGTTCACGAGGGCCTCACAAATAATGACTAAGTTCATTAATGAGCATGTTCATTATTTCGTCAAGGCCCGTTGACCCTCTCCACCCGGGCCCGCATGGTGCCCCGATGTCGAATCGCGTCGAGAATCGGCTTCTCCGCCAGCAAGTGCTCGGGCCGCGCGGGCTCGGGCTCGGGCGGAATCAGGTGGGGCGACGCGCGCAGAACCGGCTCGACAAACGCGAGCGCATCCGACGCGCCGGCTGGGAGCTGTTCACCACGGTCGGCTACGACGAGACCACGACGCGCGATGTCGCCGAGCGCGCGGACGTCGCCGTGGGCACGCTCTTCATCTACGCCGAGGACAAGCGCGATCTGCTCTGCCTGGTCATGCACGACCAGCTCGTCCAGGTGACGAAGGAGCGCCTCGCCACGATGCCGCGCGACGCGCCGCTGGTCGACCAGCTCATGCACCTCTTCAACGGCTTCTTCGCGATGTACGGCGCGCACCCGGGCATCGCGGCCGCGTTCCTTCGGCATTTCCCTGGAGCCCGAGGGCCGAACGGCATCGCCGTGGCCGAGCTGACGTTGAACGCGCTCACCCAGATCGCCAACCTCGTCGTGACCAGGCAAGAGCGCGGCGAAGTGGCCACCAGCATCGACGCCTACCAGGCTGCGACCAACATCTTCTCGCTCTACTTCGGCGTCTTGATTAGCTGGGTGGCGGGCTTCGTCACGGTCGAGGTCTCGCTCGACGCGGTGCTGCGCGCGTCGCTCGAGCTGCAAATCCGCGGCTTGCGAGCCTGATCGTCGCGGGAACAGGTCACGGGAACGTGGCCAGCAGATCGATCAGGAACGTCCGCCCGTTCTGCGGGATGGTGCGGCTCGCGAACGTCTTCGTCACCGGGAGCTGAAAGCGCCAGTCCGTGACGTTGTAGACGCCGACGGTGTAGCGCAGGCCGTAGTCGCGCAAGAAGCCCGAGATGGTCGCGTCGATCACCGCGGCCGCGGGCGTGGTCTCGTCGCTCTTCACGCTGAGCCGACGCGGCGCCTCGAGGCGAACGCGGAGGCCGAGCGACGCGAGCTCGCGCACCACCGGCACGACGCCGCGAAACGAGGCGAGGTGCTCGGGCGCGTTGGGCAGGCGCTTGTTGCCGGTACCCGGGATGAACTGGGCGCGCTGATACCCGTACATCGCGGCGAGCATCCAGCCGCGCCGCCACTCGCGCCGCAGCTCGACGTCGCCTCCGACGGCGATCGCCGGCGGGCTGTTGGCGTAACGGATCACCTTGGAATCAGGGAGATTCGGGTCGTCGGACGGCGAGTCGATGATCCCCTGAAGGTAGCTCGCGTGGGCCGCGGCGAGCGCCACCCAGTCCTCGCGGAAGCGCTGCGTGTACTCGATCTCGCCCGAGTAGATCGACTCGGGGCCGAGCGTGAGCCCGCGCGCGGGATCGACGGCGCGCACCTGCGAGATGCCGCCGTCGTTGTAGACCTGCTCGTAGATGCTCGGCGCACGGAAGGCTCGGCCGCCCATGATCTTGAGCGCGGCGCCGGCGTTGGGCTTGAAGATCACCGCGGCGCGCGGGACGACGATCGGGCCGAAGGTGGAGTAGACGTCGACGCGCGCTCCGCCGGAGACGCGCAGCCACGGGACCGGCGAGGCCTCGACGATCGCGTAGCCGGCGCCGAAGCTGTAGGGCTGCTTCTCGCCGAGGTACGAGGTGCTCTTGCCCGCGTCCTCGAAGGTGGTCCCGAGCAGCGTCGCCTCGGGGTGGTGCTGGCCCTCGCCGCCGCCGGTGATCCGCAGCCGAGGGCCCGGCGTGTAGATGATCCGCGCCTCGCCGCCGAACCAGGTACCGGCGAAATCCTCGTGGTTCTCGCTCTCGTCGAAGCGGTAGTTGCCCTTGTAGAGATAGCGGTTAGCGTGCGCCCGCGTCATCAGCTGCACGGTGTCGGTGAGGTGCGGCTCGAAGCGAACCTCGGCCATCATCCGGGTGTCGGTGAAGTGGGTGCGCGGATCGTCGACCGTCGTCCCGTAGGCGCCCACCGGGCTCACCTCCTCGCGTCGGTGATAGAACCACTGCGCCGTGAGCGCGCCCCACCAGGCGCGGCCCGCCGTGCCTCCGCTGTTGAAGGCGTCGACCGCGTGCACGGCCCGATCGTGCGCGACGCCGTGGAGATCGTCGACGGGGACGTCGATGGTCACGCCCTCGGAGTGCGCGACCGAGGCGCTGGCCCAGACGCCGGCCGTGGGCGTGACATTGTAGTGAAATCCCGCGCGCGCGTGGAGCACCGAGTCGTCGTAGGCGCCGACGCCCACGTGGACGCTGTTGGGCTCGTCGCGCGGGCGGGTCACGAGGTTGACGACGCCCGAGAACGCGCCGGTGCCGTAGAGCAGCGATCCAGGGCCGCGCACGACCTCGATCCGATCGACGTCGTGGAGATCGACCCGGCCGTCCGAGCCGATGTACGAGCTGTTGAGCAGGTTGTCGTTGAGCGCCTGGCCGTCGCTGAGGACCAGGAAGCGGTTGCCGTAGTCGTTGGGCAGACCGACGCCGCGGATGCCGGCCGAGGCGTAGACGCGATCGTTGGAGATCGAGACGCCGCGCAGGCCCTTGAGCGACTCGGCGATGGTCGGGTAGCCGAAGGCGCGGAGCTCTTGCCCGTCGAGGATGCTGACCGAGCTCGGCGCGTCGTCGACCTTCTCGGCGTAGCGCGAGACGGCCGTGACCTCGCGGAGCGGGCGGAGCTCGAGGTTCTCGAGCGCGGTCTGCTGACCAACGACGACCTTCGGCTCGAGCTCGAGCGGCGCGAAGCCGCGGAGGACGATCCGGACCTTGCGCGTGCCCGCGGAGACGCCCTGGATCACCGTCGGGGTGAAGCCGACCGAGCGGCCGTCGACCGTCACCAGGGCGCCGCGCTCGTCGGTGCTCACCAGGATCGATCCGGTGAGCGGGCTCAGCGCCGCGGTCGCGCGGATCGTTTGACGTGCAACGATGATCACCGGGCGCGTCGCGGTCTGGTAGCCGTCGCGCGTGAAGTGGAGATCGTGGCGCCCCGGGGAGAGCTCGACGTCGCAGGGCGCAGCGCAGACCGACGGCGCCGCGGGATCGTCGACGTGCACCGCGGCGGCGCTTCCTCCCTCCACCTCGACGTGGACCGTCCCGACGATCCGCCGGAGCTTGAGCGACGCTACGACCTCGGCGCCGAGGCGGGTCTCGATCGGATCCGAGGTGACGGGATCGTAGCCGTCGCGCTCGGCGATGACCCGGTAGGTGCCCGGCGGGAGGGCGAGCGGGCGCGGCGCGATCCCCCGCGATCCCAGGTCTTTTCGATCGATGTAGACCGTCGCGCCGGGCGGATCGGTGACGACGCGGAGGACGGCGACCTCGGGCGCGATCCGGCTGATGGCCGCCGTCGCCTCGCTGATGGCGCGGGCGTCGGTCTCGCCCGAGAGCGCGTCGACGTAGTAGCGGTGCGCGTCGGCGAAGCGCCGGAGCTGCTCGAAGGTGCGCGCGATGTTGTAGACGACGTTGCGGTTGGGGACGAGGCGGTTCGAGAGCATCAGGTGCTCGAGCGCCGACGCGTACTCGCCGTGGCGATAGAGATCGGCGCCGCGCTGAAAGTGCAGCTCGGCCTCGTCGGCGACGCCGTCGGCGCGCGCCGTGGTCGTCGCCGCGGTCGCGAGGATCGCCGCGAGCGCGACCGGGAGCGCGGCCCGCCGGAGCCGCCCGCGCGAGGGCTTCACGCCCTCACCGGCCAGACCGGAAATCGGACGGAGGCAGCGGCGCCGCGCTCGATTTCGGGAGCGGCAGCGCGCCCTTGACCGGCGCGCCCGGCCTGGCGGTGGGCGCCTTCGCGGCCGCCGGATGAAGCTCGATCTTCGGCGGGAGCGCGCCGTCCTCGGTCACCACCACGTTGGTCGTGGCCTCGTCGTCGCCGGCCTTCACGTGCACCGCGTGGACGCTGCCGAGCGCGCCGTGGATCTCGACGAGGCCGTCTTTCGGGGCGATCGCCGCGCCGTCGACCTCGACCGTCGCCTCGGCCGGGATGACGACGACCCGCACGGTGCGCGGCTTCTCGGCGGCCGCGCTCGTCGTCGGCGCGAGCGTCGTCGTGGGCGCGACGGGCGGGGGCCGCGCGAAGACGTACGCCGCGGCCGCGCCGGCGAGGAGGAGCGCCGCGCCCGCCATCCCGGCGATCACCGGGGACAGCGATCGCGTCGCGGGGCCCGCGGCGATCGAGAGCGGAGCGCCGTCGTTGGTGCGGCCCACCGTGGTCCCGAAGGCGCCGCCGGACGTGAGCTGCCCGCTCGGCGGCGGCGCGTCGACCGGCGCGTACGGGAGCGGCGTGGGCCCCTCGGCGCCGGTCGCCCCGCGGCCGCCGCTGGTGACGATCGCCTTCGTTTCAGCCACCGAGCTGCCCAGGCTGCGCCGCGGCGCGGGCGCGTCGTGGAGGCTCTCGCTGATCGACGGGGCCACGGCCGCGCGCTCGCCGTCGCCGAGCGATCGCAGCAAGTGCTCGTGGATCGTCGCGTCGCCGGGGAGCTGCGCGTTGATCGCCGCGCGCATCTCGGCGGCCGACTGGTAGCGCTCGCCGGGATCGAAGCGGAGCGCGCGGTGCACCAGCGCCGCGAGCTCGGGCGAGATCCACGGCGCCACGTCTTGCAGCGGCTCGGGCGCCTCGGTGCAGATCAGGATCAAGAGCTCGCCGAGCAGATCGGTGTCCCGCCGCGGCGTGTGCCCGCAGAGCGCCGCGTAGAGCACCACCCCGAACGACCAGATGTCCGAGCGATGATCGAGGTTCCGGTGCCCGCGCGCCTGCTCCGGCGACATGTAGAGCGGCGAGCCGAGCATGCTCCCGGTGCGGGTCAGCCCCGCGGCCTCCCCGCTGCCCGGGGGCGCCTCGGATTTGATCTTCGCGACGCCGAAATCGAGCAGCTTGACGATGCGCTGGCCGTCCCCGGTCTGCGCGAGGAAGAAGTTCGCCGGCTTGATGTCGCGGTGGACGATCTGCATCTCGTGCGCGCGCTGGAGGCCGAGGCACGCCTGCGAGGCGATGCGGAGCGCGAGGTCGGGCGAGAGCGCGCCGAGCCGCTTGATCAGCACGTGGAGATCTTCGCCGTCGAGGTATTCGAGGACCAGGAACGGCACGCCGCGCTCGTGATCGAGGCCGGATCCCAGCACGCGGACGATGTGCGGCGTGTCGATCGCGGCGGCGGCCTCGGCCTCGCGCGCGAATCGGCTCATCAGCGTCTCGTTGGCGGCGGCCTCCGCGGTGATGACCTTCACGGCGACGCGGGCGCCGGTCTGGGCGTCGATCGCCTCGTACACCGCGCCCATGCCGCCGGAGCCCAGGAGCCGCACCACGCGGTAGCGGGCGCCGATCATCGAGTCTTTATCGAGCCGAGCCACTCGTCGCGAGCCTACAGCGCTTGCGCGGGGTGAGGCGAGGCGATCTGCCGACGCGGATTGATTCAGCGCGCGACGCGGTGCAATAGTCCCGGCGATGGCTCAGAAAGGTGAGGCTCGCGAGGCGCAGGAGGCCGAGGCGCCGGCAGGATCCGCCGATCTCGGGGCCGATGTAGGCGTCGACGAGGCCGCCCCACGCGCGCTCCGCGGCGCCACGGCTCCGCTCGAGGCGCTCTCCCTGCGCGACGAGCCGATCCCCACCTCGGCGCCGCCGGCCTCGCCCTCGTCGCCAGGCGGCGGACCGTGGCGATCCTACAAGGAAATCCTCGCCCGCCTCGGCCAGCGCGTGCTCGAAGCGCAGCGGCCGATCCGCGTCCTGCAATCGCTCCGCTGGGAGTCCGAGGTCGAGGAGCAGTTCCTCCGCGAGCAGCGGCGCGAGCTCCCGCGCGTGACCTACTCGGGCGACCTCGGCTTCGATCCCGAGGCCAAGATCCGCGAGATCGACGGCATCCTCACCGACGCCGACCGCGAGCTCGGCAAGAACGATCGCCTCGGCAAGATCCTCCACGCCACCGCGGCCGAGTACCGCGACGTGGTCCGGATGCTCATGGCCCGTGGAACCCAGGAGTTTCACACCTACTCGAAGATCCTTTACGGCTCGACCAAGGACAAGTTCCCCGACGGCCGCACCAGCGTCCGCGACATGGGCTTCGTCCTGTACGATCTCCTGACCTCGGTCGGCGGAGAGCGCCTGGGCCCGCCGCACCCGCGCGACATCACCGCGCCGATGGCGGTGATCGAGCTCAACGCCCGCTTCGATCGCTTCTTCGGCAACGCGGCGATCCACGTGCAGGTCGACGACACCCTCCTCGCCGACGCCGCCGCGGGCAGCGATTACGTGAAGATCCGCAGCGGCGCCATGTTCTCGCGCAGCGACATCGACATCCTCGAAGCCCACGAGGGCTGGGTCCACGTCGCGACCAGCTTGAACGGCCAGGCCCAGCCCGTGGCGCGCTGGCTGGCCAAGGGCCCTCCGCGCACCACCGCCGTACAAGAGGGCCTGGCCGCGCTGGTGGAGATCTTCACCTTTCGCAGCACCCCGCGCCGCGCCAAGCGCCTCAACGATCGGATCCTGGCCGTCGACAAGGCCGAGGACGGGGCGAGCTTCCTCGATGTGTTCGAGTGGTATCGGACCGAGGGCTACGACGAGGAAGAGTGCTTCCAGAACTCCCGCCGCGTCTTCCGCGGAGGCCTCCTCGGCGGCGGCGCCCCGTTCACCAAGGACGCCTGCTATTGCAAGGGGATCGTCCTGAATTATGCCTTCATGCGCGCCGCGATCCAGCAGGACAAGGCGCAATTGATCCCGTTCCTCTTCGTCGGCAAGGTCGCCCACGAAGACATCCCCGTTCTCTATGCCCACGTCACCGACGGCATCGTCAAGCCGCCGCCTTTCCTTCCGCCGATCTTCGACGACATGAGCGGTCTCGCCATCTGGATGTGTTATTCGAGCTTCTTTTCCCGGCTCGGAGGCACGGCGATCACCGAGCATTACGCCAAAGTGCTGGGCGGCTGAGACTGAATATCATGGCCCGCGCCCCCCTCGCAGAACGCCTCCCCCCGCCCGAGGGAGAGATCCTCTCGGACGACCTCCTGGAGCGGTTCCTCGCCTACGTGGCGGAGAAGAACCTCACGCTCTATTCCGCCCAGGAAGAGGCGATGCTGGAGCTGGTGAGCGGCAAGAACGTGATCCTCTCCACGCCCACCGGCTCGGGGAAATCGCTGGTGGCGCTCTTCTTCCACTTCATCGCCGTGGCCGAGGGGAAGAAGAGCTATTACACGGCGCCGATCAAGGCCCTGGTCAACGAGAAGTTCTTCGCCCTGGCGCGCGAGCTCGGGCCCGATCTGGTCGGGATGATGACCGGCGACGCCACGGTGAACCCCGACGCGCTGATCATCTGCTGTACGGCCGAGATCCTCGCCAACAAGGCCCTTCGCGACGGGGCCGACGCCGACGTCGATTACGTGGTGATGGACGAGTTCCACTATTACGCCGACAAAGAGCGCGGGGTGGCCTGGCAGATCCCGCTCCTGACCATGCCGCGGGCCTCGTTCCTGCTCATGTCGGCCACCATCGGGCCGACCGAGGGCTTCGAGAAGCGATTGACCGCGCTCAACGGGCGCCCGACGGTGACCGTGCGCTCGCTCGAACGGCCCGTCCCGCTCGACTTCGAATACAAGGACATCCCCCTCCACGAGACGATGCTCGAGCTGATCCGCCAGGAGAAGACCCCGGTTTACCTGGTCAACTTCACCCAGCGCGCCGCCGCCGAAGAGGCCCAGAACCTCATGAGCAGCGACTACTCCACCAAGGAAGAGAAGAAGGCCATCAACGTGGCTCTGGAGGGGATGCGCTTCGACAGCCCCTACGGCAAGGAGGTCCAGCGCTTCATCCGGCACGGGATTGGCCTGCACCACGGCGGGCTCTTGCCCAAATATCGCTTGCTGGTCGAGAAGCTGGCGCAGAAGGGCTACCTCAAGATCATCAGCGGGACAGACACCCTCGGCGTCGGCGTCAACATCCCGATTCGAACGGTGCTGTTCACCAAGCTCTGCAAGTTCGACGGGGAAAAGACCGGGATCCTCAGCGTCCGCGACTTCCAGCAGATCTCCGGGCGCGCCGGGCGCAAGGGCTTCGACGATCGCGGGAGCGTGGTGGTCCAGGCGCCCGAGCACGTGATCGAGAACCTGCGGATGCACGCCAAGGCCGCCGGCGATCCGGGCAAGAAGAAGAAGATCGTCAGCAAGAAGCCGCCCGAGAAGGGCTTCGTGATGTGGGATCGCACTACCTTCGATCGCCTGGTCACCTCGTCCCCCGAGCCGCTGGCGTCGCGCTTCCAGATCACGCACGGGATGCTGCTCAACGTGCTCTCGCGCCCGCGCGGCGGCTGCAAGGCCATGGTCAAGCTGGTGCGCGACAGCCACGACAACGCCCACCTGAAGAAGAAGCACCGCGAGCACGGGCTACTGCTCTACAACTCGCTCCTCGGCGCCAACGTGATCGAGCGGGTCGCGGCCGAGGGCGGGGGCACGAGGCTCCAGATCCACGCGGATTTGCAGGAAGATTTCTCGCTCAACCACGCTCTGTCGCTCTACCTCCTCGACACGATACCGATGCTCGACAAGGAGAGCGGCGAGTACCCGCTCCAGCTCCTGACCCTGGTCGAGTCGATCCTGGAGAACCCCGAGCTTATCCTCATGAAGCAGCTCGACCGGATCAAGACCCTGAAGATGTCGGAGATGAAGGCCGCAGGGGTGGAGTACGACGCGCGGATGGCCGAGCTCGAGAAGCTGGAGTATCCCAAGCCCCACAGCGAGTTCATCTATGGCACCTTCAACGCCTTCGCGGCCAAGCACCCCTGGGTCGGGAGCGAGAATATCCGGCCGAAGAGCGTGGCTCGCGAGATGTACGAGACCTATCAGTCGTTCGGCGAGTACATCAAAGAGTACGATTTGCAGCGCGCCGAGGGCCTGCTGCTACGGTATCTGTCCGACGTCTACAAGGCCCTGGTGCAGTCGGTGCCCGAGCTGGCCAAGGACGAGGCCACGCGCGAGGTGATCACCTACTTTGGCGCCATCGTCCGGCAGGTCGACTCCAGCCTCCTCGACGAGTGGGACCGGATGCGGAACCCCGATCGGGTCGTCGTCGCGCGCGCCGAGCGCGTCGTCGCCGACGAGAAGTGGGACGTCACCCGCGACGCCAAGGCCTTCACCGTGCTGGTGCGCAACGAGATCTACCGCCTCTTGCGGGCCTTCGCGGCGCGCGACTACGAGGGTGCGGCGGAGATTGTGTCCGGCGGCGAGACGGCGTGGAAGCCCGGAGAGCTCGAGAAGGCGCTTCAGCCGTACCACGCCGAGCACGGCTACATTCGCACCGATCCCGAGGCCCGGAGCCCGAAGAACACCATGATCACCGCGGGCGACGCGGCCTGGGAGGTGAAGCAGATCATCCTCGATCCCGAGGAGGACAACGACTGGATGCTCGAGGTCTCGATCGATCTCGAGCGCTCGCGCGAGGTGGTGAAGCCGGTGCTCCACCTGCGTCGTATCGGCACCTGATCAGGGCTGCGGCGTCGGCGCGGGGGGAGCGTGGCAACGCGCTTTGCGCACGGCGTCCTTCATCGCGAGCACGCCGCACTGCGGATCGTCGACGATCGCCGGGGGATCGTGCTTCGCCACCTCGAAGGTGGCCGGGCTCGCCGCGGGGCTGAGGCCGCCGTTGCCGACCTTGGCGCTCGTCGCGAGTTTGTCCTCGGGGCGCATCCCGTCGGCGCCGACGACGTGACCGTCCGACGTCTCGGCGGGCGGGGGAGGGTAGTCGAGCGTGGGCGAGCGCATGACGTTTTCGCCGGTCGCCGCACCGTTTGCGCACGCCGACGCCAGGAGCAGAGTGAGCCAGAGAAGGTGCCGCTGGATACGCATAGGACTGCCTCGCCTCGGTTCGGACGTGAGCAACTCTATGCCAGTGCCGTGCCGTCGCAAACAGGCTTTTGCGGGCGTCGCAGACTTGCTCTGAATGCATATGCGCCTCATCCCGCACGAACGCCGCGCGCACTCGACCGGCGCGCTCGCTGGATCCCGCGAGAAATCGCGCTGATGCACGCCTGAAGCGGGCTCCGCGCCGGTGGCACGATGCTCGCTGCTCTCCGGGAAAACGGCCACAAAGGAGCGTGAGCGATGAGAACCTGGACCGCAGTAACCCCCGCGACACGCATGCTCCCCGCCGATCTCGCGCTGCTCGTGGCGCCGATCCGCCTGGCCGACGAGCCGGTATCCATCGATGGCTCCGCCGGCCACACCGAGGGCGTCGTCCTCGACGTGGAGGGGCATGTGACGGGCTTCCTGGTCCGTATTTCCCCGACGCTCGTGGCGACCAGCCCGCGGACGCTGGTGCCGGCCTCGGCGTTCACCGTCGCGGGCACCACCTCGCTCGTCCTGGCGTGGCCGACGGAGAAGCTCCTCGCGCAGCGCCGGCTCGAGGACGATCTCCAGCATTACCAGGCCGGCGCCGCGCCCGGCGAAGGGAAGGGGAGCGTCAACGAGACTCTGAAGGAGGGTATCGAGGGCAGCGCCGTCGGGGCCGTGGTCGGAGGCATCCTCGGTGGCATCGCCGGCGGACCGCTGCTGGGCTTCGCGCTGGCGGCCTTCTTCGCCACGGGCGGAGGTCTCGTAGGCTTCATCTCGGGTGGTGGGCAAGCGACCCGCGAGCGCGCCGAGAGCGCGAAGCCCGACGGCCTCAGCGTCGATCCGCACGATGGTACGTTTGCCCGCCTGGAGCAGCGCCTGCGCGATCCGGAGCTCGCCTCCGGCGGCCTCGTGCACGTGACGCAGTTTTCACCCTTGCCGCCAGCCACGCCGCCGCCGCGCCGCGAGCGGCCGAGCGCGGTCGCCCATTGATCCGGGGGGCGCCCACCTCGGAGTAGCTGGGCGCCCGCGCCCGCGTTGAGGTAGGCTCGCGCCCATGGGAGAGCCTGCGCCGACGCCGTACATCAGCCACGCCGACTACCTCGCGCTGGAGGAGAAGAGCGCCACGAAGCACGAGTGGCTCGAAGGCCTGATCTACGACATGTCCGGCGGCACGCCAGATCACGCGGGCCTCGCGGCGGCGGTTGTCGTCGCCCTGGGCACGCAGCTTCGAGGCAAGCGGTGCCGCGTCTACACGGCCGACCTCAAGGTCCGCGTCCTCGCGACGGGCCTCTCGACCTACGCCGACGTCGCCGTGGTCTGCGGATCGCTCGACGTCGATCCGGCGGACAAGAATGCGGTCACGAACCCCGCGCTCCTCGTGGAGGTGCTCTCCGACTCGACCGAGGCGTACGACCGAGGCGAGAAGTTCGGGCACTACCGCCGCATCTCCTCGCTCGCCGAATATGTGCTCGTGTCGCAGCATTCGCCGAAGATCGAGGTGTTTCGCAAGAACGAAGCAGGCAAATGGGTCCTCGCGGAGGAGGCCTCTCCGGGCGAGGTGGCCCCGCTCCTGAGCATCGGTTGCGCCCTCTCGGTCGACGAGATCTACGCCGATCCGCTACGCGAGCACGCATGAATAAGCCAGGCGTATCGCTCGCTGACCCTACTTGGGATACGCGGGCTGAGCCGTCGCGTGCGGCTGCGCGAGGCCGCTCTTGAAGAACTGTACATACTGAGTCTGCGCTTCGGGCGAGAAGATCAGCTCTCCGTGCGTCGCCTGCTGCCCGCCCTCGATCTTGTCGAACTGCGAGATGGCGCCGGTCGCGCCGGTCGCGAGATTGCCAGTCAGGGGCCCTGCGGCGCTCGGTAGCCCCGAGATCGGCCGGATCGGATCCGCCAGCGTAAGGCCGGCGGCGCGGGCCAGCGCTTCGCTGGTGGAGTTCGGAACGATGGAGTCGTCCACCACCTCTTGCAAGAGGATATCGCGCGCCTTCCACCCGGTGACGCCCGGGGCCGCGAGCTGGGTCCCGAAGCGGGCGTAGTTGAGCGGATCGCCGGGATCGACGATGGCTTGCGAGATGGCGAAGAAGCGGCCGAGGGCGCCGTCGGAGGTGTGCGGTGGCTTGAGGCTGTTGACGAGGAGGCTGAAGGTGCCCGAGTCGCGGAGGAGGGTCATCAGCCCATCTCCACCGACGTTCCACACCGCCTGATCAATCTCCGGGGCGGTGGCGAAGATGGCCGGGCCCTGCACCGATCCGAACGAGTGACCGATGTAGAGGACGCGGGAGACGTCGAGATCGGGGACGCCGTCGGGCGCGCCGATGGGCAGGATATCGAGCTTGCCGAGCGAGTCGATCAGGCGCACGAGCTCGAGCTGATCCGACGACATCTGGCGGAAGTTGTCGCGGGCGCGGCCGATGTCGAAGGACTGGGTGACGGGATCGACGCCGAAGAAGCTGAAGCTGGCGAGGAGCGGATCGGTCTTGGGATCGGCGGCGCGCGAGCCGTGCTCGGGAGAGTCGATGGCGATGACGGCGGCGTTGAGATCGGCGAGGCGCTCCGAGGTACCCCAGCTGCCGTCCTTGGTTCCGCCGAGGCCGTGGGCGTAGATCACGATCGGGCGCGGGCCCGATTTCGTGGCATCCGAGAATGCCAGGAAAACCTCGAGGCCGACCTTCTTCTGGGCGACCGGCGCGCCGTCCTTGATCTCCCATTTGCCGTCGGGCAAAGCCTTTCGGTACTCCGGCGCCTCGAACACCGCGCGGAAGCGGGCGCGCTTGTCGGGGGCGGCGATCGGCGTCTCGACCGACCAGTCCTCGAGGATCGCCGGCGTCGGCTGGGTGCGCGCGCGCTTTGCCGTGGCGAGCGACTCGTCGAGGATCGACGCGGTGGTGAAGGCGGTGACCAGGCGGACGTCGGCGCGCGCGACCCCGGTGCTCGTCTCGATCTCGCCGAGCGCCGCGCGCACCTCGTCGCCGTACGCGCTGGTGTCGTCGCCGTTGATCAGCTTCTCGGTCGCGGCCGATCGGGTCACGCCGCCGCCGCTCGCGGCCACGAGCGCGCTGGTGACGACGAACGCGTAGCGCGTCCCCGGGAGCAGCGGCGTCGCGGGCTGGGCCACGAGGGTGAACTCGTCGGTGGTGTAATACTGGTCCTTCCCCTGCGCCCACCAGCGCGGCACGAGGCCCCGCGCCGTCCCGTGCTCGGGCGAGAGCGGATCGACGTCGACGAGCAGGAACGGCGAGCCCTTCTTGGTGTATGCGAGGGCGTCACGCGGAGCGTCGGTGATCGGCGGCTCGGCGGCCTCGTCGATGACGATGCCGTGAATGTCGATCGGGGCGCTGAAGCTGACGATCACGCCGCCCGCCGTGGAGAATCCATCCATCGCGCTGAGCTCGTCGGCGGTGGCGGGGTACGCGGCGATGAACGGATCCTTCGTGGCGGTGGCGTCGAGGTGAACGCGGCGCTTGGTCGCGGTGCCGGGATCGGCGACGGTGTAGCGGTCCGAGGGATACGGCGTGAGGAACGTGTCGGCCGCCGCGCCATAGAGCGCCTCGATCGGCGGCGGGCCCGCGTCGGGCGCGGGCGGCGCGGGATCGGAAGAGCAGCCGGCGAGCGCGAAGAGCGAGAGCGGGATCGCGAGGGAGCTGCGCATCGCCGGAGCGTATCACCGCGCGTCGAAGCAGTGGAATCGCGACGATCCTCGCCGGCGGTCATTCCGTCGCGCGACCGTGCCCGCTCCCGGCAACGCGTGGTCAGAACAGATGATGAGAGCCCGTGCTCAGCCACCATCCGACGCCCAGCCCGAGCGCCACGGCCACCACGATGATCAGCACCGAGAACTTCGCCGGTGGAGCGGCCTTGGTGCGCCAGGCAGCCGGGTTTTGCCGGAGCAAACGCTTGGCGAGGACCAGGGCAGTCGTGCTGGTGGGGGCGATACCGTAGATGGCCGCCATCGATCGAATGGCCAGCTCGTTGGCCGGCGTCGCGCTCCTGTCCCCGGCGGACTCGCGCAGGGCAACGGCGTAGATCAGCGCGAGCGTCGGAGGCAGCTTCTCGATGGCTTCGGGCGGGCCGAGGACCTTCAAGATCTCGCCCCACGCGCCGCTCGACAGGAGCGGATCGAGCTCGGTGAGGCGGGGATCCACGCTGGTGACGACGCTGATCCTCCCGCTGACCGGTGCCTTTTCGGCCTCGTCAGGCTCGCTCGGGCGGGGTGGGCGACCGCTCTCGGTCGGCTCGGGGATCGCGCGCGCGGGCACGCCCTCAGGATCGGTGTCGACCTCTGCACGCGGATCGATCCGCCTGACCTCTTCACGCGGGTCGATGCGTCGGGTCGAGCGGCGCTCCACGTGATCGATGCGCAGGGCCATTTTTTCATGGTCGCACCCGTTGAGGCTCCGGCCAAGATCGGAGTACAGCCTTTCGCGCATGGATGTGCCCTCCCACCCGCCGGATCCGCCGGCGCTCCCGGCGTCGCTCGGCGAGTTCACGATCGTGGGCCCGCTCGGGGAGGGCGGGAGCGGCGTGGTCTACGCGGTGACGCGCGCGGGCGCGGCCCTGGCGCTCAAGGTGCTGCGGCCGGATCTGGAGCTCTCGGCCCGGGAAATGAAGGCGTTTCTCGCCGAGGCCGAGCGGATGCGCCGCGTCGCGCACCCGTCGCTGGTGCCGGTGATCGACGCGGGGACGCTGCCCGATGGCCGCCCGTTCCTGGCGATGCCCCACCTCCGCGGCGAGTCGCTGGCGCAGCGGCTCACGCGCGGCGCGCTCCCGGCGCTCCATGCGCTCGCGCTCTTCGACGGGCTCGCGGGCGCGGTCGCGGCCCTGCACGCGGCCGGCCTCGTCCATCGCGACATCAAGCCCGAGAACATTTTCTTGCTCGAAGGGGGCGAGCGCCTGGTGCTGCTCGACCTCGGGATCGCCCGCGAGATCGACGCGCCGGCCTCGACGACAACGCAGGCCGGGATGGTGCGCGGCACGCCCGCGTACATGGCCCCGGAGCGCTTCTTCGGCTCGCCCGCGAGCGTGGGGACCGATCTCTACGAGCTCGCCGTGGTGCTCTATCTGATGCTCGTGGGGCGCTTGCCCTGGGACAGCGTGCACGACGCCAAGGGGCGGATGTTCCCGCGGCGCCCGGCCGACGCGGGCGTGCAGATCCCCGAGCCGCTCGCGCAGGCGCTGATCGACGCGCTCTCGACCAACGCGGATCTCCGCCCCGCGTCGGTGCCGGCGTTCGTCGAGCGGATTCGAAGAGCCACCGACGAGCCGGGGATCGGCACCGCGCCGACGCTGCTCGCGGTCCTCAGCTCGCCCTCGACGCCGCCGGCGCGCGCGGCGCAGACGGCGCCTCCGCCGGCCCCGACGCTCCTGTCCGGGCAGCGCCCACCCGGCGCGCTGGTGCCGCAAAAACAAGGCGTTCCGGTGGTTCGACACCTGGCCATCGCGCTGGGCGTCGCGGCCGCGATTGGCACGCTGATCACCCTGCGATGGGCCGCGTCGCCGCGGACTTCGAGCAAAGTCGACGCGTCAGCGTCGAGCGCGGCGATCGTCGATGCGGGAGCGATCGAGGCGCCGTCGTCGATCGCGGCGATCCCGGCGAGCGCGGTCGACGCGCCGGTCGCGTCCATCGCCGCGCCGCCTGCCGCGAGCGCGGCTGTCGTTCGTCCCCCTCCACTGCCGCTGCATTCACTCTCCACGACGTCACCCGTCGCGACCGCGACCGCGACCGCCGCGCCGGTGCTCCTCGACCTGCCGCAGTGCCGCAAGCTGCTCGCGCTCTACTGCTCGCCGGAGTTCAAGGCCACCGACGCCGGCGGGCAATGCCTGCTGTGGCAGCCGACCTGGGCGCGCTACCTCGCCGCGCCCCCCGAGGGCCGGCCCGGCTTCGAGGAGGGATGTCAGATCGCCTATGCGGGAGGCGTGATCGCGTTGAAAGAGCGGCAGCGCCAGATCGACGCCGGCCTGCACCCCTGAGGCGAATTCGCGCGCGCCGCGACATCGCCCGCCGGTGCTCCGGGGCGCGCGGGCGGGCGGCTCATTTTGCGAGGCGCTTCGCGAGCTGATCTTCGTAGAGCGAGGTGGGCGCGAGGCCCGCGCCGCGGTCCAGGCCTTCGAGGAAATCGATCGGCGCCGTGCCCACGCCCATCGGCAGCGGCGAGTCGGTGACGGGGTAGAGATCGCGGGTGCCGATCACGTAGCCGGTCCGGTACTGGAGCGATCGCAGGGTGCCCTTGCCGCGGAGGTTCCAGAGCACGTTCTCGGTCCCCGCGAGGCCGGCGCCGGTGCTCTCGTCGCCGCGGTTGACGATGGAGAAGCCGTCGTCGAACGTGGAGCTGTCGATGAGGTTCGCCGTGGCGAGCGAGTGATGAAACTCGGAGAGCCCGGTGAGGCCAAGGGTGTCGTCCTTGTTGATCATCGCCACGCCGCCGCGGCTCTCGACGCGGAGGAAGACGCACCCGGTGGTGCCGAAGCCCCAGTTCTGGATGAAGTTGTGGCGCCCGTTCTCGCCGACGTCGTCGCGGAGGAGGACCTCGCTGCTGCGCTGGATCTCGAAGAGGTAGCCGCTGCCGCCGTCGCCGCGGTTCTCGGCGAGGCCGAGGTGCGAGTCGGCGACGGTGACGCGCTTGGACTCCTCGACGAGGATCCCGCCGGACTGGAGGTGCGCGCCCACGCCCGGGCCCGACGTGGGCGCGGCCGGCGACGAGAACGAGGACACGCCGCGGATCCAGCAGTCGCGCGTGTGCACGAAGCGGATCGCGTGCGATCGAAGCACGGTCCACGCGGCGTCCCACGCGACGGCGTTGGAGATGGAGAGCGACTCGACGCCGCACTCGTGAATGGCGCCCTTCTGGCGGCGCACGCTCGCCGCGTCGCGGAGCTTGGCCGGGTAGCGGAGCGGGACGTCGAGCTTGATCCGCGGCGGCGAAGAGGCCTTGTCGACGGCGACGACCGTGCGAAGAAAGAAGGGCTGCCAGGTGCCATTGAAGGCCTTCCAGGTGCCCGTCATCCCGTGCTCTTCGATGAAGGCATCGGTGATCACCCAGCCGATGGCCACGTCGTCGCCCGGCGCGAGATCGCCGGGATCGGCGACCTCGACGGAGTCCGCGCGCGGGGCGCCTTCGTGGGTCAACGCCAGCTCGAGATCGACGGTGGCGTCGCCCGAGAGCAGGAGGTGCGCGCCGTCGCTCATCCCCGCGCTCGCGGTGAAGTAGAGCTTCGTCTTGTCGGCCCCGGCGCCGCGCACGACGACGCCGGACGCATGCGCCGCGAGGAGGCCGTCGAGGCGATAGAGCCCCTCGGGGAAGAAGACGACCGCGCCGCCCATCGCCGCGGCGTCGTCGAGGGCCTTCTGCGCCGCGCCCGTGGCGTCGGTTTTCCCGAGCGGATCGGCGCCGTACTGGGCGACGACGTCGAGCACCGGCGCCGCCGCGGGGGCCTTCGCCTCGGCCTCGCCGTGGTGATAGCCCGCATAGGAGAAGTCGTGGAGGAAGCGGCCTTCTCCGTCGCTGAACGCCGGCGTCCAGGCCTCCGGATAAAGGGCGCTGCGCCACGGGCCCGAGCCGCCGCCTCCCGCGCTCGTCGTCGCGCTGCTCGTGCCGGCCCCTCCCGCGCTCGCGCCGGTCGCGCCCGGCGTCTGCCCGCAAGCGAGGAGGGAAACCACGGCAACCAGGGCGCACGGGGCGAGCGAGGAAGGGCGCATCGGATCCAGGAATATACCCGGAATTCTCGCGAACAGCGCAGGATCCCGACGCCGCGGGGCGTCAGGCCCGCCGCAGGTGAGGCGCTGTGGCAGAGGAGGAGTCGAGCCATGGCGCTGGATCCGCGCAATCGTCCCCGACTGGCCTTCTCGTAGCCCTGGCACCCTGCTTGCTCGACACTCCGGTGATCGAGGTCGTCGTGAATCAACGAAGGAGCATGATCGGAGCCGCGCGCGCCGCTCGCCGCGACGTGCAAAGGCCCCTGTCGGCGCCGCCGGGCCGCCGCGAGCACTGACCCGCTCCACCGCCGCTAGTTTTCAAAGGGAGTATCCGATGCGACTCGTATCCTTGTTTGCCAGCTCGTATGTGGCGCTCGCGCTCTCCGGCTGTGTCGTGAGCTCCAGGTCCGATCCGCCGGTGGTCGTGGTCGGCGATGGAGCGCTGGTGATCGAGTGGACGATCAATGGCTCCACTGATCCCCACCAGTGCTCGCAGGAGTCGGCCACGCGGCTGGAGATCATCGTCGATCCCGGGGTCGGCCAGCCGTCGGCGTTCTCGCAGGACTGCGAGGCCTTCTCCGCGGCGATCACGCTCGCGCCGGGGAGCTACTCGGCCAGCGCGGTGCTCGTGGACGAAAGCGGTAAGGCGCGGACCACGCAGGTCGACATCGATCCGTTCACGATCCGCGGCAACGACGAGCTGCACACGCCGATCGATTTCCCGGCGAGCTCGTTCTTCTGACGCGGTCGCCGCGCGTGATCCTCCGCGCGGCGACGAGGCGCGGGCGCGCTCAGTTCACGGCGTGCGCGGCGGCGGGCGCGGGCGGCGGCTCGGCGTGATCGCCGGCGCGGTCCGCGGCGACGCGCTCGACCTCGGCGTCGATGGTGCCGTTGGCCGTCATCCACCACATGCGCGCGTCGCCCATCAGCGACCAGAGCGGGTAGGTGAACGTCGCGGGCTTGTTCTGCTCGACGAAGAAGTGGCTGACCCAGGCGAAGCTGTAGCCGGCGAGCGGAGCGCCCAGGAGCAGGGAGGGGCGCCGGGTGACGGCGGCGGCGGCGACCGCGCCGAGCGCGAGCGTCGATCCGATGAAGTGGAGCGTGCGCGTCGCCTTCTTGCTGTGCTGGCTCACGTAGAAAGGCCAGAACTCTTCGAACGTGCCGTACTTGCGTTCACTCATGGGATCCTCGCTTTTCCCGCCGACAATGGCACGAAACGGCCCTGGGCACCACGCCCGGCCGCGGGCTGGTGAGCGCCCGGCCGCTCGTTTCCACGCGGACGCGCGCGCGGCGACGCTCCGCTGCTTGGCGGGTCGCTCCCGTGGCTCCATTGCGAGCTTCGTGATACTCCCTGGCCCCACCCCATGAACGCGGCTGAAGTACGGCAACAGCTCAAAGAATTGATGGTCTCGGAGCTGAACCTGGAGGGCAAGTCACCGTCGGACATCGACGACGTGGGGCCCCTGTTCGGCGAAGGCCTAGGCCTCGACTCGCTCGACGCGCTCCAGCTCGCGATGTCGATTGAGGAGCGCTTCGGCGTTCGCATCCCCGACGGCGCCGAGGCTCGGCCGATCTTCGCGTCGGTCAACTCCATCGTCGACTACATCGTGCGTTCTTCAGCCGGATGACGACGACGCCGCGGGTGTGGGTCACCGGGATCGGCGTGGTCTCTCCGCTCGCTCGCGGCGCGGCCGCCACGATGGATCGGCTCCTCGCCGGCGAGCGCGGGATCCGCAGGCTCTCGCTCTTCGAGCTCCCCGGCGCCGCGCCCGGCCTCGCCGCCGAGGTCGCCGATCTGCGCGCCGCCGACGTGGCGCCGCCCGGTGAAGATCTCGGCTGGTCGCGCACCGACGCGATGTCGGTCATCGCGGTGCGCGAGGCGCTGGCGCACGCCGGCCTGCACCCGACGACGTCGCCGATCGATCTCGTGCTCGGCGGGACGACCGCGGGCATGTTCGAGACCGAGGCGACGCTGGCCGCGCTCTCGCGCGATCCGTCGGCGATCGCGCCGCTCCAGCAGATGCTCTCGCACCCGCTCTCGTCGACGGCCGATCACGTGCGCGCGGCGGTGGGCCCGTTCCGTCGCGTGCGCAGCGTGTGCAGCGCCTGCTCCAGCGGCGCGAACGCCATCCTGCTCGCGGCGGCGTGGATCCGCGGCGGCCGATCGAAGTGTGTGATCGCCGGCGGCGCGGACGGCCTCTGTCGGCTCACCTACGCGGGGTTCGGCGCGCTCTCGGCGCTCTCGGCCGATCCGTGTCGGCCCTTTGATTCCCGGCGAAACGGGCTCAACCTCGGCGAGGGGGCGGCCTTCCTGGTGCTCGAGCCGGAGGACGCGGCGCGGGCCCGTGGGGCGCGCGCGATCGCGGAGCTGCGGGGCTTCGCCGTCGGCGCCGAGGCGCACCACATCACCAACCCCGAAGGCGGCGGCGTCTCGGCGGCGCGGGTGATGCGCGAGGCGATCACCCGGGCCGGCCTTTTGCCCGCCGACATCGACTACGTCAACGCGCACGGCACGGCGACGCCGCTTAACGACGCGATGGAAGCCGCGGCGATCGCCCGGTGCTTCGGCGCCGAGGCCGCGCGGGTCGCGGTGTCGTCGTCGAAGGGGCAGATCGGCCACACCCTCGCCGCGGCCGGCGCGATCGAGGCGGCGATCTCGGTGATGGCGATCGAGCGCG
>JBDTXR010000123.1:0-21261 GCA_040006075.1 Byssovorax sp. | reverse complement strand
GACGCAGCGCATCTTGTGGATGCTCGGGTAGAGCGAGCGCACGGCCTCGGCAAAATCGACCTCGCCGGCCGTGGGGGCGCCGTAGGAGAGGCCGCGCTCGGCCGCCTCCTGCACGGCGCGGACGACGTCGGGGTGCGCGTGGCCGAGGATCGCCGGGCCCCACGAGCCGACGAAGTCCACGTATTCGCCGCCGCTCACGTCGTAGAGGCGGGCCCCCTTGGCGCGGGCGATGAAGATCGGCTCGCCGCCCACGGCCCGGAAGGCGCGGACCGGGCTGTTGACGCCGCCGGGGATGAGGGCGCGCGCGCGCTCGAAGAGAGCCTTGGATCGGGGATCGGCCATGGCGCGCTCGTAGCCCCGGCGCGCGAAGGCCGCAACTACCGCGCGCGGCGGCGGCGAACAGCGATGACGACGGCGCCCGCGAGGAGCAGCAGCGCCGGATCGTCGTGGGCGGGGCCGGTCGGCACCGCGCAATAGCACCCGGCGCGGCCGTAGAGCGGGAAATGCTGGAGCGTCGGCGTGGGGCCGTCGCCGCCCGCGCCGCCCGCGCCGCCCACCCCGGTGGTGCTCGACGCGGTCGTGCTGCCCGTCCCGCCCGCGCCGCCGGTGCCCATCATCGTGCTCGGATCGTTCTTCAGGGCATAGAGGTTCCCGTCGGCGACCGAGACCAGGATCTCGTCGAGGCCGTCACCGTCGCTGTCGCCGAAGATGATCTCCCCCACGTTGAAGCCAAAGTCCTTCGAGAAGACCAGATCGCCGGTGCACGGATCGATCGCGTAGAGGAAGCCGTCGGTCGAGCCCACCAGGGCGACCGGGCGCCCGTCGCCGCGCAGATTGGCGTGAATCGAGGTCGAGGTGAGCTGTCCCGGAGGCGCCTTGGCGGCCGTCGCGGCGGCCTCGTCGGCGAAGGTGGCGCCGCCGGCGAGGACCCGGGTAATCACCGTCGAGGTCGAGAGCGCGGTCATCTTCAGGCGCGCGATGTTGCGGAGCGAGCCTTCGACGAGGACCGGGCCGGAGGGACAGGCGGCGATGGCCCCGTAGGGAAAGGGCTTGTCGTCGTCGGTGCTCTGGTAAAGCGGCGTGTTGAGATCGTGGCCAAACACCACCACGCCGACCGCGCCGCCGTGGAGGACGAGCTCGTCGACACCGTCCTTGTTGGTGTCGACCGGGGTCGGCAGGAAGTAGCACGGGTGAACATCGCTCTTGGCGATCAGACTGCCATCCTTGCCCGAGTCGGCGCGGATGTTCGGCATCACCTGGAGCACGTCGTCGATCCCGTCACCGTTCCAGTCCGCGAGCGCGATCCCCGCGGATTGCAGCCCGCAGTCGCCGGCGACGGCGCCGAAGCTCCAGAGCTGCGCTCCGCTGGTGCCCGAGAGGCCGGCGGTGATCAGCTGATCGCCCGCAGCGGACGGCCACTGCACGGCGATGTCGGGGGTGCCGTCGAGGTTGAAGTCACCGGGAAGGATGTCGTTGAACGCGCCTGCCGGGATCGGCGAGCTCCAGACCACGCTACCGTTCGCCGGATCCATCGAGAGCACGGCGTGGACCTGCGGGCTGGCCGAGTAGTCGCTGTAGATGGCGGCGAGCCCCGCCTTGCCGCCGAGGAGGCCGGGCACGACGATGGGCGAAGAGGCCCCGTCCAGACTCCACACCTCGACGGGCGCGACGCTCGGCGTGGCCTTGGAGGCGTCGAGTCGAAGCAGCCGACTGCGGCTGTCGCGCGCGAAGATGGCCTGCGCGGCGCCTCCGACCGAGGCGATGACCGGCGACCGGCCGAGGTCTTCCCAGCCGCCGGGAGCGTAGTAGCCGCCGAAGCGCACCACGCTCGCCGTGGGCTGGAGCTTGTGATCGAGGAAATGCAGCGTGCCGTCGACCTCGGCCACGGCGAGCTGCGGGGCGCCCAGATCCACCGGAGCGACGCTCCAGAACCCGATCGGACCCAGGCTCTTCGAGAACGTGAGCGAGGCGTAGTCGATCACCGCGGTGGGGCCGGTGCTGGTCACGTAGCCGTCAATCTGCGGCGGGCCGGGAGAGGCCTTGGCGGTGATCAGATCGAGGATCCCGTCGCCGTCGAGATCGACGGTGAGCGGCCTGGTGATGGCCGCGCTGGAGATCCGCGATCGATCCCAGTCGGGCTCCGGCAGCGGATACCGATCGTTGACCTGCCAGCGCTTGATCAGCTTCTTCGTCAGGCCGTTGTAGGCCCACGCGGTGGTGTTGCCCGCGGCGTAGGTGAGCGTGGTCCGGGCCACCGGGCTCTCGAGCGGCGCGCTGCCGGCGAAGCGCTCGCCGTCGACCTTGGTGAGCTCCGCGCCGGTCGCCGCGTCGAGGAGGTGCATCGAGTACGAGTCGTCGGCGTGGTGACCGGTGACGATGACCTCGTATTTCCCGTCGCCGTCGAGATCGACGAGAGGCTCGTTGCCGGTGTTGCTGAGCGCCTCGCCGGCAGGCACGTTGTAGATCCAGAGCACGGCGAGCGAAGGAGCCGGCCCGCCCTTGTATTTGAGGGCAAACACCTTGCGAATGTCCCCCGCCACCGGCGAAGGAGAGGGGCTGTCGGAGGCCACGCAAACCAGCTCTTCGCCGGGGACACCGTCGATGTCGCCGGGCAGGCAGACCGTGCTCCAGGCGATCGGCGCGCCGATCGACGGCGACACGGCCAGCGTCTTTCCGGTCTTGCCGTCGAGCAGCGCGAGCGTGGACGAGCTGGCATTGACGAGCACGTCGGCCGGCGCGTTCGGATCGGGCTTGACGATGGTGAGCGCCGCCGTCGCGCCCTCGATCGGCCCGAGCTCGGTGCGCACCGGGCTTCCGAAGCCGGTCGGGAACGAGTAGATGAAGCCCGTCTGCGGCTTGCTCGCGCCGCACCCGCCGCACTCGGTCATCATCACGTCGAGGCGCCCGTCGCCGGTCATGTCGGCGAGGCGGAGGTACGCGGCGGCGCCCATCTCGCCCTGCGGCTGCGACCACAGCACCGCGCCCGTGGTGATGTCGAGGACCCACGCGCCCTGGCGCGTATAGGCGATGACCTCGGGCTTACCGTCACCGTCGAGATCCTCGATGCCGCCGAGGAAGCCGGTGGCGAGGATCCGCGTCGCCCAGAGCAGCTTGTCGTCGGCGCGCTTCGCCGAGACCACGCCGCCGTTGCAGACGATGATCTCGCCCTTGCCGTCGCCGTCGATGTCGTGGACCCGCATCGACGTCGCCGCGAGGCTGCCGCCGAGGTACGCGCTCCACGCGACGATGGGCTTGGTGATGTCGCTCTTGCCGCCGGTGACCCCGGTGCGCTTGGCGTCGTGGCGCGACACCGGCCAGTCGGCGCGCGCGTCGCCCGCGGCGACGAGCGTCGCGACCATCAGCAGCGATGCAGCGAATTTCAGGCGAGGCGACGCGAGGTGACGCATTCGAGAAGAATGCGCCGATTTCACCGAAAGAACATCCCTGTACGGCCAGAGAAAGAATCGGAGATGGGTCAATCCATCTCCGGATGCCAGCAGGCGACCCGGTGGTGACTCCCGGGTACCAGCTCGGTGAGCACCGGCGCCTCCACGTCACAACGACCCTTCTCCGCGTTCGGGCAACGCGGATGGAACGCGCAGCCCTTCGGCGGATCCATGGCGCTCGGCGGTTCGCCCTGCAAAACAAGGCGTTTCTTCCCGTCGGGCGAGAGCGTGGGGATCGCGCTGAAGAGCGCGCGCGTGTAGGGGTGATGGCGCTTCTCGGCGACGTCCGACGTCGCGCCCATCTCCACGATCCGGCCCAGGTACATCACCGCCGTGCGATGCGCGGTGTACTGAACGACGCGGAGATCGTGCGAAATGAAGAGCATGCTCAGGCCCAGCTCTTCTTGCAGGCGCTCGAGCAGGTTGATGACCTGGGCCTGCACCGACACGTCGAGCGCGCTCACCGGCTCGTCGCACGCGAGGAAATCCGGGCCCACCGCGAGCGCGCGGGCGATGCCGACGCGCTGCCGCTGACCGCCCGAGAGCTCGTGGGGATAGCGCCCCATCAGCTCGGGCCGGAGCCCGACCTTCTCGAGCGTCGCCCCGGCGAGGGCGTCGGAGCGGGCACCGGAGCGCTCGAGCTTGAAGATCGAGATCCCCTCGCTGACGATCTCGCGCACCGTCATCCGCGGGTTGAGCGACGAGTACGGATCCTGAAAGATGTACTGCATGCGCCGCCGCATCTGGCGCAGCTCGGCGTCGGGGAGCCGGGTGAGGTCGACGTCGTCGAAGACGATGCGGCCGAGCGTGGGCTCGTGGAGCCGGAGGATGGTCCGCGCCAGCGTGCTCTTGCCCGAGCCCGACTCGCCGACGATGCCCAGCGTCTCGCCGCGCCGCACGTAGAGCGTGACGCCGTCGACC
This sequence comes from Byssovorax sp., assembly GCA_040006075.1. Taxonomy (GTDB): domain Bacteria; phylum Myxococcota_A; class Polyangia; order Polyangiales; family Polyangiaceae; genus JANYGI01. The sequence continues at coordinate 16,894 of JBDTXR010000123.1, read as the reverse complement.
GCGTGGATGAAGCGCGGGCTGCCGAAGACGCCGCCGCGCACCGGGAAGAGCTTGGAGAGCTTGTCGACCTGGAGCAGCGGCGCCGCAGGAGCGCGGCCGCGCGTCGACGCAGGAGCCTTGTTCTCGTCGCTCATCCGACGTCCGTCGCGGTCGCGGGCTCGGCGACCTCGGCGAGGAGACAGCGCACCAGGCCTCCGCCGCGGCGATCGGTGAGCGGGATTGGCTCGGTCTTGCAGCGATTGATCACCTCGGGGCAGCGCGACTGAAAGCGGCAACCGGGCGGCGGCGATCGCAGATCGGGGAGCGTGCCCTCGATGGTCGGGAGCGATCGACCCTTGGTTCCTCGACCTCGAAACGCCGCCGCGCCTGTGGGCGGGATGCTCCGCAGCAGCGCCCGCGTGTACGGGTGCGCCGCGGCGTGGAGCAGCGACGCGGTCGGCGCGCGCTCCATCACCACGCCGGCGTAGAGCACCACCACCTCGTCGGCGATCGAGGCGACGACGCCGAGATCGTGGGCGATGAGGAGCAGGCTCATCCCGAGGTCCTCGCGGAGATCGCGCAACAGCTCGAGGATCTGCGCCTGGATCGTCGCGTCGAGCGCCGTCGTCGGCTCGTCGGCGATGAGCAGCGTCGGGCTGCACGCGAGCGCGATGGCGATGAGCACCCGCTGCCGCATGCCGCCCGAGAGCTCGTGCGGGTAGCTGTCGATCCGCGTCGCCGGCTCGGGGAAGCCCACCCTCGTCAGCCCGGCGATCGCCTGCTCGCGCGCCTCTTTGCGGGTGAACTTTCGGTGGAGCCGGATGGCCTCGATCAGCTGGAATCCCACGGTGTACACCGGGTTCAGCGCCGTCATCGGATCCTGGAAGACCATCCCGATCCGCGCGCCGCGCACGCCGCGCATCTCCGGCTCCGAGAGGTGCAAGAGGTCGCGCCCTTCGAAGCGGATCTCGCCGCGCACGAGCTGCGCCGGAGGCGACGCGAGCAGCCGCAAGATCGAGAGGGCCGTCGCGCTCTTGCCGCAGCCGGACTCGCCCACGAGCGCCACGACGCGGCCCTTGTCGACGTCGAACGAGACGCCGTCGAGCGCCTGCAGCACGCCGCCGAACGTGGCGAACGAGACGGTGAGATCGCGGACGCGGAGGAGCGGCGCCGTCACCGCACGTACGCCTCGAGGCGCGGCCCCGCGCCTCCGCTGACACCCATGGAGAAGGCCTGCCCGATCCGATCGTCGCCGTGCACGAGGAGCGCGAGCCCGTGATCGTCGGCGCGCCGCGAGGCCCACTCGCGCACCAGGGCCGTCACGTCGATCCGCACCGGCGTCCCTGGGATCGCGCGGACCACGGCGGCGAGCCGGGGCAAATCGAGGCGCGGCTGCCGACCCCACGAGACCACGGAAGGCTGCCACGGCTCGAGGATGCGCGCCGATTCGAACACCGCGGGCGTCGCCGCGGGCGGCGCCGAGTCCAGCGGATCGAGGACCACGAAGGCGCTGAGCACGTCGGCGTCGTCGTGCCAGGAGGCCGCAAAACGAAGGAGCAACGCCACCGTCCCGCCCTCGGCGCGCCCGAGCGCGACCGTCTCGGGGATCGCCTCCGAGCCGCCCGTCGCGGCGATGACGGCGAAGTCGCTCGGCGCCAGGATCACCCGCCGCGCATCGATCGCGGCGGGCGCCTCGTCGACCGCGCGGCAGCGCCCCACGACGCAGGACTTGCCCGTCTCGCACCCGCCCTCGCAGACGCGGCCCAACGCCTCGTTCGCCGCGCACCCCGCGCCCGTCAGCGCGGAGATCGCTCCGATGAAGAGCAGCGCAGCGACGGCGGAGAGGCTTCGCACGACGCGCACGATAGCAGGCCGCGGGTTTTCGGGAAGATCAGCCGTCGGCGGCGGGAGCGACCTTCACCGGCGCAGGCGGCGGAACCAGCCTCGGGAGCCACCGTCGCAGCGTCAGGCCGACCATGGCGTCGTGCGGTCCGCCCTGGGTCGGCTGCTCGTAGTCGAGCTCGCGGAGCACGCCATCGAGCGGCGGCGTGGCCTTCTTGAGCTCGCGCTTGAACACGTGGCGAAAGTCGTCGAACAGGCGATCTTCCCAGCTGATCGACTGCCACGACACGATGACGTTGGTGGCGACCGGCGCGTGCGCCAGATCCTTGGCGAAGTCCGTCGCCATGCAGGTGTCGACCACCAGATCGGCGAACGGCGCCGTCTTCGCGTGCAGCGCCGTGGCCAGCCCGCCGCGGATGTTGCAGCCCGCGCCCGAGTGGCCAACGACGATGACCCGGCTGCGATCGATCGTCGCCAGCCCGGCGAGCCGCGCGGCGGTGCGATCGAGGAACGCGTCGAGATCGAACGCCGGCCAGAGCAGCACCGCGTTGCTCGCCGTCACCGGATCGATGGTGCTCGGCGCGGCGACGATCATCGGCGTCACCGATCCGGCTTCCATGAGCTCGGAGACGATGCGCCGCACGTCGCCCTCCTGGCCGCCGCCCATCCATCGGTACTTGATCAGCTCGGTGTTCATCCCGTGGAGGAACACCAGGATCGGCGCGGGCTTCGTGGGCACCGTCGCGAGCGAGCTGTGCACGAAGGCCCGCCCGAGCCACGCGCGCTCTTTGTGGCCAACGTCGGCGCCGTCGTACTGGTACTCGTAGCTCGTTCCATCGAGCGGCGGCGGAGGCGGCGGCTTCGTCCGCTTGCGCTCCGCACCCGGCGCCTCGTTGTCGGCGATCGCCTTCGTTCCAGGCCTCTTCACGCTCTTCGCGACCGGCTTCTTCTTGCCGTTCCCGACGTGCCCCGCGGCGGGCTTCGCCTTCGCATTCGCGGGGAGCGCCGGAGCGACCAGCGCGCAGAACACGGCGAGGGCGACGAGCGAAGCGCCGCGCACGAGCCGAGGTCCTCGGGTGGAGGGGTTCACCACCCCCTCGTAATAGCTGGCATTTTCGGCGCCGCCCAGCCTTTCTACCGCCTCATTCGCGTCGGCCGACCACGATGAGCTGATCGGGCAACGTCTCCTCGATCAACGAAGCCTTCAGCCCTCCCGCCGTCAGCTCGTCGATAATTTGCTCCGGCCGGAGCCGGTGGTGCGCCGGCGGACCGTGCTTGGCCTCCATGGTGAAATCAACGACAAACACCGCCCCTCCCGGCGCGAGCGCCTCGCGGAGCTTCGCCGCATACGCCGCGCGACCGTCGATGTGGTGCCAGGTATCGACGATGAGCACGCGATCGATCGACCCCGCCGGCAGCCCCGGATCATCGATCGCCACCACCTTCGCCTCCACGTTCGCGAGCCCCTCGCGCGCCGCGCGCTCGCGCATGTAGCGCACCATGTCGGGCTCGATATCGAGACCAATCACCTTCCCCCGCGCCCCGACCGCGCGCGCGAGGTGCGGCAGGAAATACCCCGTCCCCGCGCCGAGATCGGCCACCGTCTGCCCCTCGACGATCTTCATCGCGGCGATCACCTCGGCCGGGCGCTGCCACGCATCGCGCGTCGGATCATCGAACTGCTTGGCCCACTCCGCCGCGTTCTCGAAGCGATGCACCAGCGGCCCATGCGCGCCGTGCTCGTGCTCCCCGTGAGGCATCGCGCGCGGAGGCGGAGGCGCGGACGCAGCGCAGCCCACGAGGAGAGGGAACGCAAGAGAGACGACCAGAGCGTGCGGCGAGGAGATCATGCAGCCCGGAGGGTACAACGACTCGGCGCGACGACCACCGCTCAGCGGATCACCGCCAGCAGTTGAATCGCCGTCATCACCAGCTTCCCCGAGCGCGTCCACACCTCGTTGCTCTGCTCCGCGTACCCGTCGGCGGCGACGTCCGATCGGCTGGTGACCAGCACCGCATCTCCCGGGGAGGCCTCGAGTCCAGCCGCGAAGTCGGTGAAAAAGTAATACGTCAGCGTCATGGTCGCGACCGGCCGCATCGTCGTGAAGCGGGTGAATATCGCCGGCATCCACGCGTCGGCGTACGCGGCGGCCAGCGGAGCGTCGAGCGCACCCGGATTCTCGTGGCGGAGCCAGCCTCCGAAGAAGGCCTTGCTCGCGCCGGAGAACGGCGCCGATCCGTAGGCGAAGCGGAAATCGAAGTGCTGGGCGAACACCGGACCACCGCGGCTGAGATCGAGCGGGTGAGTGTCTTCGGGTGCGGGCGCCGCGGGCATGGTCCGATCGCAATAAGCCACGTCGACCAGCCGAGCGCGGGCCCGCGTCGCGGTGGCGATGGAGACCACGTTGCCGCCCTGGAGCATCCGCGCGGTGATGTGACTGACGGCGCTCGACGCCACCTGGATCTCTACCTCGATCCGGACCGGGCCGGCCTGGGCCGGCGCGCAGAAATGGCAGGTCAGGGTGCGAAAGGGGCGCCCATCGTCGCCCGATTTCACGGCGATCGCGCGGAGGAACAGCGCCGCGACCAGGCCACCGAAGGCGCCGCGGCCCTGATACCAGTCGGTCGAGAGGTGGCCCTCGAAGGTGCCATCGGTGGTGAGGGTTACCCGGGAAGCGTCGGCGAAGGAGTCGATCATCGCGCGGACGATAGCGTCGATCTTTCGCCTGCCAACCCCCCGGGTGCGCGGCCTCGCCCTGGGCTCCTTTCAGGGCTTGGTGTAGACGCGCACGTAGTCCACCTTCATCGTCTGGGGGAACATGCTCGTCCCATCGGGATCTCCCGGCCACCCACCGCCGACAGCCACGTTGAGGAGCATGAAGAAGGGGTGATCGTAGACCCACATCTTCCCGACCGGCACGTCGGCCGTCGTCTTCGTCTCGTAGAGCGTGTCGTCGAGGTAGAAGCGGATCACGTCCTTCTCCCACTCCACGGCGAAGAGGTGGAATGCGTCGGCCAGGCTCGCTCCGCCGGGGAGCTGGTATTTGTCGGTGAGCGGCGAGCCGCCCGAGTAGCCCGGGCCGTGCAGGCTGCCGTGCACGGTCGCCGGCTCCTTGCCGATGTTCTCCATGATGTCAATCTCGCCGCAGCTCGGCCAGGGCGCCGACTCGATGTTACCGCCGAGCATCCAGAACGCCGGCCAGAGGCCCTGGCCGCGCGGGATCTGGATCCGCGCCTCGAAGCGGCCATAGGCCTGCTCGAATTTCGCCTTGGTTTGCAGACGCGCCGAGGTATACTGGCATGCTCCGTACCAGCACGTGTGGGCGGCCGCGCCCTCCGTCGTCGCGGTGATCACCAGATTGCCACCCTGCTGCTGGGCGTTGGCGGTGTCCGTCGTGTAATACTCGCGCTCCTGGTTGCCCCAGCCGTCGCCGCCCACGAGGGCAGTCCATTTCGTCGCGTCGACGGGCGAGCCGTCGGCGTCATTGAACTCGTCCGACCACGCGAGCGTCCACCCGGTCAGGCCCCCGCCGGCTCCCGTCGTCGTGCCCGCAGCGCTCGTCGATTGAGCTGCGCCGCCCGTCCCCGAGGCCGTCGTACCGCTCGCAGCTCCGCCGGCTCCGCCGCTCGACGCCGCGGACCCGGTCGATGCCGTCGATCCCGATCCACCGCAGGCCGACGCCGCGATCGAGGCGGCGATCACCGCAGCACCGAGGGAATACGCGCTCCAGGCGCTCGAGAAAAGGCGGGGATGGTGCATGACGCTCCGGTTCCGGGTGAGCCGAGGTGGGGATCGAATCGATGGCCAAATCCATCCATCATGGTGACCGTAACCCGGCCAGGTCCCGGGCAAAAGCGCCGCGTTCGCGGCGGCGAGCGCATGAAGGAGTCGATCGCTCGCGAAAGTAGTCGAATGCGGAGCTCTCACCGGCTATTGACGGTAAACGGGCCATGCTCACCACGGAATCCCACCACGACACCTGCCCCTCCCCACCCGCTCCGGTGGGGTGAGGGATCGCACGTGTACGTTCATCGCAGCAACCGGCTCGAGCCGCTCGTTTCTCGCCTCGCGGAGGTGTGCGTCACACCGGCCCTCCCGCCGCTCACGCCCGAGACCATCATCGTCCAGAACAAGGGCATGGGGCGCTGGCTTGGGATGGAGCTGTCGCGGCGACTTTTCGTCTTTGCCAACGCGAAGTTCCCGACGCCCCGGAATTTCCTCGAAGCGGCGTTCACCGCGGTCCTCGACGATCCGATCGCCGGCGCCGAGACCACGTCGAGCTACTCGCCCGATCGCCTGGTGTGGTCGATCGCCGCGCTGCTCCCGGATCTCGCGGGCGATCCCGCCTTCGCCGAGCTCCGCGGCTACCTCGCCGACGATCGCGCCGGCACGCGGCGGATCGAGCTCGCGACGCGCCTCGCCCAGGTCTTCGACAGCTATCCTGTCTATCGACCCGAGCTGGTGCTCGGCTGGGAACAGGGCCTCTCCGACGAGTGGCAAGCGGTGCTCTGGCGCGCCCTCGTCGCGCGCAACCAGGCCGAGCCAGCCCACCTCGCGCGCCGCGCCGAGAGCGCGATCCGCGCCTGCGCGAAGCGGACCGCGACGCCGAGCGCGCTCCCTGCGCGGGTGAGCATCTTCGGGATCGACAGCCTCCCTCCCCTCTTCGTCGAGGTCTTCGCCGCGCTGTCGAAGCACGTCGAGGTGCACCTGTTTCTCATCAGCCCTTCGCGCGCCTACTGGGGTGAAATCAGCTCCCCGCGCGACCTCGCGCGCGCCCGCGCGACCGACACCGACGACAACGACGCGCTCGCCCTCACCCTCGGCAACCCGCTCCTCGCCTCGTTTGGCCGCGTCGGGCGCGACTTTCAGCACGTGCTCGAAGGCCGCGTCCAGTACCAGGAAGACGGTCGCGATCTCCACGTGGAGCCCTCGCCCGACAGCATGCTGGGGACCCTCCAGGCCGACATCCTCGCGCTCCAGCACCGCCGACCGATCCGCGTGAATCGCCCCGACGAGCAGGACATCGTCCCTCCGCTGCCCATCGATCCGCGCGACCGCTCCATCGCCGTTCACGCGTGCCACGGGCCGATGCGCGAGGTCGAGGTGCTGCGCGATCAGCTCCTCGCCATGCTCCACGAAGAGCCGGATCTCGAGCCGCGCGACATCGTGGTGATGACGCCGGATCTCGAGACCTACGCCCCGCTGATCGAGGCCGTGCTCGGCGCCTCCGCGGCCGACGCAGGGCACGTGCCCTTTCGCATCGCCGATCGCGGCGCGCGCGCCGAGAGCCCGGCCGCCGCGGCGTTCCTCGCGTTGCTCGACACCGCGACCGGTCGACTCACCGCGAGCTCGGTGACAGAGCTCCTCGCGCGCGAGCCGATCCGCGCGCGCTTCGACGTCGACGAGGCCGAGGTGACCACGATCCAGCGCTGGATCACCGAGGTCAACGTGCGCTGGGGCATCGACGGCGAGCACCGCAAGAGCCATGGACAGCCGGCCTTCCACGAGACCACCTGGCGCTTCGGCCTCGATCGGCTCTTCCTCGGCTACGCGATGCCCGGCGACGATCGGGTGCTGTTCCGCGACACGCTGCCCTTCGACGACATCGAGGGGAGCGGCGCCGAGCTGCTCGGGCGATTCGCCAATTTCTGCGAGGCGCTCTTCGCCTTGCAACGCGGGCTCGCCGCGCCGAGGTCGATCGCCGGATGGCACGAGCGCCTCACCGGCGCGCTCGACGATCTGGTGAGGGCGCCCGACGACGACACCGAAGGCCTGCAGCAGATCCGCGAGATCCTCCGGACGCTCTCCACCGACGCGAGCGCAGGTGCCTTTGACGAGGCCGTGCCGCTCGACGTCGTGCGCTCGCGGCTCCGCGCCAAGCTCGAAGAGCCCAGCGGTGGCTCGGCGTTCCTCGCCGGCGGCGTCACGGTGTGCGCTTTGCTCCCGATGCGCAGCATTCCATTTCGAGCCATTTGCCTGCTCGGGATGAACGACGGCACCTTCCCGCGCGCGGCGCGACCGCCCAGCTTCGACCTCATCGCCAGGCACCCTCGGCGGGGGGATCGCTCGCTCCGCAACCAGGATCGGTATCTCTTCCTCGAAGCCATTCTCTCGGCGCGATCGCGCCTGCTCATCACCTATGTGGGCCAGTCGGCGCACGAGAACGCCGAGATCCCACCCTCGGTCGTGGTGAGCGAGCTGCTCGACGTGATCGACGAGTCGTTCACGCTCGAAACGATCGCCGGCCCGCGCCGCGCCCGCGAGCACGTGAGCGTGCGCCACCCGCTCCAGCCCTTCAGCCCGGCCTATTTCCGGAGCGACGGCGATCACCGCCTCTTCAGCTACTCGCCTCGTCTTTACGAGGGCGCGCGCGCCTCGCTCGGGCCTCGCGCCGAGGCGCCGCCCTTCTTCCCGCGACGCCTCCCGCCGCCGGAAGAGCGCGCTGACCGGGTGACCCTGGAGGAGCTCTGTGCCTTCTTCGCGAGCCCGATGAAGGCCATCCTGCGGAATCGCCTCGGCGTGCGCCTCGGCGACGAGAAGGAGGCCATCGTCGACCGAGAGCCGATGGAGCTCGACAAGCTCGAAGAGTACAAGATTGGCACCGATCTCCTGCGCCGCGCCCTCGCCGGACAGGATCTCCCCGAGGCCTATACCTTCCTTCGCGCCAAGGGCGCTCTCCCGCTCGGCGCCATGGGACGGGTCGAATTCGACGGGATCCTCCCGAGGGTCGACGCGCTCGCCGCCGCGATCCGCGGGCACGCGACCGACGAGAAGCTCATCGCGCTGGAGCTCGACGTGGTCTGTGGGACCACGCGGCTGACTGGCTTCCTGCGCAACCTCTACCTCGAGGCCCGGGTCGAGTACCGCTTCGCCAGCGTGAAGCCCAAGGACGAGCTCGATCTCTGGATCCGCCACCTCGGCCTGATCTGCGCCACGAAGGAGGGCTATCCCCGGACCAGCGTGCATATCGGCCTCGGGAAGGACAAGGCGACCATCGTGCGCTTCAACGATCTCGGCGTCGACGAGGCCCGAGCGAGGCTCACCGCGCTGCTGCGCCTCTATCACCTGGGGCAATGCGTCCCGCTCTGCTTCTTCGCGGCGACGTCGTACGCGTACGCCACGGCCAGGCACGAGGGCAACGACGAGACGGCCGCGGAGAGCAGGGCGCGCGCGCTCTTCTTCGAGGGTGGCTACAAGGACGCTCGCCCGGAGTCCGCCGATCCCTACGTCGCGCGGGTGCTCTCGGGCCGCGATCCCACCGAGCCGGGGTTTCGCGTGCTCGATCCGATCGCCGGCGCCGAAGAGCCCGCGTTCGCCGATCTCGCCGCGGAGATCTTCGGCCCGCTCCTCGACCACCGCGAGGAGGCCTGAAGCGTGCAACCCCTCGACGCGCTCACGACCCCGCTCGAACGCAGCCTGATCGAGGCCAGCGCCGGCACCGGCAAGACCTACACGATAACCACCCTCGTGCTCCGGCTGCTCCTGGAGCGCGGCCTCCCGATTGGCAAGATCCTGGTGGTGACGTTCACCAACGCGGCCACGCGCGAGCTCTACGACCGCGTCCGGACCCGGATCCGCGACGCGCTCACCGCCTTTGAAGAAGAGCGCTCCGACGACGAGGTCCTCTCCGCGCTCCTGCTCCACACCCCCGATCGCGATCGCGCCTCGGACCAGCTCAAGACGGCGCTACGCGACTTCGACGACGCCGCGATCTTCACGATCCACGGCCTCTGTCAGCGCATCTTGCACGAGCACGCCTTCGAGAGCGGCACCAGCTTCGACGCCGAGCTCACCACCAGCCAGGAGTCGCTGCTCACCGAGGTCGTCGACGACTTCTTCGCACAGACGCTCTACGAGGCCTCCCCGGCGCTGGTGCGCCAGATGATCGACGCGAAAGTGAACCGCGAGATGCTGATGGGCCTGGCGAGGAAGGCTGTCGCCGATCCGACGATGCCCGTGCTCCCGGCGGCCGCCGCGCCCGAGCAGCTCGAAGCCGCGCTCGCCGCGTTCGAGGCCGCCAAGGTCGTCGCGGCGGCGGCCTGGACCAGCGATCGCGCCCTCATTTTGAAGCGGATCGACGACGCCAAGCTCCATCAAGGTCGGTACAGGACAGCGACCGTCGACGCGGCCGCACAGCAGATGGATCAGCTCCTGCGCGCCGATCGCCGGAGCGGAACGGTGCTGTTCACCAGCTTCAAGCTGTTCACCACCGAGAACCTCGCCGGCGCGACCAAGAGGGGTGGGGTCACGCCGGCTCATCCCTTCTTCGGCCTGTGCGACGCGCTCGCCGTGACGGGCGCGGAGGCCAATCGCGACACCGGGAGTCGGCTCCTCCAGCTCCAGCGCGACCTCATCGCCTTCGCCCGGCGCGAGATGCCGATCCGCAAGGACGCCGCCCATCTCCAGAGCTTCGACGATCTGCTCCACCGGCTCGACGCCGCGCTGACTGGCCCGCTCGGCCCAACGCTCGCCGCCGCGGTCCGCGAGCGCTACCAGGCCGCCCTCATCGACGAGTTCCAGGACACCGATCCCGTGCAATACCGGATCTTCGAGGCCATCTACCGCGGCGGCGAGGCCAGCCCGCGCTTCTTCATCGGCGATCCGAAGCAGGCCATTTACTCGTTCCGCGGCGCCGACGTCTTTGCCTATCTCGGGGCCGCGCGCCACACCGTCGAGGCCCGGCGCTTCACCCTCGGCACCAGCTACCGATCGGATCCCGGCCTGGTCCAGGCCCTGAATACCCTCTTCGGCCGCCCGCGCGCGCCCTTCCTGCTCGATCAGATCCGCTATTCGCCGGTCCTGGCCGCGAAGACCACGCGAATGCACCAGGGCGAAGCGCCGGTGACGCCGTTTCGCATCCTCTTCCACCCGCGAGAGGCTCCGTCCTCGGCCAGGGCGACCACGCTCACCAAGGGATCTGCCAACCGCACCCTCCCCGACGCCGTCGCCGCCGACATTTCCCGGCTCCTGGCCTCGGGCGCGACGATCGAGGGGAGGCCCGTTTGCCCGGGCGACATCGCGATCCTGGTGCGCAAGAACCAGCAGGCGATCGACGCGCAAACCGCCCTCCGCGAGCTGCGGATCCCCTGCGTGCTCCAGGGGGACGCCAGCGTCTTCGACACGCCGGAAGCCCTGGAAATGCAGCAGCTGCTCGCCGCCATGGCCGCTCCGTCGAACGGCTCGGCGATCCGGCTCGCGCTCACGACCAGCGTCTTTGGCCTCCGCGCCGACGAGGTCGAGTCGCTCGATCGCGACGACGCGGCCTGGGACACGCACGCTCAACGATTCCAGTCCTGGGGAGCGCGCTTCCGCGATCACGGCTTCATCGCCGGCTTCCGCAGCCTGCTCGACGAGCTCCAGGTGCCGAGTCGACTCCTTGGCTGGACCGACGGGGAGCGTCGCTTGACCAACCTCCTGCACCTGGCCGAGCTCCTCCACGTCGCGCAAATCCGCGAGCACCTGGGCCCGGCGGGGCTGCTCCGCTGGCTCTCGACAGCGCGACGAGAGCAAGACGCGCGCGACGAGGCCGGCGCCGAGGCCGCGCAAATGCGCCTCGAGAGCGACGACGCGGCGGTGAAGCTCGTGACCATCCACAAGAGCAAAGGGCTCGAGTACCCCATCGTCTACTGCCCCTATCTCTGGGACGGCAAGCTCCTCCACAAGCCCGAGGAGAAGATGCCCATGTTCCACGAGCCGCCTCCCAGCGCCGATCCGCAGCGCAAGCTCGATCTCGGCTCACCCGATCTCGCGCTGCACGCGCAGTATGCGGCGCGTGAGGCGGCGGCCGAGGGGCTGCGCTTGCTCTACGTGGCGCTGACTCGGGCCAGGCACCAATGCACGGTGGTGTGGGGGAGCTTCACCGACGCCAAGACCTCGGCGCTGGGCTATTTGCTCCACCAGGATGGAGCCGAGTCGGGCGATCTCTTCGCGGCGACGAGCGCCCGGCTCGCGGGCCTCGACGACGCCGCGATGCGGGTCGATCTGGCGGCGCTGGTGGAGGCGGCGAAAGGCACCATCGCGGTGGAGACTCTGTCTCTCGATCCAGGCGAGGTGTATTCTCCCGTCGTCGCCGCGATACCGGAGCTCGAGTTCAGGCCGATCTCGCGGGCGCTCGACGCCTCCTGGCGCACTAGCAGCTTCTCCGGCCTCGTCGCCGGCGGCGCCGAGGCCAGGCCGGACGAAGGGCGCGATCGCGACGGCGCCGTCACCGCCGATCCGAGCGTGGATACGGAGTCCATCGCCGCCGAGAGCGCCGAGGGCGAGCTGGTGCTCCTCCACGCGTTCCCGCGGGGGGCGCGGCCCGGGGAAATGCTCCACAAGGTGTTTGAAGACATCGAGTTTGGCGCCCCCGAGGCCGAGATCGCCGCCGTCGCCGCCGCGTCGCTCACCCGCTTTGGCGTGGCGCCGCCGGGCGAGTGGAAAGACCTCCTCGGCCGTGCCGTGCGCGAGGCCCTGGAGACGCCCTTGCGCGTCCCGCAGGGCCCCGCGGCGGCGGCGTTCACCCTTCGCGGCGTCCCGCGCTCGAAGCGCTTGAACGAGCTCGAGTTCATCTTCCCCATCGGCGCCGCGACCACGGCTCCCGAGCGTCGACTCACGGCAAAGACGCTGGGCGGGGTGTTCGAGCGGCACCCGAGCGCCGCGGTCCCCGCGAGCTACGCCGCCGCGCTCGGGCGCCTCGCGTTCCTGCCCCTCGAAGGCTTCCTCCGCGGGTTCATCGATCTCGTCTTCGAGCACGACGGGCGCTATTACGTGGTCGATTACAAGTCCAACCACCTCGGCCCCCGGCCCGGGGACTACGGCGACGCCGCGCTGACGGAGGCCATGGCCCACCACCATTACTTCCTTCAATACCACCTCTACGCGGTGGCGGTGCATCGGTATCTGGCCGCGCGGCTCCCGGGCTACGACTACGACAGGGACTTTGGCGGCGTCTTCTACCTCTTCGTGCGGGGGATGGCGCCCGGGCGCGGCGACAACGCGGGCGTCTTCGCCGATCGACCCTCGCGCGAGCTGATCTTCGCGCTCGCCGCCCTGTTCGCGGGCGAGTCGGGCGAGGAGGCAGCCCGATGAGCTCGATGCTGCAAAGGCTCCTCGCGCTGGAGATCATCGCTCCTGTCGACGAGCATTTCGCGCGGTCGATGGCCCGGCTCGTGGGCGGCGCGCCGTCCGACGTGCTGGTGGGCGCGGCGCTGGCGAGCGCGCGGACGCGCGAAGGGCACGTGTGCGCCGATCTCGGGCGCGTCGCCGGGGCGCCGATCCAGGGGCCGCCAAGCCGGGCGACAGGCGATCTGCGCTGGCCCTCGCTCGACGAATGGACAGGCACCCTCGCGCGGAGCGAGCTCGTCGGCGACGGGCTGTCGGCGCGTCCGCTGGTGCTCGATCCCGCGCACGGACGGCTCTATCTCCGCCGTTACTGGGAGTACGAGCAGCGCCTCGCCCAGCAGATCAAGGCCCGCGCCGCGCTGACGGACGACACGCTGGATTTACCGCACCTCCGCGCCGGCGTGGACCGGCTGTTCGCGCGCACCGGGCCAGGCAGCGACGAGGCGGGCGGCCAGCGTCGCGCAGCGGTGATGGCCGTGCTCCGCCGATTCGCCATCATCTCGGGGGGCCCGGGCACGGGCAAGACCTCGACCGTGGTCAAGCTCCTTGCTCTGCTGGTCGAGCAGGCCCACGTGGCGGGAAAGAAACGGCCCGTCCTCACGCTCGTCGCGCCCACGGGGAAGGCCGCAGCGCGCCTGGTCGAGTCGATCCAGCGCGCCAAGGAGAGCTTGCCTTGCGAAGAGGCGGTGAAGCGCGACATCGCCGAAGAGGCCACGACCATCCATCGCTGTCTGCGCCCGCTCCCGGGGCGACCAGGTCGCTTTCGCCACGACGCCGAGAACCCCCTCGCGACCGATCTGGTCCTGGTCGACGAAGCCTCGATGGTCGATCTCGCGCTGATGGTGCGCCTGCTCGACGCCGTCCCTCCCACTGCGCGCCTGATCTTGCTGGGCGATCGCGATCAGCTGGCCTCCGTCGACGCAGGCGCGGTGCTCGGCGACATCTGCAACGCCGACGATCCCCGGGGATTCTCTGCTGGATTCGCGGCCCGCGTCGCGGAGATCACCGGCGCTGCGCCGCCGCCGGGCGAGAGTACCGGCACCGCAACGGGCGTGTGGGACTGCGTGGCTCAGCTCACCAGGAGCTATCGTTACGCCGAGAGCAGCGGGATCGGCGTCCTCGCGCGGGCCGTCAACGCGGGTGACGTGGCCGCGGTGCACCGGATCCTCTCGTCGGGAGAGTATCCCGACGTCACGCTGCGCCCGTTCCCCGGGACCGGGCTCGGCGAAGAGCTGAAGGCGCTGATCGTCGAGGGGTATCGCCCCTACCTCACCGCCGCTTCCGCCGCGGCGAAGTTCGAAGCGTTCAATCGCTTTCGCGTGCTCTGCGCGCACCGGCGCGGCCCCCACGGCGTCATCGACACCAACGAGCAAGCCGAGCGCGCGCTCACCGCCGCGCGGCTGATCACCCGCAGCGGCCCGGTCTACGCGGGGCGCCCCGTCCTCGTCACCACCAACGACTACAACGTTCGCCTCTTCAACGGCGATATCGGCCTGCTCCTCGAAGACGAGGCCTCGCGCGGGCGCCTCGTCGCGACCTTCAGCACCCCGGATGGCACCACCCGCGCTCTCGCCCCCTCGCGCCTGCCACCGCACGAGACCGCCTTCGCCATGACCATCCACAAGAGCCAGGGCTCGGAGTTCGACGAGGTGGTGGTGCTGCTCCCGCCGGGGATCTCGCCGATCCTCTCGCGCGAGCTGGTCTATACGGCCGTCACCCGCGCTCGCAAGAAGGTGACCATTTTCGGTGACGCCGACGTCGTCGCGCACGCGGTGTCGCGACGGATCGAGCGCGCCTCGGGCCTGCGCGAGGCCATCTGGGAGTGACGAGATGATCAAGACTGCCCCGCCCACGACTCCCCTCCTCGCCTGGCTCTTCCCGCTCGCTCTCGGCGCTTGCGCGACCGCGCCGCCATTGACCCCCACGGGACCGACGGGCATCAACCTCACCTCGATTGCCCTCGTCGAGGCCGAGCCCGCCGTGCGGACCGGGTGCTCGGCGAGCATCGTGCGGGCGCTGCGTCGCCATGGAATCACGGCCGATCCGCTCGGCCCACGGGTGAGCGTCGAGGTCGCGTTCTGGCAAGATACCGGGCGCGGCGACGCTGCGGATCTCCCGGCGACGCTCGACTCCACCTGGGCCGCCGGGGCGACGACGACCACGGCGACGCGCCGCACCAGCTATACCGCCGATCTCACCGCGAGCATGCGCGTCGGCCTCGGCTTCGCGACACGCAAGATCCTCGCTTCGGCCACGGCGGGCGACAACGAGGCGATTCAGGACTTTGGACCCACGGGAGGCCCCGCGCGGATCCGAGCCTGTGCTATCGGGGCAGAGCGCCTCGCTACCGCGCTCGTGGAGACGATGAACACCAATGCTTCACGCTGAGCTGGACCCCGCCCTCCGCGCCCGGATCGTCTCGATTGATCCGCTCCCCGGCGTCCGCGCCGGCTCGGCGCTGGTGCTCGTCGACGGCCGCCTCCTCGTGGTGCAAGACGACGCGCTGGCCGTGGCCTGGGTCGATCTGCGGACCGGCGCGGCCGTGCACACCACCCTCGAAGGCCACGGCGGCGCGCTGGCGAAGAAGCAGAAGCCCGATTTCGAGTCAGCCTTTCATGCCGCGGATGGATCGATCACCCTCCTGGGATCGGGATCGGCGAAGGGCCGCTATCGCGCCGCGAGCCTGGATATCGTCGGCGAGGGCGGCGTCCGCTTCCACGACTGCGCGCCGCTGTTCGAGGCCATCCGCGCGCGCCTGGGCGGGGAGCCCAACCTCGAAGGCGCGGTGCGGCTCGGGGACGCTCTTCACCTGTTTCATCGCGGCGCAGGCGGCGAGCCCAGCGCGATCGTCGAGGTCGCGGCGGCAGCGATCGGCGCCGAAACAGTGACGTTGCTCGCGCTCACGCTCTGCGATCTCGGCGAGGCCGCGGGCGTCCCGCTCACCTTCACCGACGCCATCGCCTGCGGCGAAGCAATGGTGTACCTCGCGGTCGCCGAGGACACGCCCAACGCCGTCGACGACGGCCCGATCGTCGGCGCGGCGATTGGCATCCTCGCCGGCGGACAGGCCCGCTTCGCGCTGCTCGAAGAGCCCGACGGGACCCCGAGCATTCGCAAGGTGGAGGGCATCGCCGTCGATCCCGCGACGCGCACCACCTACCTCGTCACCGACCCCGACGATCCGGAGCGACCCGCCGAGCTCTGCCGCGTCGAGCTCCGCGGGTTCCCGCTCTGATCGCTACTTGCCGGCCTCGCGCGTGACCTCGAGCGGGGCGTCGGCGTTCATCGGGATGGTCTGGATCCGCGCGAAATCGTGGGTCGGATCGACCACCTTCACCTCGCCGAAGTGGCTGAGCATCGGGCCGATGATCTTGGCGTCGCCGGCGACGACGACGATCTCGTGGCCGGGCCGGATCGCCTCGCTCGCGGCCTTGAGGGCCAGGGGAGCGGTGATGTCGCGGAGCTCTTTGCGGTAGCCGTCGTCGTGGTCGTCGGGCAAGCCCATCACCCGCAGGTGGGCGAGCTCGCTCGCGACGGCGCCGATGGTCTCCATGCGAATGGCGAAGACGTCGGCGAGATAGCGAGTCGCGGTCTCGATCTCCTCGGCGCTCGCCGCGGTCTGGCCAATGGCCTCCAGGTTATCGAGCACGCCCTTGAGCGCGAGGCCCGTCTTGGCGGTCTGCGTCCCGGCATAGACCACCAGCGGCGCCGGGCCGTGGCCGACCTCGATCAGCGAAGATCGCGTGCGGTACGCCAGCGACTGCTTCTCGCGCACGTCGAGGAAGAGCCGGCTCGACACACCACCTCCGAGGACCTGATTGGCGACCGCGATGGAAGCCCAGGACTTGTCGACGCGCTCGGGGCCCAGGACGGCCGCGAAGATGTCGCTCTGCGAGCTCTTCGGGCGATCGACCACGGTGATCTTGAGGCCGCTCGGCGGGTTGGGATCGGTGAACGAGATCACCTGCG
>JBDTXR010000122.1:0-21385 GCA_040006075.1 Byssovorax sp. | reverse complement strand
CCCGTTCCCGCGCTCGCCGGCTGCAACGGCACATCGAGAACATACACCTTGGGATCCGAAGGGCTCGAGAACACGAACGGGATCGCCGGCAGATCCGCTCCCTGAGGATACTTGTAGACCTCGGCGGCCGGCGTCGTCACGATCGCGCCTGGACCGTCGAGGCGCCATGCGGCGAGCGACGCGGGATCGATCACGTGCCGTCGAACGCCGGTGTCGATCACCCACACTTCGGGGGTTCCGTCGTCGGCTTGCACCACGGTCGGCGCGTCGGGCTCGTTCGGGCCGTCGGGGAAGCTCGCGACCAGGGCGTCGGGCTCGTGCGCGAGATCGCGGAGCCAGTCGAAGCGCCAGGCGTCGAACACCGCCGGCGAGGGGATCCACCGCTTGACGCCGTGGAGCGCGTCGACCGGAGGCGCGGGCGGAGCGCAGGTGAACGGCTTCGGACCGCCGGCGAGAGCGGGGTTGTTGCCACCCATGCTGTCGATCCCGAACGGGTTCACGGTGTGCGGCTGCCCGTCCATCAGCGCGCGCGGCGTGGCCGCGCTGTAGCCGTGGTTGCACGAGCCGATGGCCGCGCAGAGATCGTCGCGGTGCTGATCGGCGTGGACCGCGAAGGCCTTGGCCGCGGGATCGCCGGGGTTTCCGTCGAAGTAGAGGTGCACGTCAATCGGCTGATCCGGCGTGTCCTGATCCTGCGCCCACCCGGCGATGAGGCTGCAATCGGCCGAGTCGATGTACCCGATCGGCGCCTGGTTGGGCGGCGAGGCCAGGGCGTTGAGCTGGTCCATGGTGCCGTTGAAGAGATCGACGTCGACGTTGCCGGCGATCCCGGGGATCGCGCCGTTGTCGTTGTATTGCCACATCGACCATCCGCCCCACGCGTCGGGCGTGCTGGGACAGGGGGAGACGTAGGCGGCCAGCCAGAGCGGGTTCCCGGCAAAGTCGCCGCTGCCGACGTTGTCGTTCCAGAAGTACTTGCCCGTGTAGATGATCGGCACGCGCCCCGTCGCCGCTTGCACCTTGTCCATCCACACGTGGACGTTGGCGGTGATCGTGGCCGGCGACTGGCCTCCTGTCACCTCCATGTCGAGCGTCGGCGGCAGATCGCCCGGCCCGAGCGGACCCATCTTGCTGATCATGATGTCGGCGAGCACGCTCGGATCCTCGCCGGGCTCGAAGAACTGGTAGGCGCCGCGGACGAGGCCGGCGGCCTTCATTCCAGCCCAGTTCTGATCGAACTTGGTGTCGAGGTAAGTGCCGTCGTCGACCCTCGCTATCGCGAACACGATGCCCGAGGCCTTCACCTGGTTCCAGTCGATGTTGCCCTGGTACACCGAGACGTCGATCCCAGGAAGCGTGACCGGGCCGGGGCAGACCACGAGGGCCTCTTTTGCTTCGCCCACGTGCTCGCCGGCGCGGGGGTTTGCGCAGGCTCCGAGGGCCAGCGGGAGAGCGAGGAGGGGAAGCAGGGAGCGCATGGGGAGGTGCCCAATGCGAGAGGTGGGCCACCCGCGTCGGATGCTTTCCCCTGCGGAAAATCACGGGATCGCGCTGCCAGAAGGGTGGATCACGGAAGAACCAGGTGGGGCAGCGGCGCGACCATCGACGGCGATCCGCACCTCGCGGCGGACACTCGCTCGCGGCTGGGCTACGCTCTCGCGCCACCATGAGCGAAACACCCCGCTTCCTCCTCGACGACGACACCTGGCTCCTCGTGCTCACCGGCGCGGGCGTCTCGGCCGAGAGCGGTATCCCCACCTTCCGCGACGCAGGAGGCCTCTGGGAGAGCCACGCTGTCGAGGACGTGGCCTCGCCCGAGGGCTTCGAGCGCGATCCCGCGATGGTCTGGCGCTTCTACTCGCAGCGTCGCGCGGGGATGGCGGCCTGCCAGCCGAACCCCGGACATTTTGCCCTCGCCGAGGTCGAGCGGCGCCTCGGCGATCGGTTCCTGCTCGCCACCCAGAACATCGATGGTCTCCACAAGGCCGCTGGCAGCGAGCGCGTGGTCGAGCTCCACGGTAACCTCTACACGACGCGCTGCTCGGTCTGCGACAGGCCTCCTTTCGAGGATCGCGAGGTCTACGCCGACGGCAAATTGCCCGGGTGCGGGGTGTGCAGCGCGCAGGGCAATTTCGCTCTCCTGCGCCCGCACATCGTCTGGTTCGGCGAGATGCTCGATCCCGCCAACATGCTGCGGGTCCAGGAGTTCATGCTGGCGGGCGCGCGCCGTCGCCTGGTGTTCCTCGCGGCGGGGACGTCGGGCGCGGTGTACCCGGCCGCCGGCTTCGTCGACGCCGTGCGCCGGCTCGGCGGGCAAACGTGGCTCGTCAACGCCCAGCGCGCCGACAACACCTCGGCGTTCGAGCATTTCGTGGAAGGTCCGAGCGGGACGGTGCTGCCCGCGCTCTTCACCCCATGAGAAGGCCGCCGTGCCTCAAGGGGTCCACTCCTGCGCAGACTCCTTGCAATCGACGACAGGCACCGATCCGTCGGCCTTCTTGACGAGCACGATCTGGTTCGCCGCGGAGCGCGGATAGGAGGTGGCGCTCTTGTCGCAGGTGGCGCTCTGGCCGGGCCCGAGCACCACCTTGGCGCCGACCTCGATCGTGCACTCGTTGAGCATGTCGAGATCGTTCCACTCCTTGCAGATCTCGTAGACGTTGCGGTAATTCGCCGCGGTGCCCGAGGGCTTGTCGAGCGTCCAGAAGGCCCCGGCGGGGCCGGCGAGCTTCGAGGTCTGGTACGAGGCGCTGAAGACGCGATACACCGTGACTGGCCCCTGCGCCACGAAGACCTGGCCCGCGCAGAGCGAGCCTTTGCCGGGCGCGCCGATGGACCAGCCCGGAGGTGCCTCGTCGGCCTTGACGAGGCCAGGCGGCGGCGTCGCGACGGGGCCGGCGCAGGCCTCCGCCGTCGAGGTCTGCGGCGGAGGCGTGGCTCCAGTGCAGGCGATGAGGACGAGGGGCAGCGCGGTCGCCAGCAGCGCAATCGAGGTTCGCATGCGAGTGACTATCTCGAATTTCGCGGCCCTTCGCAAGATCTCCGGCTACTGCGGCGGGGCCAGCGGGATCTGGAGCACCTCCCAGGCCGGGGTGGGATTGGCCTCGTCCCGATCACGGCCCGCAAATGCTCGGGCCGATGGGCCCGGGCAAGCGGAGGTGGGGCTTGCCGGGAGACAGCCACTCTTCCGGCTTCAACGTGCCTCCTCGCTTCTTCAGCCACGCCGCGAGCGGCTCGCGAAACGCCGGGCCGTCCTCGTCGATCTCGACGTTCTCGCCGGGGCCGAAGTCGTCGCCGGCGGTGGCCAGGAACTCGTTGGTGACGATCACCAGGCGGTCTTCGTCCTTCACCTTTCGCTCGGCCTTCTTCCGGCCCTTGACGAAGATCTCCAGGGCGAGCTTGCCACCCTCGCACCGCCCCTCCACCCGCGCTCCCGCCATGGACAGGATCCCGCCCTTGCCGCCGAGGTTTCGCCGGAGCGTCTCGCGCAGCACCTTGCCGGTCATGGTCAGTCGGGCGAGCCGGTTCTCGAAGGGCAAGGCGTCGTAGAGCGAGCCGTAGGTGAGGGGACCCGCGGGGAGATCGGCGCGGAGGCCACCGCCGTTCCCGAAGGCGATCTCGGCCTTGGGATCGAGCTCGAGGAGCACGCCGGCCACCAGGTTACCGAGCGCCGATTCCTCGTGGTACTGCGCCGGAAAGGGCGCGCTCAGGGTGACGCCGAGGCTCTCGGCGCGCAGCGCTCGGGCCTTCTCGACGGCGGGCGCGAGCGCTCGCTCGACCTCGGGTGAAGGCTGGGTGACGACGCCCTCGAACAGGCCTCCTCGGAGCACCGTCTCCGGCGGGTGGATCGCGACCTTCAGCACCTTGCCCGTCGCCGGATCGACGGTGAAATCCACGCGGCCAAACGCCGCTCCGTAGGAGCCGGACTGGATGATCGCGATCCCCGCGACCTCGTGAGCGATGGACTTGTGGCTGTGGCCGGCGACGATGGCCTGGACCGCCCCGGGGGGCAGCTTGCGGGCGACCTCGAAGATCTCGGCCGCGGCGTCGCAGCTCGAGAGATCGGACGGCGCGTCGTTCTTTCCGCACTCGCCGCCGGCGTGGGCCGCGACGACGACGAGCTTCGCGCCCTTTGCGCGCAGCGCGGCGGCCTGCGCGGCGATGGCCTCCGAAAGCGGCGTCACCCGGATCCCCACCATGTTGGCCGCGATGGTGCTCTTGAGCGTCCCCATCGTGGTCACGCCGACGATCCCCACTGCGATACCGTGCTTGGTCACCAGCGTCGAGGCTGCGACGTTGGGCCAGTCGAGGGGGTGATCGTCTTCGAGGACGTTGGCGGTCAGCACCGGAAAGGAGCCCTTCGCCTGCGCGGCGCGCGCCTTGAGCGCTCCACGCGGATCCCGATCCGACCCCTCCCTGGCGTTCTTGTGGACGGTGGACGCGTCGCCGACCGGGCCATAGTCGAACTCGTGATTGCCAATCGCCACGGCGTCGTAGCCGAGCGTCTTGTAGGCCTCGATCACCGCGCTGCCCTCGTTGGCGTTCGACTCCAGGGTCCCCTGGAACATGTCGCCGCCGTCGACGAGCAGCACCCCGTCGGGGTTCTTCGCGCGCAGCACGCCGAGATAGCCGCCCAGGAGCGGCAGGGTGGCCAGTCGGCCGTGGAGATCCGAGGTACCGACGAGGGTGATCTCCACCGGTGGAGCGATCGGCGCGGCCAGAGAGGACACGGTGGGCGGCGGGGCCGGGGCGCCCTGGGGCGTGGGCGCGGCGGCGCACGCGGCGGCGAGCGGGAGGAGCACTGTTGCGGCGAGGGCGCGGCGGAGGGTCACGGCGCGCATTGAGGCACGGCGCACGCGGTGGCGTCAATGCGCCACCCGCGACGCGATCGTTCAGGGGGTGAAGCGGATGGTGCGCTCGCGATCCTGCGTGGCCATGATGCTTCCGCCCTCGCCGAAGGCCGGATCGAGCTTGCCAGTCCGCGAGCGGGTCAGGTGAACGACGACGTCGCACGGCCCGGAGATCCCGCCGTCGGCGTCGCGCGCCGCGACCAGGATCGCCTCGACCCGGCCCGTGTCGGCGCCGTCGACCCCGGACTTGTCGTCGATGCACCCGCCGTGCAGCGACCACGAGACTGCCTCGCTGCTGGTGGGGCTCCAGGTGATGACCACGTGAGGGTGCGCCGAGTCGAAGGCCTCGCCGACGCGCGGCGATCCGAAGGCCAGCCCGTGGGGCATGACCACGCTTGATCCCGGGGCGCTCACGTCGTGCGGTCGCGTGAATTTCACGGTGATCGTTCGCCCGCTCGAGTCGGTCGGGAGCGTGCCGTCGTTGGAGGGCACGGCGATCAGGCCCGTCGTGCCCACCAGCGCGACGTGATCGCTGCCGTTGTCGGCGACGATCTCGTCGCCGTCGGCGAGGGTGAGGAAGGTGTTGGAGAACGTGCCGCCGACCTTGACGCGAACGCTGACCTCGGTCGGCCCGGCCTCGCCCGAGCGCACGATCATCTCGGCGTTCACGCCCGAGGTCCGGACGTTGCTCGACCGGGTCGAATCGCTGCACATGCCGCACATCCCGCAGCAGCCGGGGACGAGCGCGACCAGCCCGATGAACGCGATGCGCGACTTCATTTCGCGGCAGTCTCCCCGCGATGGGTCACCGCGTAAAGCCTGTCGTCCGCGGGGCCCATCGAACGCGCAGGTTTGTCGGCGTCCTCGCGCCGGCCTCCGTTCCAGCGAATGCCCCTTGGAGCCCGGGCGAACCCTGGATAGGGTGGGATCTCACGGTCAAGCTGGAGGCGAATATGGCTTTTCATGGCATGCGGCTCGGAGCGCGCGGGCTCACGATTCTTGGAGGACTGCTGTTCGGTGCGACGGCCGCGAGCTGCAGCGGCGGCGGCGGCGAGACGACGGTGGGCAACGGAGGCGCGGTGTCGACCACCGCCGCGACGTCGACCACGGGCTCCGGCGGCGCGGCCGGCGGCGGCGGTGCTGCGGGCTGCACGTCGGACAAGAGCTGCGACGACAGCGACGCGTGCACCACCGATACGTGCGCTCAGGGAGCGTGCAGCCATGTGGCGCTCGCCACCGACGACAAGGACGCGTGCACGGTCGACACCTGCGACAAGACCGCGGGCGTGCTCCACATGGCGCTACCCGTCGATGACAAGGACGCCTGCACCACCGACTCCTGCGACAAGGCCACCGGCGCTGTCCACACCCCGGTGACGTTCGACGACGGCAACGCCTGCACCACCGACTCGTGCGATCCCATGAAGGGTGTCCAGCACCTGCCGGTGGCGATCGACGATGGCAACGCCTGCACCACCGACGCGTGCACGTCCATGGGCGGGATCACCCATACCCCGCTCAACATCGACGACAACAACGTCTGCACCAACGACGCGTGCGATCCGGCGACCGGGCTCACCCACACGATGATCCCCGTCGACGATGGGGACCCGTGCACGCTCGACGCCTGCAACCCCATGACCGGCGTCGTCCACGCTCCGGTGGACATCAACGACAACAACGCTTGCACGACCGACTCTTGCGACTCGGCGAGCGGCGTGTCCCACGTGGCGATCAGCTGCGATGACGGTACGGTGTGCACCACCGACAGCTGCGATATGGTGGCCGGCTGCGTCCACACCCCGGTGGCGACCAACGACAACAACGCCTGCACCACCGACGCGTGCAACGCGGTGCTGGGCGTCACGCACACGCCCCTCTCGTGCAACGACGGCAACGCTTGCACCACCGACTCGTGCAACCCGGCGACCGGCTGCAAGGCCACCGCGGTGGTGGCCTGCGTCAGCGGCGACGGCTGCTGCGCCCCGGGCTGCAACGCCTTCAACGACAGCGATTGCTTCACCAACGCGCCCGGCGTCCAGCAGAACATCTCGGTCGCGTCGCTCACCGGATGGAGCCAGTGCTACCTCAACAACTACGCTGACTCCACCACCGATCTGACCCAGCTCCTGGCCCAGTGCAGCAAGGCCAAGCTGCTCATGGCCTGCGGCCCGGCCGGCGCGCCCACGTACTCCCTGCTCGCCATGGCGCCGCGGGCCGACGTGCTCTTCGAGTGCGGTAACACCACCAACTGCACCAAGCAGTCGAACGGCGTCGGCTGGTACTTCAACAACAACTTCTCGTGGGGCTTCGCCCCCGGCGGCCAGCCGGTGAACCGCAACACGTGCGACTTCAACAGCGGAGGCACCCAGACGCTCCCCGGCCTGCGCGCCTGCTGGCACACCAACGGCAACAAGATCAGCTCCGGCTACCGCTGCGGCTCCAACGCCATCTTCGACGCCACCTACACGCGCGCTGTGTACCAGGCGGACTGAGGCCGGCTCAGTCGACCTTCACGCGATAGCGCTTCCAGCCCACGCCGCCGCGATCGTCGCGGATCACGGCCCAGATCACCACGACACCTGCTTTGCTCGGCGCCGTCCACACATTCTCGGTGGACGTCGCCGACGCGCCCTCCGGCTGCCCGGTTCGGTCGCTCGCAAAGGTCCCTCCGGTGGCGAAGAACGAGACCACCATCGCCTCGCTGCGCTGGACGATCGCGCGCGTCCCGGGATCGATCGCGACGTAGCGCTCGGCGCCGCCGCAGCCCTTCGGGGTCTTGCAGTCGGCGGCGCAGCTCGCGAGATCCTCACCGGCGCTGCAAATGCCGTCTCCGCACGCCGCGACGGCCGGGCAGGACGGCCACGCGGCGCGCAAGCGCAGCTCTTTTCCGGGCGCGAGGGTGAACGAGGGCGTCATCCCGTCGTCGGGCGGCAAAGGCACGTCGGGCGTCGCCACCACCGTTAGCCCGGCGATCTCCGGGTTCCGGTTGGCGCGATATCCCTTCCGGAACTCCTGGAATGTCTCGCTGGTGGCGCCCGGCAATCCGCAGGTGATCCGGGCCTCGCCGGCTGCCAGGAGATACTCCCCGCCGTTCGGGAGGATCAGCCGAACGGGCTGGTAGTAGCCTCCGCTCGGATCTGGATCGGCAGGGCGCCCCGGGGGCTCTCCTGGCATGGAGTCCGGGACGTCGGGCCCGAACTGACGACAGGCGTTGGCCGGCAACGCGCCGGTCGCGTGGAGGCCAGTCCCGAGCGGGGTCAGCGCGTCGCTCTGGAGGACGAAGCACGCGGTCGCCACGTCGTCGAGCTCGGCTTGCGGCCTGGGCTCGCTGCAATAGGCCCAGTCAATCGGCGCGTCGGCGCGCTCGCCGGCCTCGTCGACCAGGAGCGCCGTATAGGCGATCTTCTGCCCCGGAGCGGCCTCGGCCGGCTCGGCGCGCACCGCCAGGATCTGGAGCCCAACGACCTGCGACGGGCGCTCGTCAAAGCCGGGCGTGCACCCCGCGAACGCGGGCGAGAGCGAGAGCGCGATCAGGCTAGAAATCGGCCCGGGCGCCGAAGACCGGCAAGATCGGGAGTCCGGTGATGAAGCTCTTCTTCTTGTAATCATAGCTGTAGACCAGATCTTCGGCGTTCTGGGTGTTGCTGACGTTCTGCACGTCGAGGTAAACCTCGGCCTTGACCCGGCCGAAGGTGAAGCGCTTGGCGACGCGGAGATCCGCCTGGAAGAAGGCCGGGATCCGCGTGGTGCTCTGGGCCCCGAAATAGGGCTCGTAGACGTCGCGCCGCCCGTCGTAGAACGCGCCGAGGACGGGTGTCCGAGGGAAGCCCGAGGCGTAGCGGACGCGGGCGCCGAACTCGAAGCCCAGGCCCGGCTCGTACGACGCGACGACGGTGACCACGTGGGTCTGATCGCTGTCGAAGAGACGGTACGAGCGGTCCGGGTGATCCTTCCGCTCGCTCCGGATCAGGCTGTAGCTGGCCCAGCCGAAGAAGCCCTTGGCCAGCGTCCGGCGAATCAAGATCTGGCCGCCGTAGGCCCGCCCCTCGCCCTCGTCGACGAGCGCCCGCGCGAGGAGCGGAGTCATCTCTTCGGCCCGCGAAACCAGGCTCTTCGAGGCCGAGAAGAAGGCCACCGCCTCGACCGAGAGCGTGTCGGTGACGGCGTACGCCGCCCCGCCGAGGAGGTGAGTCGCCGACGCCAGCCCGAGCGTGGGATTCCCGAAGACCGCCGAGAGATCCTCGGCCTGCGGCGACTGGTGGTAAATGCCCCAGGCCGCCTTGAGCGAGAGCTCTCTGGTGGCCTGGACGCGGACCGCGAGGCGCGGATCCACCGCGGTGTCCTCGCGGAGAAAGCCAATCGACGGGGTCTCGCCGCTGACCGGCGTGAGGCGGCTCCCGCCGATGAGGAACGGCTCGACGCGGAGCCCGGGCGAGACATGGAGTCTGTCGCCGAGAGGAGCCCAGTCGAGCAGGACGTACGGCGCCACGCTCACCAGCGTCGACTGCCACGCATCGGCGTTGATCCGGTCGGGCGGGAGCTGGCCGAAGACGTGGATGTCGCCCTCGCGCGCCGGCGAGGTGACGGCGCCGCGGCGGGCGAGATCCGACAGCGTCCCTTCGACGTCGAGCCCCAGAGAGACCTGGATCGTGGGCAGCACGTTGCCTCGCCACGCCGCGCGCAGGCCGACGACAGTGCTGTCGATCGAGAGCGACGAGGGCGCGCCGCCGAAGCTCAAGACCGTGCTCTGCGCGTCGCGGCCGAGGGAGGGGGTGATTTGCACCGACGAGCCGTCGGGGAGCTGCTTCCGGTATTTGAGCATCACCCGGCCGAAGCGGAAGCTGGTTTGCTCGCTCTTTCGCTGGGTCGGATCGGCGCTGTCCACGGTGCGGGAGAGCGTGTCGCTGGAGCCGAGGCCAAAGAGCTCGATCGACTCGTTCGCGCCGAGATCGCGGACGATCCGCGCCTGACCATCGTAGTAGTCGGGGATGGGAAACAGGACGCCAACATCGCGCTTGGTCGCCAGCGACAGGGTGCGATCGAGGTAGCTCTTGCGGGCCGCGACCATGACCCGCGTTTTGTCGCCGATCGGCGCCTCGAGCATCGCGGACGCGTCGACGACGTCGGCCGCCACGTACCCGTGGATCCCGTCGGATCTCGGCGCGCGCGTCTCCACCGTCACCAGGCCGCCGAGGCCTCGACCGAACTCGGGGCCATAGCCGCCCGGAGCGAGATCGATGGAGCTCACCAGCTCGGCGTTGACGGTCGAGCGGATCCCGCCGCCGTGGTAGAGCAGCGGTATCCGGACGCCGTCGACGTAGACGCGGGTGTCTTGCGGCGCTGCTCCCCAGACCACCAGCGCGCCGGATCCAGCCGAGGCGCGGGCCACGCCTGGGAGGTTCTGAACCACCTTGAGCGTGTCGCCCTGGGTGCCTGGAACGCGGCGTCCTTCCTCGGTCTTGATCCGGGTCGAGACGACCTCTTTCTTGATCTTCGACGCGACGACGACCACCTCGAAATCGTCGGCTTCCTCGCCGGGGGCGGCCTCTTGCGCCGGCTCGACCGAGTATTTGACCGAGAATTTCTTCTCGGGCTCGATGGTCTCCTCGGTGCTCACCGGCGTGAGGCCGGGTCCGGAGACTGTCACTCTGTGCTTGCCTGGGGGGACGTCGAAGAACTCGAAATGCCCCTGCGCGTCGGTGGTGAATTTCCCGGCGCCAAAGACCTCGATGGTGACGCCGGAGAGCGGCGCCTTCGTCATCCGGTTGCGGACGATCCCTTCGAGGTTGACGACCGGCCCCTTCGGAGCCTGCTTGAGGACGAAGTCGTAGCGGTAGGTGATCTTGACGGGAGCGGGGGTGTCGTCGAATTCGGCCGGCGTGAAGAGGAACTGCTTTACCGCGGCCAGCGCGGCGGCGTCGAAGGCGGCGCCGCCGGAGCCGATCACCCGCGCCTCGGCCACGACGCCAGCGTCGGTGAGGGCGATCTCCAGCGTGACCGAGGCCCCGAGGCCTTTCGACTCCTCTTCTTTCGGATACGAAGCTTCGACGAACTTGACGAGCTTTGGCGCCTTCGTCAGGCGCGGGGTTGGCGCCGCGGCGGCCGGGGGCTCGCCTGCGAACGCCGCGCGTGGAGACGCGAGGAGCGAGCTGAAGGCGACGCCGACCGCGAGCGCGGCGCCGTGAAGGACAATCGAGGATCGCAAGAGAGCTACTCCAGCGCAAAGCGCATCGAGAATACGGTCGAGCCGGCCACCGCTCGCCCGCAGCGCTGCGCCGGGGAGAACTTCCCCCGCTTCGCCGCGGCGATCGCGCTCTCGTCGAGGCCCGAGCCCAGGCCCTGGACCACCGTCACCGAGATCACGTTGCCAGACTCGTCAATCTGCAGCTTGAGCCGCACTTTGCCCTCGACTCCGGCCGAGCGGGCGGTCTCCGTGTAGGTGCCCTGAGGCACGCTGAGCGGCTTGGGCTTGCTCTCGGCCTCGGCGCAGTCGTCGTCGGTCTTCGGCTTCGGCAAGACGCCTTTCGGGGCATCATTCGTCTTCGTTCGAGCGGCGCTGTCGGGCGCGCTGCCGGGCGCTGCGGCGGCGATCGCCATCCCGCCGGGCCCGCCGGCATTTCCGAACGAGAGGCCGAGATCGGGCAAGCCCGCGAGCGAGGGCGCCTGAGCCGCGGGCGCCGCGGCGACGGCCACGGGAGGAGGAGGAGGCGGAGGCGTGTTCTGTGCAGGAGAGGGCTTTGGCGCCGCAGCGCGCCTGGCCGGGGCCTCGGGCGCGGAGATCGGCTTCGGCGGCTCGACCTTCTTCGCCTCGTCCTTCCTCGGATCGTCTTTCTTCTTCGGCTTTTTGCTCTCGGCGAGGGCGATCGACGTCGCCCCACGATGGATGTTCCTGGGGATCCGCCACAGGCCGGCTGCGGCGCCCACGTGGAGCGCGACGCTCAGGATGACTCCACCGGTAGCCCAGCGCATCGGACGCCTCTACTCCACCGACTCGACGTTGATGGCGAACTTGGTGATGCCCTCGAGCTTGGCCAGATCGATGGCGTGGACGACCGTCCCGTGCGTGACGTCCTTGTCGGCGCTCACGATCAGGTTGATGTCGTTGTTCCCCGCATAGCTCTCCTTGTACTTCTTGATCAAGCCCGCTTCGTCGACCGGCTCTTGATTGAAGTACATCTTGCCGCCCCTGGCGATGGTCACCGCGGCCACCGAGGTCACCGCCTCGCTCGCGCTGGCGGCCTTGGGCAGCTCGACCTTGAGGCTCTGCGAGACGATGTAGGTCGCCGAGACCATCATGATCACCAGGAGCACGAGCACCACGTCGACCATCGGAGTGACGTTGATTCCCACGATCGGGGCGCGTCGCTTGCTGCCCCCTTGCATCGTTCCAGCCATGGTCCGTCCTCCGGCTCAGGCCTGCGCCGAGGGCTCGTTGGTTTGCGCGCGTGCAGAGCTCGCGCCGCTCACGCCGCGTCGCTGAGGTGCGGTGTCGTCGTCCTGCGGGGCTGCGGCGCGCTCGGGAGCCACGGGGACCGCGCGCGCTCGCGGGCGGTGCTCCTGGAAGGCGAGGAACGCGAGGAGCTGCTTGCCGAGGGTGCCCACGTTGCCCTCGATCTCGCCGATCCTGCCCTGGAAGATGTTGTAGGCCACGACCGCGGGGAGCGCGACGACGAGGCCGACGCCGGTGGCGATCAGCGCCTCGGCGATCCCGCTCATCACGTTGCCCATCGCCGCCTTGTTCTGGCCGTCGCCGAGCTGGTGAAACGCCTGGATGACCCCGAGCACCGTGCCGAGGAGGCCGACGAAAGGAGCGTTGTTGCCGAGCGTGCCGAGGAAGGTCATCCCCTTCTCCAGGTCCTTTCGCTGCCGCCCCATCGCCGACTCCAGCGCTTCGCTCACGGCGGACGGGCCGCCGTCGATCCACGGGAACGCGCGGCGGAGCACCGCGGCCTCGATCGTCGGGCTCTTGATCAGGAGCGCCTCGGCGCCGATCCGATCGCCCTTGCCGAGCCTCTCGATCAACGTATCTCCGAGCGCGAGCACGTTGCCGCGGCGGGCGCGAAAATACGCCCAGCGCTCGATCATGATGCTGAGGGAGACGAGCGAGAGCGCCATGAGCAGGTAGAGCACCCACGCGCTGCCGAGCAGCGCCACCCGTTCGAGTCGTTCAATCAGCACGTTCGTTCCCTTTCCACGAGAGTGTTACTGAAAAGTGGCTTCACCGACGAAGAGGCCGGATCCGGGGCCTCCGCCGTCGGCGTCGAGATCGAGCAAGCGGCCTTTGGCCCTGAGCACCGTCTTGCCCGCCTGGCGGGCCGAGACCACGAAGCTGGCCGCCGGAGCCGAGCAGGCGTCGAACATGTCGACGCGGATCTGGTAGAGGCCGGGCGCCGGCGGATCGATGAAGACCAGGCTCTCGGTCCGATATCCATTCTGCCCGCACCCCGCGTTGGCGTCGCGATCGATCGCGCCCGCTCCCGGCGGGACGCCCCCGTCGACGTCGAAGGCTGTGGTCAGGTGCTTGGGATCGGCCTCCTTGCCGCTGGGGCCGATGACGTGGAGATCGAGATCGGCGTTCGAGTCCCACGAGAGCGAGATCACCGCGGCGCCCTCGGGCGTGAGCGACTGGACCAGGATCGGGAGATCGCGTGTGGGCCCAAAGGTCCCCAGCTCGGCCGAGGCGGCCAGCAAGAGCGAGTGCTTTCCCGGGCGGATCGAGCTGCTGTAGTCAATCACCATCTCCCAGCTCAGATCGCCTTCGGTCTGCGGATCCTCGGGGCCCACGGGCACGATCCAGTACCCGGTCCCGACATCCTGAAAGCGGGCCGCGACCGCGGTGGAGCCCTTCTTCGCGACGCCGGCGAGCTTCTTCCCGGCCTGTCCCTGGGTGACGAGGTTGTTCTGGCTATCGACCGTCGCCACCTCGGGTCCGCTCGTCGCGGCGGGGATGGCCCCCTCGAAGAACTGGCCACCTCGGACGCGGATCGGCTCGCCGAGGCCGCTCTGCGCCGAGACGCCGTCGTCGCAGCCGGCCGCGAGCAGGCAAAGACCGAGCAGGAGAGCGCGGTGCTTCATAGCTGCACCTGCAAACGCAAGGTCCAGGTGTCGTTGGCGAGATCGGCGGGCACGCCGCGGGGATCGCGGCCGAGCTTGTCGCGCTCGACGTCGTATTGAAAGAGGAGGCGCGCCCGGTCCGGGATCATCAAGCCGATCACCGGGGAGAAGGTGCGAATGGTCTGCGACGAGGGGAGGAGCTTGCCGCCTTGCCGATCCCGCGAGTCCGCGTTCGGATCGTAGGAGTCGAAGCGAAAGCCCACCACACCGTATTTCAGGATCTCCTGGGTCGCGCCGACCGAGACGCCCAGCTCGCGGCTGTCGATCGACGTCAGCACCGGATCGGCGACGAACAGGCCTCGATCCATGTTCGAGCCCAGGGTGAGCTCGCCCTCGATCCGGAGCCAGCCCACCGGCGTTTCGAGGCCGATCCGGAGATCGCCGCCGACGGCCCAGCGATCGAACGACTGCGAGAGCGTGGCCGAGGTCGCCGGAGAGGCAGTGAGCTCCCCCGCGTCGATCTGGCCATTCTCGTTGACGTCTTTCCAGACCACCGAGGCCTTGCCAGCGTCGGTGCCGGGATGAAATCCCTTGCCGTTCAGCACCGAGACCCCGCCGGCGAGGTCGACGTGCGACGAGGGGTGAACGACGGCGCCGGCGCGGGCGACGATATCCTTGCCCGAGTTGGGATCGCGAAGCGAGAGCCCGCTCTTCTCGCCGAGCGGCTCGCCGTTCATCAAGGCGACCGAGGCGCGGAGCCAGCCGAGCTGGGTGGCAATGCGGAGGCCGAGATCGGGCTCCGCAGGGAAAAACGAGCGGGATCCAAGGCTCCGCTCCTGGAAGAAGCGCGCCTTGGGGCTCTCGGTCAGCTCGTTGCCAAACGGCACGTCGAAGAGACCGAGGGTGAGCTTGAGCAGCGGCGCCGCCGGGACACCCTTGCCGCCGCGATAGAGGATCGAGGCCTCGGCGTGCTGGAAGCCAATGGCCGGGCCCTTGACGGAGTTGCCGTCGATCTCGGCGAGGATCGCGGCATACTCCCACTCTTTCTCGATCTTGAGGCGCGCGCGGCGGAGGACGAAGCGATCTTGATTGAGGAGGACGCCGCCCTGGCGGAGCTGATCTTCGGAGTCCTGGTGATGCTCGTACTGCGCCTGGACGTAGCTGGAGAACCCGATCCCCTGGAGAAGCTCGGGGAGCTTTGGGCCGCCGAGATCGCCTGTCGCGGCGGGCGCCGGCTGCGCGCTCGCCGGGGCGGACGCGGGCACGGCGGCGGCGAAGAGAAGGGCGGCGAAAAGCCGTCGTCGAAACACGGTATCTCCTCGGAGAGGGCCGGCGCACGCGGGGTTTGGTCGCGCGCGCCGGGCGTGGATCAGGGGAGCGGGGGCAGCGAGCCGTCGGCCTTCAAGAGCGGGAGAGGCGTGCTGAACTTGCCGCAGTCCGCGGTGGTGCAGGCGTTGAGGAACTCGACGTTGGTCATCGGCGATCCCTTGAAGCAATCGCTGCCGCCGCCGCTGCCGCCAGCGCCGGAGCCCGAGCTCGCCGTGGCGCTGCCGGAGCTGCCAGCGCCGCCCTGACCGGTGGTGCTGCCGTTGCCCGTGGTCGCGGACGTCGTGTCGCCTCCCGTGGCCGAGCTGGTGACGGGCGTGGGGTTGGGGTTGGTGTCCTCGGAGCCGCACGCGGCGAACGCCGCGGAGAGGCCGAGCGTGAGCGCGGAGAACAGGATCGCGGCGCGGGGGTTCATTCGAGTCTTCATCTCAGCTCGCCTCGCAGTAGCCGTAGCGGCAGTGGGTGGCGCTCCCGCCGCATTCGGCGTCCATGGCGCACGCGGTGCACCCCATCGCGGGGCTGCCGTTGAGCTTGGACTCGAAGTAGCAGCCGCAGGGCTGCGCCGGCGTGAACGCGCTGACGTCGCCGAGCTCGGTGGTGCGCTGAACCTTCATGGCGCACGCAGGGACGGTGTGCGCCGCGATCTCGAGATCGAGGAGGCTCACGCCGGTGGGGACGGGGACCTTGCCGGTGAAATACCCGATCAAGTTGGCGGCGTCGGGCTTGGTCGGGACGTTGTTGGCGCCCACGCTGGCGAAGAAGTGGAGCGGCCCGAAGATCGGGTAATGGCCGTCGCGCACGTTGCGCTTGTCGAACGAGGTGGCCGTCGAATCGGGCCAGTAACCGCAGGTCTTCTGCTTGAAGGCCTCGAAGGCCAAGGTCTTGACCTTGTCACGATTGGCGTCGGCGACGTCCGCCGCGAGGATGCCAATGGCCGCCTCGGGGCTGACCGACGAGGCGACGGCGGTGAGCACGTCACCGCTCTTGGCGAGCGACATTCCCTTCCATTTGTCGGCAGGGACGTTGATGGCCCGGGCGATCATCTGCTGCGTGCCCGAGGTGGGGCTGCGGACGAACATCTGCGCCTCGTCGCTCCACGGCGTGACCATGCCGGCCTTGCCGAAGCCGAAGACGAAATAGGCTGCCTCCGCGCTGATCGAGGCCTGGCTCGACGCGGTGGGGACCACGAGCTCCATCACCTGATTGGGCCCGAAGAAGTCGCCGACGCCGGCGGGGAGCGCGGCTACCCCGGGGCAGCTCGTGGCGAAGACGTCGGAGACGCCGACGTCGACCACGACCCCGGCGGGATCGAGGTTGCAGGTCTTCTCGGTCCCCGTCACGTCCCAGTAGCTGGCGGTGCCGGTGATCTTGGTGCTGCTGAGGACGGCGTCGACGCCGACGCACGAGCCCTGGCTCTTGTAAATGAGCGTGGTGGTGCCGGAGAGGGCCTTTCCGAGCCCGGCCATGAACGGCTTCACGGCGCTCGATCCGGTGATGTAGGTTGAGCCCGGGAGGGAGTTGCAATCGGGGTCGGCCAGGGCCGATCCTGCGGCGGTGAGCGCGGCTATGGCCAGCAACGGCGCGGCCACTCTCGGAGAGAGGAAGTGCTTCATGGGGTCGTTCTCACGGCTCCTTTTCGGCCGGACCAGCGGTGTGGTCGGCGCGGAAGCTATCCGGTCAATGTGTCAGTCTGTGGACACGGAGGTAACGTGTCGGGGGCCGCGCGATCTCCAGTATATTTCCGGAGAGAAGAGGTGCTGTGACGACCGCGCGACGGATACGACGATCGCGCGACGACCCAGCGACGCGCGGCGCGCTACGGCCCCCGGGTGAGAGCATCTCGTTGCCGGGCGTTCACCGGAATGACACACCGGCGCGGTATCGAATGAGCCGATGCCGCGGATCCTGGTGATCGAGGACGAGCCTGCCTTGCAGCAGGTGCTCGACTACAACCTTCGTCGCGAGGGGCACGAGGTCTTGCTCGCGGCCTCGGCCGACGAGGGGCTCCGCTCCGCGCGCGAGGCCCGGCCGGATCTGATCCTCCTCGACTGGATGCTGCCAGATCGGTCCGGCACCGAGGTCTGTCGCCTGCTCAAGCTCGGCAAGGGCACGAGCGACATCCCGATCGTCTTCGTGACGGCCAGGACCGAGGAGGTCGATCGCATCGTCGGCTTCGAGGTCGGCGCCGCCGACTACATCATCAAGCCGTTCAGCATTCGAGAGCTGGTGCTCCGCGTCCACGCGGTGCTGCGCCGGAGCCGCGAGATCGATCCGCCGCGCGCCACGGTCGCCTTTGGCTGCCTGAGCATCGACGAGGGCGCTCATCGCGTCTGGGTCGACGACCAGGAGATCGATCTGACGTTGATCGAGTGGAAGCTCCTCCTCGCCCTCCACGGGAGCCGCGATCGCGTCCAGACCCGCGGCGCGCTCCTGGAGGGCGTCTGGGGCGCCGACGTCAGCGTCACGACGCGGACCGTGGATACGCACGTGAAGCGCCTGCGCGACAAGCTCTTGCGCGCGGGCGAGTACATCGAGACAGTGCGCGGGATTGGCTATCGCTTCGCCGCCGCGCCCGTGAACGCCGCCACCACGACGGAGGTAAGATGAGCCCGACTGACGCGAATTCCCGGGAGCGAGGGCCCTCGCCCTCGATCGAGGCCCTGCTGGTGCTGCTGGTGCTCTTGACCATCGCCGCGATGGTGCTCGCCCGCGTCACCCACGTGGGCTGAGCGCGGCTCACCGCAGGTTCGGCGCGCGGTCCTCGGCGCGCGGGAGCGTGGACACCTCGGCCCCGATTAACTACGGTGCCGCGCATGAAGATCGTGATCCCCGGTGGCAGCGGGCAAATCGGGCAGCTCCTCGCGCGGGGCTTCGTGTCCGGAGGACACGAGGTGGTGATCCTGAGTCGCGCCGCGGCGGCCGTGGGCCGCACCGTGCCGTGGGACGGCCGCACCGTGGCCGCCTGGAGCAAGGAGATCGACGGCGCCGATGTGGTCATCAACCTCGCCGGGCGCACCGTCAACTGCCGTTATACGCCCGAGAACCTGGAAGCGATGATGAGCTCTCGCGTGGACTCGACCCGCGCCGTCGGCGAGGCGATCGCCGCGGCGGCGAGCCCGCCGCGCGTATGGCTCCAGATGAGCACCGCGACGATCTACGCCCATCGCCTCGACGCGCCCAACGACGAGGCCACCGGGATCATCGGCGGCAAGGAGCCCGGCGTGCCCGCCTACTGGGCGTACAGCGTGAAGATCGCCACCGAGTGGGAGCGGGCCTTGAACGAGGCGAAGACGCCGAAGACCCGGCGCGTCGCGCTGCGATCGGCGATGATGATGAGCCCGGATCGCGAGGGGATCTTCGACGTGATGCTGGGCATGGTGCGCCGAGGCCTGGGCGGGACGGCCGCCGGAGGCGCGCAGTTCGTGTCGTGGATGCATGACACGGAT
The DNA here is from genome assembly GCA_040006075.1 of Byssovorax sp. Classification (GTDB taxonomy): domain Bacteria; phylum Myxococcota_A; class Polyangia; order Polyangiales; family Polyangiaceae; genus JANYGI01. The sequence goes on along the minus strand of JBDTXR010000122.1, from coordinate 2,706 downwards.
TTCTCGAAGGCGATTGACCTGCTGATCGCCCGCGAGGATCTGGAGGGGGCCGTGAACCTCGCGGCGCCGAACCCGCTGCCCTACGCCGACTTCATGCGGGCGATGCGCGAGGCGTGGGGGATCCGGCTCGGGCTGCCCGCCACGAAATGGATGCTGGAGATCGGCGCCTGGGCGATGCGCACCGACACCGAGCTGGTGCTCAAGAGTCGTCGGGTGATCCCGGGGCGGCTGCTGGAGGCCGGGTTCGAGTTCGCGCAGCCGACCTGGCCCGAGGCCGCCCGGGATCTCACGGCGCGGTGGCGGGCGGCGCAGGCGTAGCCGCTTCCAGGGCTTGTTTTCGAGGCAGGAGCGCGAGGCCGACGGCGAAGACCGCGCAGCCTCCGAGGGTGAGGCCCCAGGGCAAGGTGCCCTTCGCGAGCAGATCTCCCGCCCACGGAGGGTTGTAGTAGAGCAGCGCGAGGGCCAGGCCGTTATTCAGCGCGTGAATGATCATCCCCGGGAAGATTGACCGGGTGCGGAGGCGGGTGAGCCCGATGACCGCGCCGAGGAAGGCTGTGGGGAGGAGGCGATAGACCGAGGCGTGGGCCAGGCCGAAGAGGAGCGAGGTGATGATCACCGCCGCCGTGGGGCCGAGCTTGCGGAGGCCGGAGAGGAGGAGCCCGCGGAAGAGCAGCTCTTCGCAGAGGGCCGGCGTCAGCGCGAAGACCACGAAGACCACGAAGAAGGGCTTTCCCCCGAGCAAGAGGAGGTCGCCGAGGCTCCTGGCGAGCGACTCGGGGACGGGGACGAGGCGGAGGAGGAGGCCAATCGCCACCGCCCAGGCCGAGAGGCCGAGGACCACGGCGGCGAGGGTCGAGCGCGGGGAGGGGAGGCGGAGGGCGAGAGTCTCGCGTGTGGAGAAGCCGAAGAGCAGGACCACGCCCACGGCCGGCAGCAGGAAGAAGCCATACTGCGTGAGCAGGAGCGCGGTGACGACGCCGAAGCGCTCGAGGAGCAAGCTGCCGTAGAAGAACAGGACGAAGATGGCGCCAAAGGCGGTGACCGAGAAGGCCGCGCTGGGCTCGCCGCCGTGGCGCCGCTCGAGGCCGAGCAGGGCTCTCGCGGTGTCCTTGCCGCCGAGCAAGACGTGCTCGCGCTCGAAGACGCGCGCCGCGAGGAGCAGCGCGAGCGCGGCGTAGAGCGCCGAGGATCCGAGCGCGAGGAGGATGAGATCGGCCCGGGCCTCGCCGAGGAAGAGGGCCTTGATCAGGAGGGCGATGTTGAGGACCGGCGCGAACGCCGTCCAGGCGTCGAGCTCGATCCCCGGGAGCGCGGTGAGGCCGGCGAGGAGGGTTATCGGCAGGTACACCGGCATGAGCACGTTCTGGCCGTCCTTGAAGTCGCGCGCGAAGACGGCGAGCGCGAGGAACAGCGCCGAGAACAGGAAGCTGACCGGGATGAGCAGGACGAACGTGAGGGCGTAAATCCCGATGGGGACGGGGATCTCTCCCGGGATGATCCGGCCGAGCGTGAAGGACATGCTCACCACGTTGCAGAGCGCGGTGAGGAGCGAGATGGAGAACACCGCGAGGAACTTGCCAGTGATGATCTCGATCGGCCGGAGCGGGGCGCAGAGCAGCGTTTGCATCGTCCCGCGCTCTTTTTCCCCCGCGGTGAGATCGACGGCGGGGAGGAAGCCGCCGAGGAGCGACATCATGATCAGCAGCATCGGCATCATCGAGCCGAGGATCTGGCCGAGGCGCCGGCGGGGCGGAGCCACGTTGCGCGGGAGAACGTAGACGGCGCGGGTGAAGCCGCGCGCGAGGCCATGGCCCGTTTCCCGCTCGGCGAGGAGGGCTTTGCGGGCGCGCGCGAGGTGGTCTTCGAGGCGCTCTCGGGCCAGCGCGGAGTCGGCGCGGACCGAGTCGAAGTAGATGGATACCGGGGCTTCGGCGCCGCTCTCCAGCGCGGCGGAGGCGCCGGGCCACGGGACCAGGACGGCGTCGACCGCGCGCTTCTCGATCAGCTCGCGGGCCGCGGCGAGCACCGGGTTCTCGGGCTCGACCCAGGGGCCTTTGGCCTTCGGTTGCCCTTCGTTTGCCGTGGGTTCGTCGTCGGGCGGGGGCTCCTCCGGCTGGATCGCCGGGGCGAGAGAGCCAGTCTCCAGCGCGGCCCGGACCGCGGCGGGGGCGCCTTCCCAGGGGCGGAGATCGAGCTTGGTCGAGGCCTCGAGCCGGGTTTTGAGGGAGGGAGGGAGCTCTCCCCAGACGGCGACCTGAGAGCCTTTGGCCGCGCGCGAGGTCCGGTCCGAGTCCTGGAGCTTGCTGATCGCGATGGCGAAGAGGGGATACAGGAGGACGGGAATGAGCAGGAGCCGGATCAGCGTGCGGCGATCGCGGAGGGTCTCCGTCAGCTCTTTCTTGAGGATGACCCAGACGAGGAAGAGCCTCATTTCGCCGCTCCGGCGCGCGATTTCTCCACGTGGTGAAGGAAGGCGTCGGTGAGGTTCTTGGCCCCGGTGTGGAGGAGGAGCTCGGGGAGAGTGCCGGTGTCGACCGCGCGCCCCTCGTGGAGCAGCGTGATCCGATCGCAGAGGTACTCGGCCTCGCTCATGATGTGGGTCGAGAAGAGGATGGCCTTGCCGGCGGCGCGGCGGCCGCGGATGGCCTCGACGATGAAGCGCCCGCTCAGCACGTCGAGCGCGGTGGTGGGCTCGTCGAGGATCAG
>JBDTXR010000121.1:0-21435 GCA_040006075.1 Byssovorax sp. | reverse complement strand
GGCCGCGAGACACGATGGGCGCGGTGGAGTAACACTCCCCTCCCCGATGCCGCACTGGACCCTCACGACCCTGACGCTGATCGGCCTCGCGGCGCTGGTGGTGGCCGTGTTCGCGGGCTGGGCGCACCTCCGCTTCTGGACGCGGCGGCTCACGCTCTCGCTCGAGTACACGTCGTCGGCGCAGCTCACGACCCCCGACGGCGCGACGATCGAGCTCCGGCGCGTGCCGATCCCGAGCGCGGCGCCGAAGGTCGATCTGCCGCCGGTGCTGCTGGTGCACGGCCTCGGCGCCAACCACCGGAACCAGGATTTGCACCCTGATTTCTCGCTCGCGCGCTACCTCGCGGCGCGCGGACGCGACGTGTGGCTGTTGACGCTTCGAAGCGGCCTCCGGCCGCGCCGGTGGGCCGAGCGGCAGCGGGTGCGCTTCGGCGCGATGGTCGAGAACGATCTCCCCGTCGCGGTGAATGGAGTGCTCGAGCAGACCGGCGCAAGCGCGCTCGACTACGTGGGCTTCTCCATGGGCGGGATGCTGCTCTACGCGGCGATCGGCCGCAGCGTCCCGGAGGCGCAGATCCGTCGCGCGGTGATCGTCGGCTCGCCGGGCCGCGTCGGCGTCGCGCGGTGGATGCGCCCGCTGCTCCGCCTGGTCCCGCGCGCGCTGGTCCCGACGATGCGCTTTCGCCTCGCCTCCGCGGGCATTGCCTTCGCGTCGGAGTGGCTGAAGACGCCGTTCCACTCGTTCACGATCAACCCCGGCAACGTGGCGAAGGGGATCACCCGCGCGGCGATGATCAACCTGATCGAGGACATTCCCGGCCCGCTCTACGCGGATTTCATCGAGTGGGCGGCGGCCGACGGCGAGATCCGCACGACCCGCGGCGCGGCGCTCGCGGGGCTCGTCGGCGTCGGCGTGCCGGCGCTGTTCATGGCCGGGACCGCCGACAAGCTCGCGCCGATCCCCTCGGTGCGAAGGGCCTTCGACGCGTGGGGGAAAGACCTCCCCGAGACTTCGAAGCGCTTCGTCAGCGTCGGTCGCGCCTTCGGGCACGCGCAGGATTACGGGCACGGCGATCTGGCGATTGGCACCCAGGTCGCGGCCGATCTCTTCGCGCCGATCGCCTCGTTCCTCGAGGAAGATCTCGCGGCGGTGGCCGACGCCGCCGGCACCGGCACCGGGTGAAATCTTGGTGATTTCGCCGTTCGGCGCGAGGATCCGGGGCCGCTCATGGACTCCGTAGTCGACGTCGTCACCGGGATTTTCTACGCCGCGACGCTCGCGGCGCTGCTGTTCTTCATCCACAAAGTCCTCTGGCTCGTCCGCTACAAGCGCCTCCAGCGGGCGCTGATCGACGCCTCGATGGCCGAGCTCGATCGCCGCCGCGCCGCGGGGATCGCCGAGTGGACCGCGTTCACCCGCACCTGCTGGAAGAACACGCTCGGCGGCGTCGACGTCGAGGACGCGTCGGACTTCATCGATCAGGTCGAGGCCAGCCTCTCGCGGCTCCGCGGCGATATGAAGACCACGCGGCGCCCGCTCGAGGTCTTGCTCGGCGAGGCGCTGACGACGCGCGCGCCCGAGGGGATGGCCACGGTGCTCTCGCTCCGGCGGATCTCGGGCCCTGATCCCGAGGCCACCGTCCGCGTGAAGATCGATCTGGTGTTCCCGACCGTCTCGCCGCCGCGCCCACCGGATCGCAGCCTCTACACGCTGGAGTCGCGCTCGCGCTATGGCCTGCTCCGGCGCGCTCTGGTGTTCTTCTCGGGCGCGGCCGACGTGGTCTACAGCTCGCACCACGTGGCGTTGATGTCGCAGAACGTTCACGTGCCCACGTCGGTGCTGGTGCGGCGCCTCGCGCTGGTGTTCCTGATCCTCGCGGTGGTGCTCGTCGACATCGTCTTCGGCGTGAAGCGCTGGCTCGCCGGCGTCATCGACGGGTGGATCCACGATCCGGCTCCGGTGCCCGCTGGCAGCGTCGCCCACGCGGTGAATCAAGGCGATTTCTTCTCGCGGAACCTCGGCCAGATCCTGGCGTTCGGGGTGTGGATGGCGGTCTACGGCGCGATCTACCTGCTGCTCTATTTCGTGCTGCGGCGGCGCTACCAGGTCAACGTGCGGCGCCTCCGGGAGATGGCCGAGAGCGAGGCCACGGCGATGAAATCGATCTACCGGAAGCACCTCGGCGATCTGGTGCGCTGGGGTCGCGCCTACGGCCGCAGCCTCGACAGCGCGGTGGAGATCACCCTGCGCCACGCCGACACGCTGATCGATCACGACGCCCACTCGCTCCGCCGTCGCCTCGCGAACCCGGCGCTGCTGGCGCAGGCCAAGACCCTCGCCGACTCGCTCTTTCTTCGCCTGCCCGAGTCCCGCGCCGAGCTTCAAGACGTGGCCACCCGGCAGAAGCACTCGCGCCTGCACTACCTCTGGCCGCGCGCCGACGAGATGGGCTACCAGGCCCGCTTCGCGCAGTACCGCGCCGCGTGGCAGCACCTGGAGATCGCGGTGAGCGAGCTGCGGAGCGAGCGCCCCGATCCGCAGAAGGCGCACGATCTCTGGCAGAGCGCGGCGACGTACGCGGCGGTGTTCGCCCCGCTGGTACCCATGGGCGCCGCGGAGGAGCTGAGGCACGCCTACGCGCAGATGGTGACCGAGTGCGTGGCCGAGACCGAGAAGGATCTCGCCGCGCTCGATCGCCGGATCGACGAGCTCGCGCGCAGCCTGACCGAGCAGCTCGCGTCGGCGCGATCGCTCTGCGCGTCGAAGGTGGAGCTCTGCAACCAGGCGATCGCCGGGGCCGGCGCGGCGCGGGCGGCGGAGATCATCCGGGTGCGCGAGCAGGCGCGGCTCGAGGCGATGGCGTTCGAGATCTGAGCCGAGCGTTACCCCCGGATCACCGTCACCGCTCGCCCCCCCGGCGTGCGTGCGACCTCGAAGGTCGTGCGCGCCGCGATCGGTGAAAGCCCGCTTCTACGATCGAAGATCACCAACCACCCGCTGTCGAGGCCGAGGCCCGCGAGGTACCCATCGAGCTGCGCCAGACCTTCGTCCTTCGGATCGGCGGCCTTGTCGCGCCAGACCTTGATCTCGATCGCCAGCGTGTCTGGACCGCGGCGCACACAGAGATCCATGCGCCCTTTGCCGATCGCGTACTCGCGCTCGATGGTCCCGCCGCCGTTGGCGATCCGGTGCAGAAAGGCCATCAGCACCAGGTGCGGCGCGATCTCGTGGTAGGGCGTGGTGGCGAGCAGCGGCTCGCCGTGCTGGCGCCAGAATGCGAGGAAGGCGTCACGGAGGTGATCGAGATCGAGCCGGCCATCGCTCCGGAGCCACGAGGGCTGGATGTGCGGGAGCGTGTCGCGCGTACCGCTCGTGAGCGCGCGCAGGATGATCTCGCGGTAGATGGGGTTCGCCACCTCCAGCGTGCCCTCGGCGTTGCGGCGGAGCAGGCCGAGGTCGACGGCGAAGCGGCGGTCGTCTTCGGGCACGTCGCCCAGCAGGCCTCCGGCGATCATCGGCTCGAGGATGACGCGGATCCGCGGCTCGCGGAGGCGCTCGGCGAGGCTGTCGAGGTGGGTCTCCTGGCGATCGATGAGCACCTCTTTCGCGCGCTCGATATCGGCGCGCCGAACCGGCTGCGTCAGGTCGACGCAGAGCTCTTCGACGGCGACCTTGGCGAGCGCGTTGACAAGCCACGGCTGCCCTTGCGTGAGCTCGAAAGCGCGCGCGGCGGCGTTCGGCTCGAAGGACTGTCCCGTGTCGCTCGTGTGCTGCGCATAGAGCTCGGCGACCTCGGCGGCGGTGAAGTTGCGGAGGGTGAGAGAGCGGACCTTGATGTTGAACGGGCTCGCGGTGCCGAGGTGATCACGATCCTTGGCGGCGACCTTGTAGTCGCGCACGTCGCGGAGACCGATGAGGGCGAGCGAGGAAGGGAAGTGCGCCGGTCGGTTGCGGTATCCATCGCGGAGCTGGCGGAGGATGGATATCAAGACGTCGTCGCGGAGGGCGTCAATCTCGTCGAGGAAGACGACGAGCGGCCTTGGAGCGGTTTCGGCCCAAGAGGCCAGCGCGGTCGCGATGCGGCTGCCCGGAGAAGCTTGTGAGAAAGAGGGAGGGCGCAGGGCCGGCGGGAGCTGCGCTTCAAGCGCGCGGCGCCAGCTCTCGACGATGGCGAGCTCGGCGGCGCCGGCGTCGTTCGGGAACGCCGCGCCGGTCTCCATCGAGACGAGGGCCGCGACGTGGTGCCCCGCGGCGGTGAGCTCGCCGGCGAGCGCGAGCAACGCCGTCGTTTTGCCGACCTGGCGGGGGGCGTGGACCACGAAGTAGCTTCGTTGATCGACGAGGCGCTGCAGCTCGGGGAGGCGTCGCAGGGCCGGGAGCATGTAGTGATCGGCCCGGTTGCACGGTCCGGCGGTGTTGAACCAGCGAGGCATGGCGGGACGCTACCACGGCGGGGGGCGCGGCTCGGGGCGGGGGGCGTCGCTTCAACAGCCTTTACAAGCTCGGTCACTCCGTACGACGCGAGAGCACCGCAGCCGAGATCGACGCCGCAGTGGGCACGACCGAGATGCTGGAGAAGCTGGCTGTCGGACTCTCGCTCTTCGCGACAATCACAGAACGCTTTCCCACGCACAAGAAGGACGCCCTCGCCACGCGGCCGTCTTTCAGCACAATTCTGCCGCCCCAGGCGCCCAGGGAAAAATCCTCCGCGGGGCGCGGGGCGGCGTACCATCGGCCCCCAGTTGATCGGCTCCCTTCTGGCTTCCCGCTACCGGATCCACACCTTGCTCGGCCAGGGCGGGATGGGCGTCGTCCATGAGGCGATCGACGAGACCACCGGCGCGCGCGTCGCGGTGAAGCTCGTGCATTCGGAGATGATCCGCGAGGCTTCGAGCAAGGACGACGCGTCGAAGCTGACGCGGTTCCTGCGCGAGGCGAAGGCCGCCGCGGCGATCCAGGGCGAGCACGTCGCGCGCACGCTCGACTGGGGCACCGACGAGCCCTCGGGGCGGCCGTTCATCGTGATGGAGCTGCTCGAGGGCGAGGACCTGAACGCGACGCTGAAGCGGGTGACCCAGCTCCCGCCGGACGTGGCGCTGCGCATCGCCGCGCAGGCCTGCGAGGGGCTCGTGCAGGCGCACCTGGCGCGGGTGATCCACCGGGATATCAAGCCCGCGAACCTCTTCCTGGCGCGGATGCCGTCGGGGGAGATCGTGGTGAAGATCCTCGACTTCGGCATCGCGAAGATCCGTCCCGAGGGCGAGTCGGACGGCGAGACCACCGGGCTGACGCGCACCGGGAGCATGCTCGGATCGCCGAAGTACATGTCGCCCGAGCAGGCGCGCGGGGTCCGCTCGCTCGATCATCGGACCGACGTGTGGTCGCTCGGCGTGGTGCTGTTCCGGATGCTGAGCGGGCACCTGCCGCACGAGGACGTGACCGCCATCGGCGAGTTCATCATCATGCTCTGCTCCGAGGCGCCGGAGCCGGTGCAAGGCTTCGCGCCGTGGGTGCCGACGGAGATCGCCGAGATCGTCGAGGACGCGCTGCGGATCGATCGCGATCAGCGCTACGAGAGCGCCGAGGCGATGCTGGCGACGATGCGCGCGCGGCTGCCGAACGGGTACGCGCTGCGGGCCGAGGAGATCGTGAGCTTCGACGAGAGCGCGCAGGCCGGCGCGGCGACGCAGACGCCGAGCATGCGGCCGCCGGGTTCGCGAACGGGCGATCGGACGGGCGATCGATCGGCGGATCGCTCGCTCGGCGGCCTGACGGCGAGCGGCGAGGCGACGTCGCAGATGCCGGCGCGGAGCGCGCTTCGCCTGCCGGCCGCGGCGCGCCGGGACGACAGCGCGACGCCGGGCTCGATGGCGGGCTTCCCGCTCGACACCGTGAGCTCGTCGCCCGCGCCGCGGCGGACGTTGCCCTTCGCGGTCGGGATGGGCGTCGGCGCGCTGATCCTGGCGGCGCTGGTCTTCGGCCTGTCGCGCGGCGCCGATCTGATCTCGGATCGCCCGGTGACCTCGGCCGCGCCGAGCACCGGAGGGCCGGCGCCGCTGGGCTCGGAGAGCGCAAATCGCCCTGTAAACGTGGTAATTTTGCCCAACGACGCGCGGGTGGAGATCGACGGCGTCGCGGCGTCTGCAGCCGACGGGGTCGTGAAGATCGTCGGCGCGATCGGGAGCTCGCACCGCGTTCGCGTGAGCAAGGACGGGCAGGAGAAGATCGCCGACGTGACCATCGGGCCGAGCGGCGCCGAGCCGCCGAAGGTGGAGCTCCTCGCGGTCGCGGCGCCCTCGGCGATCCCCTCGACGAGGCCGCTCGGAGGCCCGCGACCGCCGACGAAGAAGAGCGCCACGCCGGGCGCGCCGACGCCGCCGCGAAATCCGCTGATCCCGGAGCGGTTCGAGTGAGGCGCGCCGCGGCGGCCCACGCGCGCGTGGTCGCCGCGATCCTGGCGCTGGCGATCGCGCTGCCGCCCGCTATCGCTGCGGCCGACGAGCCGGCGGAAGGCGCCAAAGCCGAGGCCCACGCGCACTTCGACAAGGCCAAGAAGCTCTCGACCGACGGGGTCTGGCCCGCGGCGCTGGCCGAGTTCCTCGCGTCGCGCGAGCTCTACGCGACGTGGGGCAACACGCTCGGCGCGGCGTCGGCGCTGCGCAAGCTGGCGCGCTTCGATGAGGCCCTCGACATGTTCGAGGTCCTGCTCCGCGACTTCGCGGCGGCGTTGCCCGCCGACGTGCGCGCCGCCGCGCAGCGCGAGGTCGTCGAGCTGCGCGAGCTGGTCGGGACGATCGAGATCGAGCAGGCCGAGCTGGGCGCGGCGATCACCGTCGACGGGCGGAGCCGCGGCGAGTACCCGGCGCCGAGCCCGCTCCGCGTCGGCGCGGGGACCCACGTGATCCGCGTGTCCAAGGAGGGCTTCGAGCCGTTCGAGGGGCGCGTCGACGTCGCGGGAAAGCAGACGGCGCGGGTGGCCGCGAAGCTCCGCGCGCTCGTGGCCTCGGGGCGGCTCCGCGTCGCCGAGCAGAGCGGCGCCGCGCTCGAGGTGATCGTCGACGGGGATCGTGTAGGTCGGACACCCTGGGAGGGCCTGCTGGCGATCGGCGAGCACGTGGCGTTGCTCCGCGGCGACGGCGAGCTCGGCACGGTGCCGGTGCCGGTGGTGGTGAAGCGCGATCAGACCGCGCGGCTCACGCTCGCGGCGGAGAGGCTCACGGCGCGCGTGCGCGTCGAGCCGGTGCCCGCCAACGCCGGCGTGGCGATCGACGCGGTGGCGGTGGGCCAGGGCGTGTGGGAAGGCCGCCTGCGAAAGGGCCCGCACAAGATCGAGGTGGCCGCGCCGGGGTTCCTCGCGACGGCGCGCGAGGTCACGCTCGACGCGGGAGCGCGCGCCGTGGTGCAGATCCCGCTCGCGCGCGATCCCGGCTCGCCGTTCTGGCGCAAGGCGCCGCCGCCGTCGCGCTTCCTGATCGAGGTCGCGGGCGCGGCCGCGGTGATCCCCAGCGTGGGCGGCGACATCGCCGGCGCGTGCACCGGCTCGTGCAGCGCGGCGCCGGGCCTCGGCGGGTACGTGGCGATCCGTGGCGGCTACGAGCTCTCGTCGGGCTTCGCGTTCGGCCTCGCCGCGGGCTACCTCTTCGCGGAGCAAGCGGTCAGCGGCCGCGACGCGGCGCTCACGCCGGTGGGCCTGATGGGCAACGCCCACGGGAAGCTCGACGACACGCTGGCGATCCGTCGCGGCATCCTCGTGGGCCCATGGCTTGGTTTCTCGCTCGGCGAGCGCTTTCCCGTGCACGGGCGCGTGGCGTTCGGGCCGATGTTCGCCTGGGTCGGCGACACCCGGAGCGGCACGTTCAAGCCGGTGCGAACGGGCCCCGAGTACCCGGTCGGCCCGCTCTCGGTCTCGGCCTTCACGCCCTTCGTGCAGGTCACGCCCGACCTCCGATTTGGCTACCGCGTGACGCCGCACTTCGAGGTCAACCTCGGCGTCGACGCGCTGATCCTGGTCGCGCTCGGCGAGCCCGGGTGGGACGCGAAGCGGCAGATCAACGCTGGCAGCGACGGCATCGGCACGTTCCCGGCCGAGCGCTTCATCGGTCGGGTGCTGGTCGGCGTCGCCCCCGGCCTCGGCGCGCGCTACGAGTTTTTCTGAGCTGATTTTCAGGGGAGGACCGCGATGATTTTGTCTGCTCGGCGAGCCCAGAAGCGCGACTCCGCGGCGCTGCCCGGTCGCGCGTGGATCCTCGTCGCGGGGATCGCCGCGGCGAGCTGCGCGCCGACGGGTGGCCTCGACCCCGCGCTCGACGACGCCCCGACGCAGAGCCGGCAAGCCCTCGACGACAAGCCGACCTGGGCGCCCACCGGAGCGATGAGCGTGGCGCGCCAGAACGCGACCGCGACCCGGCTGACCGACGGTCGCGTGCTGATCGCGGGGGGCCAGCGCCTCGGATCGGTCGACGTCGGCGACGTGTACTTCGAGAGCGCCGAGCTCTTCGATCCGGTCGCTGGCAAGTTCTCGATCGTCGCCGCGAAGATGGCGACGAAGCGCTCGCAGCACGCGGCCGCGGTGATGTCCAATGGCCAGGTCCTCGTCGTCGGAGGCACGGGCGGCGCGCAGAGCACGACCACCGCCGAGATCTTCGATCCGAAGAGCGGCGCGTGGACCTCGACGCCGCCGCTGGCGCACGATCACTGGGGCGCGACGCTGACCGTGCTCCCGACCGGGCGGGTGCTCCTCGCGGGCGGCACGCCGGGCGCGCTCGGCGGCGCCTCCGAGCTCTTCGATCCGGTGCTCGGCGCGTGGACCGAGGTGGCCTCGATGAGCACGCCGCGGCGCTACCACACCGCGACGCTGCTGCTGAACGGGCGCGTGCTCGTGACCGGCGGACAGGCCCCCGACGATCCGTCGAAGATCAGCGCCGACGCCGAGATCTGGAACCCGACGACCGACGTGTGGACCTACGTCGCGCCGCTGTCGATCCCGCGCACTTCGCACACCGCGACGCGCTTCGACGACGGGCTCGTCGTGGTCGTCGGCGGCGCGACGCCTACGGGGATCACCGCCGCGGTCGAGCGCTACAACCCCGCGCAAGACGCGTGGACCAAGCTGCCCGTCATGCAGAGCGCGCGGGCGATCCACTCGGCGACGCTGCTCGACGGCGGCGCGGTGCTCGTGGCCGGCGGCCTCGACTCCACGTCGTCGGAGCTGCGGAGCTCCGAGCTGTTCGACGCGGCGACCGAGCGCTGGGTGGTGAACGGGCTGCTCGGGCACGGCCGCGTCGCGCACACCGCCGAGGCGCTCGGCGGCGGCGCGGTGCTCGTGGCCGGCGGCGAGCAGCAGAGCTCGGCCGAGATCTACCGGCCCGCCGAGAGCGGCCAGCCTTGCGAGGTCGATCCGCAGTGCGCGAGCGATCACTGCGTCGACGGCGTGTGCTGCGCGACGGCGTGCAGCGGCACCTGCGTCACCTGCGCGCTCGCGGGCGCCGAGGGCACCTGCGCGCCCGCGAGCCTCGGCACCGATCCGCACCACGACTGCGGCCAGGGCGGCCCGTGCGACAGCGTCTGCGACCCGTCGGGCGCGTGCGCCGCGCGCGTCGGCGAGGCGTGCGTGGCGACGTCGTGCACGGCCGACGGCACCCAGGCGATCGAGGGCGCCGCGTGCGTGGTGGTCGGCGGCGCCTGCGCCACGATCACCGTGGGCTGCGCGCCGTACCGCTGCGGGTTGAACAGCCCGTTCGCGTTGTTCGGCTGCCTCACCCAGTGCCGCTCGATCGACGACTGCGCCGAGGGCTACGCCTGCGATCCCGAGGGGAAATGCCGCGCGCGCCCCGACGTCGCCGCGACCGATCCCGAGACCTGCGCGGCCGGCCCGCGCGCCCCCGGACCACCGAGCGCCGTCGCCGCGTGGCTCGCCGCGCTCGCGGTCCTCGCCGTCGCGCGCCGCGCGTCGCGGCGGGCGTCGTGAGCGCGCGCCGGCTCCGCGGATCCACGCTCGTCGGCGCGGCCGCGGCGCTCGCCGTAGCGCAGATCTGGGCGCGCGCGCCCTCGGCCGACGAGCCGCGCGGCGGCGCGCCCGGCCTCGTCACGCGCCCGCTCTCGTCGGTGGTCACCTCGTCGATGAGCACCGTCCGCTGGCGTCACGTCGCGGTGCGGCTCCTCGACGGCCGGGTCCTCGTCGCCGGCGGGTTGCCCGACCAGGCCGCGTTCACGACCGGCGAGATCTACGATCCCGCGACGGGCGACTGGACCCCCACCGGCACACCAATGCTCTACGCGCACGACTGGCCGATCGCCGCGACGCTGTGCGACGGTCGCGTCTTCGTCGCCGGCCGGAACGACGCCGCCGCGAAGGACGCCGAGCTCTACGATCCCCAGACGAACGCCTGGATCGCCGCGGGAAAGATGAAGCTCTCGCACCTCTACGGCACCGCGACGCTGCTCCCCGACTGCCGCCTCCTGCTCGTGGGCGGCTACAGCGCGAACACCCAGGCCGAGATTTACAACCCCGCCGCGGGCACGTTCAAGACCGTCGGCGTCATGAACAGCGAGCGCTTCTTCCACAGCACGACGGTGCTCGCCGACGGCCGCGCCATCGCCGTCGGCGGCGGCGTCGACGTCCTCGGCCAGTGGTTGACCTACCCCTCGGTCGACATCTTCAACCCCGCGACCGGGCTCTGGACCAAGGCCGCGAAGCTCCATCACGCGCGGCGCGCGCACACCGCGACGCTCCTGCCCGACGGCACGCTGCTCGTCGCCGGCGGCACCACGGGTGGCAAGGACGACGGCACCGCAGCCGGGACGCAGCTCGCCACCAGCGAGATTTACGATCCCGTCACCGACACCTGGCGAGAGCTCTCTTCGCCGCTGATCACCGCGCGCACGTTCCACACCGCCGCGCTCGTGCCCGGCGGCGCGGTCCTGCTCTTCGGCGGACTCGACGGCACCGGCTCGGCGTCGCGGCAGGTCGAGGGCTACTTCGAGGGCGCGTGGCAAGCGCTCGATCCGCTGCTGATCGATCGCTTCCAGCACGCCTCGGCCATGCTCGACGACGGCCGCGTCCTCGTCAGCGGCGGCGTGCACCAGGCCACGGCCGAGCTCTACCGCCTCGCGCCGAAGGGCGAGATGTGCACCTCGAACGTGATGTGCGACGGCGGCCACTGCATCGACGGCGTCTGCTGCAACGAGGCCTGCGACAGCGGCTGTCGACGCTGCGACGTGGCTGGCAAAGAGGGCACCTGCTCGCGCCCCTGCGCCGACGAGACCCACGCCCTGGTCTGCTCCGACGGCACCGCGACCTGCGCCAACGCCACCTGCGTCCCGAAGGCCTGCGGCGTGCTCCGCTGCGACGAACAGGCCGGCGCGTGCGAGAAGAAATGCGCCTCGGTCGCCGACTGCGCGCCCGGCTACGCCTGCGATCTGACCGGCGCGTGCGTGCCGCCACCCGACGTGTCGAGCGTCGACACCGGATCGTGCAGCGCCGCGGCGCCGGACGGACAATCGTTCGCGGGCCGGAGCGTGGCTGCGATGGCGATGGCGATGGCGCTGGCGCGGCGGCGGCGACGAGCCGATCGAGCGCGTTGACGCGCACGCGCCAGGCTCGAAATCGAGCCCCTCAGCTCTCCTGTCCCTTCGCCCCGTGCGGGAACGGGCACACCGGCGCGGGCTTCGCGGCCAGCTCCTCCGCGCGCTTCTTCGCCGCGGAGAACGGCGAATTGCCCATGATCGCGAGCCGAACGGCGGTGAGCAGCAGCGCGCCCCAGCCAATCTGACGGCGCTCGAGGTCGGCGGGGACATGCTCGCTCCCGAGGAACTCCCGTGCTTCGGTGACACCGACCGTGTCGCGCCCGCGGAGCAGCTGATAGAGCAGCGCGGCCTCGAAGGTGCCCAGGAGCCCGGCCTTGATCGGCACCGAATGGCCGCCTGCGGCCGACTGCGCCATCCGGAGCTGGTGCGCGGTGGCCAGATCTTCGAGGGTGAGAGTCTTGCCGTCCTGGCTCAACGAGACCAGCTGATCGAGCAGCGGCGGACAGACCGCCTGGGCGTCGCCGTCGCGCGCGTCGGGGCGGGTCAGGCTGGCGTCGTGCTCGATGAACCCGTGCTCGGTGAGATCGGCGAGATCGAGCACCCGCTCGCCCCCCTCCCCCGGCTTACCGAGCCTGCCCATGGCCGCCTTGGCGAGGAGCGTTCCAACGCTCTTGGCGATCCCCAGCCGCTCGTGCAAGGCCTGGACGAGCTGATCGACCGTCACCTTGCCGTCGCGCGGGAGATATCCATCGTTCGCCAGCGAGTTCAGCGCCGGGCACGGGCTGCGGTGCTGACCGGCGACGGCCTTGACCGGCTCGCTCGCGCTCGACGTGGGGTGGGTGGCCTGGGCTGCGTGGGTGGTCATGACGGGTCCTTCAACTATTTCGCGGACAGAAACCTGCGGGTGCGTCGGCGGCGAGCGCCCACTCGCCGGGGATGCAGACCGCGTGCCCGACGAGAATACCCTGCATTTCCCGGTTGGTAATCGATCGCGCGCCACCGGAAACCGCGGCAGATTGTCGCATGTGGCGACCGAGGATGCCGGGGGCAGGGCTCGGAAGCGACCGTCTCCTGCCAGGCGGCGATGGCTCGTCGCGCTGGCCAGGGCTGCTCACCTCGCCGCGGCCGCCGAGGCGAACGGGTGCTTCGGTGGCATCCCGAGCTTCTGACGGATCTGGCCGGCGGCGATGGCGAGCCTGCCGGCCACGGCCGAGCGCACCCACGAGCGCCCCATCTTCTCGCTGATGAACGCGCGCGACCGGGCGACGTCGCGCATGATCGGCGTCAGCGACGCCGGATCGTCGAAGTTCTCGGCAAAGGCATCTGCGATGGACTGCTGCGGTCCGTCGGCGTTCCCGAGGGCGCCATACTGGGCGATGAGGATCTCTTTGCCACCCTCGGTGACCGGCTCGAGGAGCAGGTTGTTGAAGGTGTAAATCGCCTCTCCCTCCGTGGCCCAGTAGCGATTGAAGGTGTCCGTCATCCACGCCGCGTCGAAGGGCTGATCGCCGCGGGCGACGATCGCCGCCGAGAGCTGGCGCGCCATCTTGGTCCCGTTGTTGGCGCCCTGGCCGCCGATGGGATCGAGCGACATCGCCGTATCGCCAAGGCACGTCACCACCCGCCCGGAAGGCAGCCCGGCCACCGGGCCGCGCACCGCCGGCGTCACGCTCCCGACGAGCCAGCCCAGCTCGTCCGAGACCTCGGCGTCCTTGACCCAGGCGTGGTCCCAGGGGAACGCCTCCTTGACGATCGCCTTGCCCAGCGTCAGCACCTCGGCGGCGCTCTTCGCGCCGTCGAAGCGGTCGAGCGGACCGCCGGTCTTGGCCTCGAAGAGCAGGCACCACGAGGGGCCGTGATCCTTGTGGAAATACGGGACCCAGAAGGCCTCTCCGGCCGAGGCGACCAGGTTGAATTTCACGGGCACGAAGGGCACTCCCTCGAACCCCATCGCGGCTCCACGGCACATGACCATCGCCAGCTTGCGCTGCGGCGTGGTGTAGACGCTCCGGGCCTCGTCGCGCGGGAAGAGCTGGCAGATATCGGCGCGGCCGGCCGCCACGATGGTGAGATCGAACTCCGCGGCGATCTCGTCGAGGCGCGCGGGGGTGACCTTCTCGATCTCCACCTTGCCGCCGCGGGCCACGAGCTCGTTCATCCATCGATGGCTCTGGAGGCGAACGTCGATGGCCATCCCGGGCCGCTTGAGGCGGCATGCGGCCGTGAGCACGCTGGTGCCCGGGGTCTCGCACATCGTCAGATAGGCGCCCTCCACCCGGGGCGCCTCGGCGTCCCAGTAGGCCAGATCGAGCTCGCGCTCGAACGAGAGGGCCTTGTCGAAGCGACCCGCGGCGCCCGTTGGGCGGGACTCCGTCAGCCACTGGTCGGCGGTGCGGTCCGAGAACACGGTGACCGAATAACCGGCCTTGACCAGGGCGTGCGCGCACAGCAGCCCAGTAATGCCCGAACCGATGATGGCAACCCGACGCATCGTGCCTCTCCCGCTTGAAGTAGGAGCGCGACGTTACCCGATTTTCCCGGCGGCCGGGCGATCTTGAGCGCGGCGCGAAGACCGAGTATTCCTGGGCGGATGAAGCCGAGCCCGACCATCCGCCCCCTCGTCGCCGCCCTCCGCGCCCGCTTCGACTCCAGCGACGAGGGGCTCAACGCCGTCGTCGATCTGGCCGTCCTCGTGGCCCTCGCCGACGGGACCATCGACGAGGCCGAGATGGCCGCGCTCGCCGAGTCGATCGGCACGCTCGTCGGCGGGATGCTCGATCCGCGGATGACCCGCCACGTCGTCCGCGAGAGCCGGGCGAAGATCGAAGCGGTCGGCGTCGAGGCCCGCGCCAAGGCCATCGGCGCGAGCCTCGCAGCGCACGGCGCCGCCGACGACGGCGTCCGCCTCGGGCTGGCCATCGCCCTCGCGAGCGACGGCGTCTCCGAGCTCGAGCGCGCCCGCGTGGAGCTCGTCGCCGTCGCCGCCGGCGTCGATCCGGCGACGTTCGATGCGGTCAGCCAATCGATCGCGCCCGGCGCCTGAGCCGGACGCGACGCGAGCTCACATCGGCGCGGCTTCGCCGGTGATCGCCGTCCAGAACATGGCGCGAAGCTGGTTGTGGCCAACCTTGTTGGGATGGATGCAATCGGTGTGGAACCAGGTGTCGGCCTTGGTGCTGAGGTTGTGCATGTAGAAGGTGTCGTGGAGCGGCTCGACCAGGCTGACTCCGTACTTCGGCACCTCGTCCTTCACCATCCCGTTCCAGTTCATGAAGAACCCGTCGGTCGGGGTCACCGGGAGGAAGCTGAGCGGGGCCGGACAGCCCTCCTTGCTGAAATCGCCCTTTCCGCCGGTGGGATCGTAGATATCGGCCTCGAACACGTGGACCTCGACGCCCTTGCCGAAGCGATCGGGCATGGTCAGCTCGGTGAGAGCGGCCTTGAGGTTGGCGCGCATGGCGTCTTGATCGGGCTGATCTTTCCCCTGGAGGATGTTGCCAATGGCCACCTGCATGTCGTTGCCACCGATGGTGATGGTCACGGCGACCGGGCCGGGGAGCGACGCCGGAAGATTGGTGACCTGGGCCGGGAGGTTCTTCGACACCGCGCCGCCCTTGGCGTCGGAGACGACCACGAGGTCGGCACCGAACTTCGACTTGAGGTCTTTGCCCGCCCATTTCGGGTAGACGGCGTCGTCGTTCTTGGCGAGGAGATCGTAGAAGAACGGGCCCACGCCGCCGTGATCCGAGATCGAGTCGCCGAGGATCACATAGCTCTTGTAGGCCGGGACCACGGGCGCCGAGCCGCCGGCGCCGGTGGTGGTGCCCGCCGCGGTGGTGCCGTCGGCCCCGGTGCTACTGACGGCGAAGTCCCCGCCGGCGCCCGCCATGGTGCCGCCGCCGGTTGCGGTCGTGGCGGTGTCCGAGCCGCAGGCGGCGAGGGCGAGAGCGGACGCGAGGATTGAAGAGCCGATGAGCAGACGTCGCATGGAAAGCCTCCTGGAAAGGGAGGCCACAACGCGCTAACTCGACCGCGGCGTCAAGCTCAGTCCCCAGCTCCGGCGAGCTTCTTCGACCACACGATGGCGTCTTTCCGCTCTCCCTTCAGCATTACATGCCTGGCGAGCACGCCCGAGCGTCGGAAGCCTGCGCCCAGGAACACCGCCGTCTGGGTCACGTCGTCGGCCGCGGCGAGGGTGAAGGTGCTCACCGCGCCTTCGTCCTTCAACCGCGCTTCCAGGGCCCGGACTGCCGACGTCGCAGCCAGCCTCTCGGGCTCGGTCCGGGGAGCGGTGAGCAGCTCGAAGAACGAGTTTCCAAAGCATGCTTGTGTCTCCACCGAGGCCAGCGTCGAGTAGCCGCCGCGGGTGGTGAGGGCGAAGGCGCGGCGCTCGACATCGCGGCTGAAGGGCTCGAATCCGGTGAGGGCCCGGCCGGTCCGCTGCGCCGTGGCCAGGGCCCGGCGGGCGTCGGCCTCGCTCGCCGGAGCCAGCTTCACCGCGGGAAACGCGGTGTCGTCCGTGGCCTTGAGCAGCCGGCGCGCGCGGGCGATGGTCCGCTCGGCGAGCGCGGCGGCAGGCGATGACGCGCGCTCCTCGCTCTCGGCGTCGTCCTCGTCGTCGTCTTCTTCTTCCCTGCTCCCGCGGGCGGCGCGGACCGGGCCAATCTGGTTGACGACGGCGCCGAGGATCCAGGCGTCGCTGCGCTTGTAGAAGCTCGGGATCGAGCCCTCGCGCGTGAAGCCGAGCCGGGTCCAGGTCGAGACCTCGTCGCGCTCGACCAGGGTGAACACCTTCTCCACGCCCTCGCGCTTGGCCGCGGCGACGACGAAGCTGCGCTTGGCCACCGTGGGCCCGGCGCGAAAATCGATGATCCGCAGGGTGCTGTGCCTCCGGTTGACCAGGAGGCAGAGAGACACCGCCGCGTTGTGGAACAGGAGCTCGTCAACGCCGCTGTTCGCCGTGCTCGTCCAGGTCTTGGCCGCCATTACCCACCTCGCCCAGATGCCCTTGGCTTTCGTCGCTGCAAGGACGTCGCCCGGACCATTGCAATAGTGCAATGCTCGTAGCAGACGGATCCCGGCCCGTCAACGATGAATCTGGACAGAATCTGCGCGGCGGCCCGACTGACGAGATCGAGCCTATTTCAAGGTCGCCGCGTACCGGCGGACCTCTTCGGGGGCCACGCCCAGCGCGAGCAGCGAGGGCTCGAGCTTCGAGCGCTGGAGGGAGATCCGCGTCGGCATGCCGCCGGAGATCGCGAAGAGGGTGAGAAAGTTCACCCCGCTCTCGAAGCCGGCCGCGAAGGTGATGTTGTCGCCGTCGATGACGATGGAGATCTTCGCCCGCTCCTGGCCGAGGAGGAGGAGCAGAGTCTTGTCGTAGCGCCCGTCGCGAATCGACGCGTCGGCGATGACGATGCCGGGATCGAGGCGCGCATAGCGGGTCGCGAGGCGGCGCGTTTCGGCTTCGAGGGCGTTGAGCTCGGCGCCGGCGGCGTCGATGGTCTCCCACAGCGATCGATCGGTGAGGCCCATGGAGAGGTGGCGGACCACCATCCCGAAGAGGGCTTGATCGCGCGGGCGAGCGCGGAGGGCGCGGTCGATCCGCACCGCGAGCGGCCCGGGCGTCCCGATCCGCGTATCGATGGCGCGGGCGTCGTCGTCGCAGCCGGGATAGGGCTCGACGCCGCCGCGGATCCATTTCGCGCCGCTGCAGAGGCCGTCGAAATCGACGTGGCAGACGATGGTGTCGACCTTGCCGGCGCGGGCGACGAGCGCAGGGGTCACCAGCTCGGGGCAGGCGCCGTGCTGGGCCTTGGTGGTGAGCGTGAAGCGCGGATCCCCTTCGTAACGAGCATGATGCGCGCTGTCGTGGTGATCGACCCAGGCGGCGAGGCGGCGGCCGAGGCCGTCGATGAACGGGAGGGTGGTCTTCTCGAAGCTGAAGCCCCCGGCCTCGGAGGCGAAGGCGATGTCGAGGACCACGACGTTGCCGCGAAGCTCGCGCGCCTTGGGGAGCTTGCGGGGAGAGGCGAACGCGAGGTCGAAATCGGACGACTGCATTATCTGGGGCCCTGGAGCGTCCTACCCCGTCACGGAGGCCCGTCACGGGTAGAGTGGAAGCGATGGCACTACTAGCACGAGGGGCGAGGGGCGCTGCGGCGGCGGCGATGCTCGGGGCGCTGTTCGGGGCGGGAACAGCGCCTTTTTCGTCGATGGAGGCGCGCGCAGACGACGCGCGGCCACCCCCTCCCGCGGCGGCGCAGTCGGGCGTCACCGGGCCGGGCTGCTGGCTCGGCGGGACGGAGCCGGTGGGAAAAGGCCTCCAGATCTTCGATGCGGCGAGCGGCGGGCGGGTGATCGGCAGCTTCTCGGGGACGTTCGTGGCGCTTCGCCTGAGCGACTTTCCTGCGGATCCCGCGACCGGGCGAGCGCGGGTCACCACCTCTCTCGGATCGGGATCGGTGCGGCTCGACGGGTGGGTCGCGCCGGCGACGATCCCCGTCTACACGGCGCGCGATCTCCCGGTGATGGGCGGCCATGTGTGGATCTCGACCGCGCAGAAGGTGAAGCTCGTGCAGGCCGCGACGGGCTCGCTCACCGGCGAGATCACCATCCTCGGGACCAGCGGACAGACGGCGCGGGCCTCGGGATCCTGCGACGCGTTCACGCTCCAGCGCGGGACGCCGTCGGCGATGGAAGTGCCCGGGAACGGGCGCGGCTACCTGATGAAGACGGCGTCGCTCGATCTGTTCGACGACGCCAACGGGAGCGCGGTGTTCGCGCTGAAGATGAGCGAAGGGAGCGGGCAGCTCTTCTGGAGCACCGAGTCGCGCGCGGGCTTCGTGCACGTGAAATCGCGATCGGATCTGACCCTCGATGCCTGGGCGCGGCAGGGCGATCTCGAGCCGCTGAAGAAGGGCGAGATGATGGACCAGTTCGTCCCGCCCACCACCTCGATCAGCGGCGCGCAGCTCGCGCTCGATCCGCCGCCGCGGGTGGTCAAGGCGACCAGGGAGATCCCGATCCGGATCAAGCGCGACGCCAAGGACCAGCCGGTCGGCGCGATCGAGATCGGCGCCGAGGTCTACGTGCTCGAGACGATCACCGGCTGGTCGAACATCCTCCCGAAGAGCCTCGCGCTCACCCCGCCCGACGACGGCGGCTTCTGGATCCCCTCCAGCGAAGTTCCGTAGCGGCGCCGCGGTTCCTGGGCGATCGTGGCGCGCCATGAAGCGCTCTCGCTCGCTCGCCGCCCTCGCCCTCGCGCTCTCGTCGATCTTCGCGCCCCGGATCGCCGCGGCGGATCCGCTGATCGCGACGGCGGGCGGCCACGGTCAGCAAGCGCTCGGGGTGCGCGTCGAAGCGGGCGGCGTGCGCGTGAAGGTCTGCGCCTCGGGCAAGTGCGATCCCGACAGCGGCGCGGTGATCGCGCTCGGCGACGAGGTGAAGGCCTCGATCGCCGGGGCGACCGTGAAATCCAGCGTGCTCACCTCGGGCCGCGAGATCGTGCGCGTCGACGTGCCGATCGAGAAGGGCGACGCCGGCGCGACCTGGACGCTGCTCCTCGCCGCGCCGCTCGCGGGGAAAGGCAACAAGCCGGTGGTGGTGTGGACGGGCCTCGTCGGCGTCAGCCGGGGCGAGCACGGCGAGGGGCGCGTGAACGTGATCGTCGACGAGCCTTTGGCGAAGGGCGCGCGGCGGATCCTGGTGGGCGAGCGCCGCGAAGACGTGACGCTGTGCGGGCGTCCCACCCTGGTTTCCGCGAAGGAGATCGATCCGGCGACGTTCGAGCTGATCCGCGCGGCGAGCGTGCAGAACCTCGGCGCGGACGAGCGCGCGAAGGCCGTGAAGATCACCGCGACCCGCGTGGCCGAGGGCGAAGCGGCGACGAGCGGCGTGCGCCTGCTCCACGCGTCGGCGGCGTCGAGCGCGGTCGATCGGATCTTCGGCTCGCTCACCGACGGCGATCCCGAGACGATCTGGTCGGAGAATAAAGCCGGATCCGGCGAGGGCGAGTTCGTGACCATGGCCTCGTCGGACGAGGTCGGCATCGTCGCGTTCACGATCACCGTGCGCCCGAAGGCCGACGTGGAGGGCGGCGCCGCGCCGCGCACGCTCTACCTCGCGTCGGAGGCGAAGCTCGTCGAGGTGAAGATGCCGGAGGACGCATGGAAGCAGCCGCCGGGCACGCGGTACACGGTGAAGCTCCCCGAGGAGCTCCGCGCGTCGTGCGTGGCGGTGGCGCTCGGCGACACATTTGGAGCTGCAAATAAAGGCGATCCGGCGTCGAAGCTCCCGCGGGTGACGCTGGCGGAGATCGAGGCGACGACGACCTTCGGCGCGGCGACGCCCGAGGCGCTGGTGGGCGCGCTCGCGGGCGGCGGCGAGCGATCTCGCGCGGCGGCGGCGCTCCTGGCGCGCGGCGGATCCGCGGCGACCCAGGCGACGATCGCCGGCTACGAGAAGCTCGATCCGGCGGGGAAGCAGCTCGCCGCGGCGATCGTCGACGGCGCGCCGTGCAAGGAGCAGGCGCCGTTCTTCGCGGCGGCGTTCGCGCGCCTCGTCGCGTCGAAAGAGAAGCCGCGCGGCGCGCCGGGAGAAGCGGATCCGGAGCTCGCGCACGCGCGCGATCAGCTCCGTCGTTGCGGGCGGGCGTCGGGCGACGCGCTGGCGCAGCTCGTGGCCGAGGGGAAGCCCGGGGTGAGCCGGCTCGCGGCCTTCGAGCTCGCGCTGGTGGCCCCCGCGGAGGCGGTACCGATCCTCGTCTCTGCGCTCGACAAGGCCGACGAGGCGGGCCGGCGCGAGCTGCGCGCGGCGCTGGCCCACGCGCTGAAATCGTCGCGGGCCGAGCGCGCCTTCGCGGCCGAGCTCGAGGCCCCGAAGCTCGCAGGACGCGCGCCCTCGACGGTGATCGACCTGCTCCGCGCGGGCGGATCGACGCTGCCGAAGATCGAGGGCGCAAAGCCTGCTTTTGCCGCGCTGGCGACGCCGTCCGCGCCGATGGCCACGCGCTTCCTCTTGCTCGGTCCCGCGGCCGAGCTCGCGAGCGCCGGCGACGCCGCGGCCGAGGGCTTTCTCCGCAACACGCTCCGCCGCGATCCCGATCCGCACCTGCGAGCGCGCGCCGCCGAGGCCGCGGGCCAGGTGAAATCGCTCTGGCCCGACGTGGCGATCGCCGTCGACGATCCCGACGTCCGCGTGCGCGAGGCGGCGATCAACGCCTTCGGCGACACCGGGGGCGCGCCGCTGCCCGCGGGGCTCTCTGCCGCGTTGACGCGGCGCCTGGTGAGCGACGAGTGGACGATCCTCCGCGCCGCCGCCGCGCGGACGATGGGCACGCTCCCGGCGAGCCCCGCGCTCGACGCCGCGCTGGCCTCGAAGATCACCGATCTCTACCCCGAGGTGCGCGGTCGGGTGATCGACGCCCTGGGCGCGCACAAGGCCACGGTCCACGCGCCGCTGCTCCGCGCCCGCGCGCTCGTCGTCGAGGAGACCCTCGATCTGCGCGCGCGCTCGGTGCTCGCCCTCGCCGAGATGTGCGACAAGGGCTCGGTCGATCTCTTCACGAAGCTCGCGGAGAACGCGGTCAATCCCAAGGACGAGCGCGATCGACGCCTCGGCGCGGCGGCGGTGGCGGCGCTCTCGGTGGTCCACCCGGACGATCTGCAAAAGCGCCTCGCGCCGTTGCTCGCAAAGGACGCTCCGCCGGGCCTGAACGAGATGGCGAAGACGGCGCTCGCCAGCGAGCGCGGCTGTCCGTGAGCGCCTGACGCGTGCATGATTGTTGTACCCCGATACAGCCAATCTGCTGACGGCCCTGCGGCGATGATCCGGAGCGTGGCAGTCGTCGCGTTCGCGCTCGGCATCGCCGCCTGCGCGGGCGGCGGCGCGAGCACGAGCGGCGG